>JAZNQA010000081.1:0-19262 GCA_045589915.1 Candidatus Enterenecus sp.
GGCCTCCGACTTGTCATAAAGTTCCAAAAGAACGGTACGCCTGTCCATGCCGGCGCCCGATTCTCCGGGTTAATGTAATACCAGCCAAAATCCGGAGTAAAATTCATCACGCCGGTGCCGGCATAGAGACACTGAGATGCAAAATTGGTGCAATCCCCGCCAATTTCGCTGAAATCATAGAATTCCGGGTTGCGGCCAAACGCCCAGCGTCGGGCGTAAGCTACCGCCGCCCGGCGGTTATAAGGTATCAAACGGATCATGCACCTCTCCCCTTTCTGGATATTCTATGCGATTCCCCGGTGGTTTGACAGTATGCACAATTCGTAAATGCTGTTATTTGCGTTTTTCAAACACAAATGATAGGGCTTTTGCTTGCTTTTTTAAGGGCAAAATGTTAAAATCTTGGCGTATGAAATTTAATTAAGGAGTTGTCTACTATGCCACTGGTCAACACTACCGAAATGTTCAAGAAGGCTTACGAGGGCGGCTACGCCATCGGCGCTTTCAACGTCAACAACATGGAGATCGTTCAGGGCATCACCGAGGCCGCTAAGGAAGTCAACGCTCCCCTGATCCTTCAGGTTTCCAAGGGCGCCCGTGCCTACGCTAACCACACCTACCTGATGAAGCTGGTGGAGGCCGCCATCATCGAGACCGGCCTGCCCATCGCCCTGCATCTGGATCACGGCGACAGCTTTGAGCTGTGCAAGAGCTGCATCGACGGCGGCTTCACCTCCGTTATGATCGACGCCTCCTCCAAGCCCTTCGCTGAGAATATCGAGATCACCAAGAAGGTGGTCGAGTACGCTCACGACCACGGTGTTGTGGTCGAGGCCGAGCTGGGCACCCT
Organism: Candidatus Enterenecus sp.; assembly: GCA_045589915.1. GTDB lineage: Bacteria > Bacillota > Clostridia > Oscillospirales > Oscillospiraceae > Enterenecus. The sequence goes on from JAZNQA010000081.1 coordinate 851, forward strand.
GGCCGGCGTTGAGGACGAGGTTCAGGTGTCCGCTGAGGATTCCTCCTACACCCGTCCTGAGGAGGTCGAGGAGTTCGTGACTAAGACCGGCTGCGACTCTCTGGCCATTGCCATCGGCACCAGCCACGGCGCTTACAAGTTCAAGCCCGGCACCAAGCCCCAGCTGCGTTTTGACATTCTGGAGGAGGTCTCCAAGCGTCTGCCCGGCTTCCCCATCGTGCTCCACGGTTCCTCCTCCGTGCCCCAGGAGTACGTCCGGATGATTAACGAGAACGGTGGCAATATGCCCGGCGCCATCGGCGTGCCTGAGGATCAGCTTCGTGAGGCTGCCCGCATGGCCGTTTGTAAGATCAACATCGACTCCGACCTGCGTCTGGCCATGACCGGCACTGTGCGTCAGTTCTTTGCCCAGTACCCCGACAAGTTTGACCCCCGTGAGTACCTCAAGCCCGCCCGTGCCAACATCAAGGAGCTGGTCAAGCACAAGCTGATCAACGTTCTGGGCTGCGACGGCAAGGCCTGATGATCAAACCGACAGATATAGAAGGAGAATTGTTATGTCTCAACTGAAAGGCGCATGTGTGATCGGCCAGTCCGGTGGCCCCACCTCCGTCATCAATGCCAGCGCTTACGGCGTCATCCGCACCGCTCTGGACACTCCCGACATCACCGCTGTGTACGGCGCTGCCCATGGTATCAAGGGCGTGCTCAACGACCAGCTGTATGATATGGGCGAGGAGGATTTTAAGGAGCTGGAGCTGCTGCTGAATACCCCCTCCTCCGAGCTGGGCTCCTGCCGCTACAAGATCGCCGATCCCGATGTGGACGACACCGACTATCAGCGTATTCTGGAGATCTTCAAGAAGTACAACATCCGTTACTTCTTCTACAACGGCGGCAATGACTCCATGGACACCTGCTCCAAGGTCAGCCGTTTCATGGCCAAATCCGGCTATGAGTGCCGTGTTATGGGCGTGCCCAAGACCATCGACAACGACCTGTTCGGCACCGACCACTGCCCCGGCTTCGCCTCTGCCGCCAAGTATATCGCCTCCTCCTGTGCCGAGGTGTACAAGGATGCCCGTGTGTATGACACCGGCATGGTGACCATCATCGAGATCATGGGCCGTCATGCAGGCTGGCTGGCCGGTGCTGCCGCCCTGGCCGGTGTGACCGGCTGCGCTCCCGACCTGGTGTACCTGCCTGAGGTGAACTTCGATATGGACCGCTTCCTGGCCGATGTGACCGCCCTCTACGAGAAGAACGGCAACTGCATTGTGGCCGTTTCCGAGGGCATCCACTATGCCGACGGTTCCTTTGTTTCCGAGGCCAAGACCTCCGCCACCGACGGCTTCGGCCACGCTCAGCTGGGCGGTCTGGCCGCCATGCTGGCCAATGTGGTAAAGGAGAAGACCGGCGCTAAGGTGCGTGGCATCGAGCTGTCCCTGCTGCAGCGTTGCGGCGCTCACCTCGCCTCTCAGACCGACATTGAGGAGTCCTTTATGGCCGGTAAGACCGCCGTTGAGGCTGCTGTGGCCGGTGAGACTGACAAGATGGTGGGCTTTGAGTGCACCCGTGACAACGGTGTCTATACCTGCAAGCCCAAGCTGTTCAACCTCTCCGATGTGGCCAACTTCGAGAAGAAGGTTCCTCTGGAGTGGATCAACGAGGCCGGTAACGGCGTGACTCAGGACTTCATCGATTATGCTCTCCCCCTGATCCAGGGTGAGAACCACCGTGTGCTGGAGAACGGTCTGCCCCGCTTCGCCCGCCTGAAGAAGGTTCTGGCCTCCAACAAGTAAGTCTGACCAAACAAAAAATCCCTGACTTCTACGAAGTCAGGGATTTTTCATTGTGTTCAGATGCCCGTCATATTGGCCAGCACTTCCAAACCGTACTCTTCCAGTCCCTTGGTCATGCCCAGCGCCTCATGGATGTCGTAATCCACCACCTGGTCGCCCTGCATGGCAACCACACGGCAGGTCTTCCCTTCTGCCAGCAGACTGACCGCCTCGTGACCCATATAAGTAGCCACCATACGGTCTCTGGCCGTGGGAGATCCGCCACGCTGCACGTGACCCAGCACAGTCACTCTGGTATCCAGCGCCATACCATCCTTGATGTTTTGAGCGATCTCGTAGGCTCCGCCCTTGATGCCCTCGGCCACGATGACCATGAAATGTGTACGTCCGGCCAGACGAGCACGGCGGATGGGCTCGATCACATCACGCTCGCAGTCCAGTTCCTTCTCCGGCGTGAGCACCACGGTGGCACCACAGGAAATGCCCACCGCCATCGCCAGATGTCCGGCCTGATGACCCATCACCTCCACCACGGAACAGCGTTCGTGGGACTTCATGGTGTCACGCAGACGGTCAATACTCTCCAGAGCGGTGTTGCAGGCAGTGTCGTAGCCGATGGTATAGGTGGAGCAGGCGATATCGTTATCAATGGTACCGGGCACGCCGATGACGGAAATGCCGTGCTTCGCCAAAGAAAGCAGGCCCTTGAATGTGCCGTCGCCGCCGATGCCCACCAGCGCATCCAGCCCCAGCATTTTGCAGGTGGCCAGCGCTTTATTGCGTCCTTCTTCCGTCATGAACTCCTTGCTGCGGGCAGAATAGAGCACGGTGCCGCCACGGCGGGAAATATCGCTGACGCTTTCAAAGTCCAGCTTTACAAAGTCGCCGTTGATGAGACCATGATAACCACGGCGAATGCCGATGCACTCAATCCCCATGTGAAGCGCCATGCGTACCACAGCACGGATAGCAGCGTTCATGCCGGGGGCATCACCACCGCTGGTAAATACACCAATACGATGCACAGCAGATTCCATTTGATAAACCTCCAAAGTCAGATGTGCGCCTGTGACTCAAGCCACATGCGGGTATTATACCATGCCTTGGGGCCTGGAACAAGTGAAAAAATGAACGAAGAAACCCCGGAGCAAATGCTCCGGGGTGATTCTCGTATGTGGTTCGGTTCTGTTAGCCTTCTGCACGCATCTTGGCGAAGCACTCGCTGCAATACACGGGACGGTCGGACTTGGGCTCGAAGGGTACCTTGGCCTCGCCGCCGCAGGAAGCGCAAGTGGCGGTGAAGTACTCACGAGGACCGTGAGCGGCAGCCTTGCGGGCGTCACGGCAAGCCTTGCAGCGCTGGGGCTCGTTCTGGAAGCCGCGCTCGGCGTAGAACTCCTGCTCACCGGCGGTGAACACGAACTCGTTGCCACACTCTTTGCATACTAAAGTCTTGTCTTCGTACATGGATATACCCTCTCTTTGATGCCCAGAACCGGAAAAACCAAATTTGCTGGGACTGTAATATATTTGCGTCAGCTTTCGCTGAAATCGCCATAGTGTGCGGCAACCTTGCGCCGTATGCGCTGTACCGCATTGTCCACCGACTTGGTGGATCGCCCCACCTGCCTGCCGATGTCCTGATAGGAGTAGCCGTCGAGGTAGCGAGCCAAAATGCGGCGCTCCAGCGGCGACAGCCATCGGTTGATCTCGGCCAGACGCTCCTGCTCCTCTTCCCTGCTGATAAACAGCTCTTCCGGGCTGGAGTCGCTGCCCAGCATGGGCTGCTCAATGGGCACGCTGTTATTCAGCGGCATATGCTTTCCACGAGCTGCCGCTGCCACGGCAGAGCGGATGCGGTTGCGAATACAGACCTCGGCAAAGGTTCGGAACGTGGCATCCCGTTTCGGGTTGAACTCACGAATGGCCTTCAGCAGACCGAACATCGCTTCCTGAATCAGATCCTCACTGTCCCCTCCCGCCAGAAAATACGGGCGGGCACAGGCACGGGTCAACCGCTGGTAGCGCACCACCAACTGTTCCTCCGCCAGACGATCCCCTGCTGCGGTTCGTGCGCAGAGCGCTTCGTCACTGGATTCAGATGTTCTGTCCACTGTATAATCCATACAACAACCTTGATTATTCTTATCACATTTTTTATAAAATGTCAAGAAAATTTATGCAATTTCTTTAGAAAGCCTCTCAGCTTTCCTTCTGCTTTATCAAATCTGCCAAAGTTTGGGCCACAGACTGTGCGATGGCATCGTTCTGAGCCTCTACCATCACACGCACCAGCGCCTCGGTGCCGGAGGGGCGAATGAGGATGCGGCCATCGCCGTTGAGCTCACCTTCCTGCACCTGAATGGCCTCTTTCAGCCACAGCGCCTCCATCACCCGCTGCTTGGCATCGTTACCGGCAACGGGCACGTTGATGAGCACCTGGGGATAGCGCTTGCAGCCGCCGAACACTTCAGACGCCTTTTTGCCGCTTCTGTGAACCAGCGCCAGGATCTGGAGCGCAGTCAGCTCGCCGTCGCCGGTGGTGGCGTGCTCCAGGAAGATCATGTGGCCGGATTGCTCGCCGCCGATGGTGTAGCCCTTCTCCAGCATACACTCCAGCACGTTGCGGTCGCCCACGCTGGTGCACTCCAGACGTAGACCGTTTTCCTTGGCAAATGCGTGCAGGCCGATATTGCTCATCACGGTGGCCACCACAGTATTGCCGGGCAGCTTGCCGGAATTTTTCATATCCAGACCGCAGGCAGCCATGATCTGGTCGCCGTCAATGAGGTTGCCCTCCTCGTCCACGGCGAGGCAGCGGTCTGCATCGCCATCAAAGGCGATACCCATGTCATAGCCGCCGGCCTTGACCATGGCGGCCAGAGCATCGATGTGGGTGGAGCCGCACTTGTGGTTGATATTTACGCCATCGGGGTCAGCGTTGATGACGTCGGTCTGCAGCTTGGCAAACCGATCAAACAGACGGGCGGCAGTGGCGGAAGCGGCACCGTTGGCGCAGTCCACCAGAATACGCATACCGCTCAGATCGGTATTCACGGTACTCTCCAGATGGTCGATATAGTCCTCGGACGCCTTGGGAGCCACATAGCTCACCTTACCGATGTCACCGTGGGTCTTTCTGGGTACATCGTTGTGGGTGAACAGCACGATCTCCTCGATCTTCTCCTCCAGCTCATCAGACAGCTTGAAGCCCTGACCGTTGAAGATCTTGATGCCGTTGTGCTCACAGGGGTTGTGAGATGCGGAAATGACGATACCGGCATCCGCACCGGCATCCACCGTCACCCAAGCCACACCGGGAGTGGGCAGCGTACCCAGATCCAGCACGTCCGCACCGGCGGTGCACAGACCGGCGATGAGGGAGCCCTTCAGCAGATCGCCCGAAATACGGGTATCCTTGCCGATGGTGACCAGCGGCTTTTTTCCGTCTTCTTTGTTGTTTGCCAGCACAGCAGCAGCGGCCAGACCCACTTTGTAAGCCAGATCAGCGTCCAGACCGGCGTTGACCACGCCACGAATACCATCCGTACCAAACAGTTTTCCCATAATGACACCTCGTTAATGTTCAGATTAAAAGCTCATTTGCTCCATAATAGTCCCACCCGGCACAGAAAGACCGAGATGTTCGTATGCCTTCTGCGTGACGCAGCGACCACGAGGGGTGCGGGTCAGGAAGCCCAACTGCATGAGATAAGGCTCGTAGACATCCTCCAGCGTCACCGATTCCTCATTGATGGTGGCTGCCAAAGTATCCAGACCAACCGGCCCGCCGCCGTAATTCTCAATGATGCTGGTCAGCATCCGGCGGTCAATATTGTCCAGCCCCAAATGGTCAATCTCCAGCGCCTGCAGCGCCCGATCAGCTACCTCACGGGTGATAACGCCGCCGGCAGTGACCTGTGCGAAATCACGCACACGGCGCAGCATTCGGTTGGCGATACGGGGCGTGCCACGGCTGCGGCGGGCAATCTCCAGCGCACCTTCCGCCTCGATGGGTACATCCAATATGCCCGCAGACCGGGTGACAATGAGCGCCAGCTCCTCCGGTGTATACAGCTCAAGCCTCAAGGTGACACCGAAGCGATCCCGCAGGGGAGCTGAGAGCTGCCCTGCACGGGTGGTGGCGCCGATGAGGGTGAACCGGGGCAGATCCAGCCGAATGGAATTGGCAGACGGGCCCTTGCCAATGATGATGTCAATGGCGTAGTCCTCCATGGCGGGATAGAGAATCTCCTCCACCGAGCGGTTGATGCGGTGGATCTCGTCCACAAACAGGATATCGTTCTCCTGCAAATTGGTGAGCAGCGCCGCCAAATCACCCGGCTTTTCAATGGCAGGGCCGGAGGTGATGCGGATGTTGACCCCCATCTCATTGGCGATGATGCCGGATAAGGTGGTCTTGCCCAACCCCGGAGGGCCGTGGAGTAATACATGATCCAGCGGTTCGCTCCGCATTTTGGCCGCCTGAATAAACACCTCAAGGTTGCCCTTGGCCTTCTCCTGGCCGATGTACTCGCTCAGCGACTTGGGGCGCAGAGAGTATTCGCCGTCATCAGCAGTGGTCAAAGAGGTGGTGACGAGCGGTTCCAGCTCTTCCCCATCAAAACCTTGTGCGGAAAAATCTATGCTCACATACTCGCCTCCCCACTTGTCACTTCATCATCTTTTTCAGCGCCTGACGCACGGCATCCTCCAGCGTCAGGGATTCCAGATCAATACCCTTGAGTGCTACAGCGATCTCCTGCTGGCTGTATCCCAGCACCGCCAGAGCCGCCGACACCTCGCTGACCTTGTTTTCCGGGATGACCGTCACACCGCCTGCAAAGGTCTCCATTCCGCTCACGGTGAGCTGACCCTTGGCCAGCTTGTCCTTCAGCTCCAGAATAATGCGCTGGGCGATCTTTTTGCCGATACCCGGCGCAGCGGTAAGCGCCTTTTCGTTGCCGGACACGATGGCCATAGCCAATCCCTCCGGGCTGTTGGAGGAAAGAATGGCCAGCGCCGCCTTCGGGCCTACGCCGGACACGCCGATCAACATCTGAAAGCAGGACAGCTCGCTCTCGCTGGCAAACCCATACAGCTCAAACACTTCTTCCCGTACATGGAGATAGGTGTAAAGCTTTGCCGGTTTACCCCTGTTGAGAGAGGCCAGCGTTTGATTGGTGGTGCGGCAGGCGTAGCCCACGCCGCCGCAGTCAATGACGGCCAGATAGGGCGCCGTATGGGCCACCGTTCCCTGAACATAGTAAAACATAGCGTGTACCCTCCGATGCTACGGTCTGGTGCGGGACAACAGCGAAGTGGACGATCTGGCATGGCACAGAGCGATGGCTACCGCATCCGCAGCATCGTCCGGCTTGGGTACGGCAGACAAATTGAGCAAGCGGCGGGTCATATCCATGACCTGCTGCTTTTCCGCCTTACCGTAGCCCACCACCGCCTGCTTGACCTGAGACGGGTTATATTCATAGATGGGCAAGCCCATCTTCTCCGCTGTCATGAGTATCACACCACGGGCTTGGGCTACACCAATGCCGGTGGTGACATTGTTGTTGAAGAACAATTCTTCGATGGCCAAGGTGTCCGGCTTAAATTGGCGGATCAGCTCCTCCAGATCGTTGGCGATCTGCCACAGACGGGCCGGTAAGCGAACCCCTGCCGGCGTGTTGATGGCACCACAGGCAACCATACGCTGCTTGTCGCCGCTGCTCTCCACCAAGCCGAAGCCCACGATGGCATAGCCGGGATCAATTCCCAAAATCAGCACGGAGACACCTCCTCCACTTATCGAACCATTGTACCATATCCACCGCTTAATAGCAAGATAAAACCAATGTAGGCTCCGCCCGTTCCAGAGGGAGCCTACATCAATTTAGTGTGAACGATGATTTTTCACGATCTCCTTAATGGCGCAGGCTGATTGCTCCACCTGCCGCATAGTATTGAACGCAGAGAAGCTGATGCGCACGGTACCGCTCTCTGCCGTACCGGCTGTTTGATGTGCCAGCGGCGCACAGTGCAGTCCTGCTCTCACTGCGATCCCTCGTCTGCCCAGCAGCTCCCCCATGGTCTCGCAGTCCATCTGATCATGCACAAAAGACACCACCCCCGTCTGATGTCCATCGCCTCGGAATACCCGGATGCCCGGTATCCCTGCCAGCCGATCCATCATACGGCGGCAAAGCTGACATTCGTAATCGTGGATGCGCCCCACTCCCCTCTGGTTGACAAACCGCATTCCTGCCAGCAGCCCGGCCGCACCGCAGACATTCTGTGTGCCCGCCTCTAAGCGATCCGGCAGAAAATCGGGCATATCCTGTCGGAGCGAAAGGCTGCCTGTTCCGCCATACAGCAGAGGCTGCGTCTTTGCTCCGCACAAGAGCAGCCCTGTTCCCTGAGGCCCATACAAGCCTTTATGCCCCGGCATGGCCACAAAGCTGGCACCCCACGCTTCCATATTGACAGGCAGCACCCCGGCAGACTGCGAGGCATCCACGATGAGCGGCACCCTGCGCCGACGGCACAGAGCGGCGATGCGCTCCACGGGCTGGATAAAGCCAAACACGTTGGACACATGGTTACATACCACCACATCCACTTCATCCGTCAGCTCCCGCTCGAAAGCCTCATACACCCCATCGGGATCGAACAAAGGCCCCGCAGCTACCTTAACCCGCAGATTCTGCCGACCACACAGCGGTCTTGTCACCGCATTGTGCTCATAGCCGGAAATAAGCACCACCGCCCCTGGTCTGGTCATCGCATGAATGGCCAGATTCAGCCCGTGGGTGGCATTCCCGGTGAGCACCACCCGCTCAGGGTCGGGCACATGGAACATCTGGGCTGCCAGTTCCCGACAGCGGTAGATAACCTCTGCCGCCCTCATCCCTGCGCTGTAACCGCCCCGACCGGGGCTTGCCAGATGGGTCATGGCATAGGCGGTGGCTGCCGGTACGGTATTTGGCTTTTCCAGCGTGGTCGCTGCACTGTCAAAATAGATCATGTCTCCACCTCGCTATACAAACCATCTGCATTCTGGACAAACACCTGCTTTGGCGCCAGCCCTTCCCGACGAAGGAGTTTTAGTGCATCGGTGAGCCGTTGTTCGGTCACTTTAACGCAGTAGTTGCATCCTTCCCGTGAAATCAACTTCGGTGTTCGCATCACATGTCCGCTGATGCCCGCTCGCTCCAGCATACGGGCAGTTCGCTGGGCGTACGTCAAGGAGCGACATATGATAAGATAGTAGACCATAGCTCCTCCTCCCTTTCCCGGAACTATCTGAAACAGTATGCTCCCGCATACCGACAAAAGGCTTTACAAGGACGATGCGCAAAAAACGCTCCTCTCAGAACATCATATGTTCCGAGAGGAGCGCCTGTGCTAACGATTTACCTGAAGGAGTGCCACGGCGTGGGCGGCCATTCCCTCACCTGTCCCGGTGAAGCCCAGCCCCTCCTCCGTGGTCGCTTTGATATTGACCTGATCTGCATCAACGCCCATGACAGCGGCCAGCTTGTCCCGCATGGCGGGGATGTAAGGCGCCAGTTTGGGGCGCTGCGCCAAAATGGTGGCATCCACATTGCCTACGGAATAATTTCGCTCCCGCAGCATTTCCATGACCCGCTCCAACAGCAGCAGGCTGGAGATGTCCTTGAATGCTTGATCGGTATCGGGAAAGGCGTGGCCGATGTCCCACAGTCCCGCTGCACCCAGGAGGGCATCCATGATGGCGTGGGTGAGCACGTCCGCATCGGAATGCCCCAACAGCCCCAACGTATGGGGCACCTCTACACCGCCCAAAATGAGTTTGCGCCCCTCCACCAGACGGTGCACGTCATATCCATGTCCAATGCGCATCATCGCACCGCTCCTTCCTCCAGCAGGCTCTCCCCCCACAGCAGGTCGGTGGGCGTGGTGAGCTTGATGTTGCGGTCATCCCCTTCGGTGAGGGATACCTTCATGCCCAGCCGTTCCACCGCAGAGCAGTCGTCAGTAACCTCCGCTCCGGCATCCATCGCACTTTGCAGGGCCGCACGAATGAGGGAAGCATCGAACACCTGCGGGGTCTGGACGGCATAGAGCATGGCACGGTCAGGGGTCTCCTCCACCAGACCTTTGCGGGCCACCTTGATGGTGTCCTTTACAGGAATGGCGGGGGCTGCGGCACCGGTCTCCGCCGCTTTGGCAATGGCGGCCTTTACCACTTCTGCCGTTACAAAGGGACGGGCTCCGTCATGAATGGCGATCAGTTTTGCGTCTGTGTCCGCCTCCAGCGTACCAAGGCGTGCCGACTCCACACGGCTGGCGCCGCCCCGAATGACCTTGACCACCTTTGTCATGCCGTATGTTTTGCACAGCGCTGCGATCTCCGGGATCAGATCGTCCCGTGTCACGACGATGACCTCGCCGATCTCTGCCATTTGCTCAAATGTGCGAAGGCTGTGGACAATGACTGGTGCATCGCCCAGCAGCTTCATGATCTTATCTTGTCCCATACGGGTGGATGAACCTGCCGCCACCACGATCATGGAGCAATTCCCCGCCAGCTTAGCTGTTTTTCTTCGTCTGAACAGTCCCATGTTGTGTTCCTCCGCCAGCGAAAGGGCACGCTGTGTTATGTTTTCAGGCCAATGCCCGGTTGATGCGCTCTTCTACTGCGTCGTAAGGCATACTTTGTGCCAGCACCAGCTCCGAAATGAGGATCTGCTTGGCAGTATGGAGCATTTTTCGTTCCCCGGTGGACAGGCTGCGCTCGCTTTCCCGCAGCATCAGCCCCTTCACCACACGGGCGACCTCCAGCAGATCGCCGCTTTTCAGGCGCACCATGTTCTCCCGGTAGCGGCGGGTCCAGTTCTGCGTCATGTCCACCTCGATCTGCTCCATGGCACACAGGATCTCCGCAGCCTCCTCACAGGACACTACGGGGCGTACGCCGATCTCGTGGGTGTTGTCGGTGGGAATCATGACCATCATGCTCCCATCGGACAGATTGAGCAGGTAATAATCTTTCTGTTCGCCGTTGACCGTCCGCTGCACAATGGAGTCGATTACCCCTGCTCCGTGCATTGGATGGACGACTTTATCACCAATTTGATACACGTTCCCACCTCCTAAATATGCGTATATATACAAAATTATTATACCCATTCTTCCCTGACAATGCAAGGATAATCTGGTTTAATTGACCGAAAATGTATGCAATCTCCCGTTTTCACTGGCGTTCTGAGCGGTTTCATCGGGCAAAACGAGCAGATTTATTTTCTGCACATAGGAAAAGAGACTGCCTGCGAAGGCAGTCTCTTTTTCAATTCGTTAAATAATCTGGTTTTTCAGAATGCCAATGCCCTCGATTTCCACTTCCACAGTGTCACCGGGCACCATGGGGCCGATGCCGGATGGCGTGCCGGTAGCCACTACATCGCCGGGCTCCAACGTCATAGAAGCGGTGATAAATTCGATCAGCTTGGGCACGGAGGTGATGAAATCCGCCGTATTGCCCTGCTGCACCACACGGCCATTGAGACGAGTCTCCAGGGAGAGCGCATCAGGCTCCAGTCCGTCCACCACCCACGGCCCCACCGGGCAGAAACCGTCCATAGACTTGCCACGGGTCCACTGGCCGTCATGCTGCTGGATGTCACGGGCGGTCACATCGTTCAGGCAGGTGTAGCCCAGCACATAGTCAGCATAATCGGCCGCTTTGACATCCTTGGCACGCCGACGGATGACCACCGCCAGTTCCCCTTCGTAATCCAGCCGATTGACAAACTTGGGCGCACCCACAGCGCCGTCGTGGCGGTTCAGGGTGTTCAGCCCCTTCATAAACAGCACCGGGAAACCGGGAGCCTCTCCTCCCATTTCACGGGCGTGCTCGGCATAGTTTTTACCCACGCAGACGATCTTCGTCGGCTCGCAGGGTGCCAGCAGCCGGCAATCGCTCAAAGGGGCGCTGCCGCCATCATACTCAATGCTCTCGTAGGGGGCACAGCGCAAGGTCAGCACCATGTCATCCTTGACCACGCCCCAGCGGGCGCCGTCCTGTCCCTCAATGCGTACATACTTCATAGTGTGCCCTCCACATGATCGAAGATCAGATCCAGCAGTTCCTGTTTTCCGTTCCCTTTCTCAGCGGAAAACGGGATCACCGGGGTATCTTCCGCCAGCTCCAGTACCGCTCTGATCTGGCTTAAATTGCCCTCGATCTCGCTTTTTTTCAGCTTATCCAGCTTATTTGCCACCACAACAAAGGGCTTGCCGGTGGACAGAAAGAAATCGGACATGGTGCGGTCATCTGCCGTGGGCTTGTGCCGTGCATCCACGATGAGCACGCCTAAGGTCATCAGCGCCGTGTCGGCGAACCACGCCTCGATGAGCCGCCCCCAGCGGTCACGCTCCTGCTTGGACACCTTGGCATAGCCGTAACCGGGCAGGTCGATGAGATAAAACTGCTTGTCAATGAGAAAATAGTTGATGTGGGTGGTCTTGCCGGGCTGCGCACCCACACGGGCAAAGTTCTTGCGGTTCAGCAGACGGTTGATGACCGACGACTTGCCCACATTGGAGCGGCCCGCAAATACCACCTGAGGCAGCGTATCACGGGGAAAATCCGCAGGCTTTGCCGCAGAGCGGATGAATTCCGCATTGTTCAAATTGATCTTCATTACATACCTCACTGACGCAGCGTTGCGGTACTGCCTGCGCTCTTGCTCTGCTTGGGCTGCACCATGCAGGGTTGGGCTGCTACCAGCGGAGCACTCAGCAGTGCCTGCGCCACCACCTCATCCACCTGCTGCACAGGCACAAACTTCAGGGCGGCACGCACCGTCTGGTCGATCTCAGCCAGATCCTTTTCATTATCTGCCGGAATGAACACGGTATTCACGCCGTTTCGCAGGGCCGCCATGGTCTTTTCCTTCAGCCCGCCGATGGCCAGCACCCGGCCACGGAGCGTCACCTCGCCCGTCATGGCCACATCCCGCCGCACCGGCACGCCGGTGAGAGCGGATACCATGGCGGTGGTGATGGCGATACCGGCGGAGGGGCCGTCTTTGGGCACGGCACCTTCCGGGAAGTGAACATGGATGTCTTTGGTCTTATAGAAATCCTGCTCCACACCAAGCTGTGCATAACGGCTGCGGATATAGGACAGCGCAGCCTTGGCAGATTCCTTCATCACATCGCCCAGGTTGCCGGTGAGCTCCACCTTGCCGGTGCCGTCCACCACGTTGACTTCCACCTCCAGGATCTCGCCGCCTACAGAAGTCCATGCAAGGCCGTTGACCACGCCTACCAGCGGTTCTTTTGACACCGTATCGTCGTGGTAGCGGCGCACGCCCAGATAGTCAGGCAGCTCTTTCTCTGTTAAGGTAATTCGCTTTACTGTTCCTGTCACAAGCCGCATTGCGGCCTTTCTGCACACGGCAGCCAGCTTGCGCTCCAGCACACGAACGCCGGATTCTCTGGTATAGTCGGAGATGATCTGGCGCAGGGCATCATCAGAAACCCGAAGTTGATTCTTGGTGAGGCCGTGGCGGTTCAGCTCACGGGGCAGCAGATGCCGCTTGGCGATCTGGAGTTTTTCCTCATCGGTGTAGCTGGACAGCTCGATGAGCTCCATACGATCCAGCAGCGGTTTGGGAATGGTATCGGTGGTATTGGCGGTGGTGATAAACATCACATCGGACAGGTCAAAGGGCAGCTCCAAATAGTGGTCACGGAAGGTGCTGTTCTGTTCGCCGTCCAGCACTTCCAGCAGGGCTGCGGCAGGGTCGCCCCGATGATCGCTGCCCACCTTGTCGATCTCGTCCAGCAGCAGCACCGGGTTGGCGCTGCCCGCCTGACGGATGCCAGCGATGATGCGGCCGGGCATGGCACCGATATAGGTCTTGCGGTGACCCCGGATCTCCGCTTCGTCACGCACACCGCCCAGAGAGATGCGGGCCAGCTTGCGGTTCATGGCACAGGCCACGCTCATGGCAATGGAGGTCTTGCCCACACCGGGAGGACCCACCAGACAGATGATCTGTCCTTTCAGTTCGGGAGCGAGCTGCTTCACCGCCACAAACTCCAAAATACGCTCCTTCACCTTTTCCAAACCGAAGTGGTCGGCATCCAGCGTTTTGGACACGGCGGACACGCTGATGCGCTCCTTGGTCTTGGTCTGCCAGGGCAGTTCAAGGCAGGTATCCAGATAGGTGCGAATAACAGCGGCCTCTGCCGAGGTAAAGGGCTGCTTCTCCAGATGACGGATTTCCTTGTTCAGCTTTTCCCGTACCTCGTCAGGCAGAGCGGCTTCCGCCACCTTTTTGCGGTATTCGGCGATCTCGTCATTCTCTTCATCGCCGCCCAGCTCACGCTGGATGACACGAAGCTGCTCACGCAGCACATAGTCCCGCTGATTGGCCGCCATCTGCTCGTGCACTTTGGCCTCCAATTCACCTTCCACCTCAAGGATTTTTACCTCACGGGCAAGGATGCGGCACACCTGCTCCAAACGGCGGAGGGGGCGCAGTTCCTCCAGCACAGCCTGCTTGTCTTCAAAGCGCAGGGGGAGGTTCTGGGCGGCATAATCGCAGATGTAGGCCGGATCGTCGCTGGCCAGCAGCTTCAGGTAGACCTCCGGCGTCACCCGGTCGGACAGTTCGGTGTACCGCTCCATATGGGTGTAGATCTGGCGCATCAGCGCCTCGGTGCGGGAGGAGTTGGTCTTGGGCTGCTCTGCGGCAGGGATCAGCTCTACCTCAGCCACCAGATGGGGTTCGGTGGCGGTGATCCGCAGCAGGCGGCCACGGCTGCGCCCCTCCACCATGACCCGAACATTGTTTTCGGGCAGGCGCAGAATCTGTTTCACAGATGCCACGGTGCCTACATGATACAGATCGTCCTGTTCGGGGTGCTCCACGGTCAGGTCACGCTGGGTGACCAGAAAGATCTCACGGCCGCCGGACATGGCCTCCTCCAGCGCATGGATGGAAGCCTCACGCCCCACATCGAAGTGGAGCAGCAAATTGGGAAATACCGTGATCCCCCGCAGCGCCAGAGCGGGCATGACCACAGGGTTCAGCACGGTTTCAGTCGAAGTCATCGTGTGTTTCCTCCTCAAATATGCGCAAAGGGGCGAGCTGCTCGCCCGCCCCTTTTGTCATCCATTAAGACGCATTTCCCTTGATGGGGGAACTGCCTCCCTTTTCCGCCCGCAGGGCGGCTGCACCCAGCCGGGGACGGGCCGGTCTGCCCTCCTGATGCTCCAGAACGGGCTGATCCTCTCCACGGATGGCCTCGGCGGTCACGGTCACCTTTGCAATGCTCTCGTCGGAGGGAACCTCATACATGACAGGGGTCATGACCTCCTCCAGCACGGCACGCAGGCCACGGGCACCGATCTTGCGCTCCACCGCCTTGTCAGCGGCAGCTTCCAGAGCCTCCTGGGTGAATTCCAACTCCACGTTATCGTACTCCATCAGCTTCTTGTACTGCTTGATAAGTGCGTTTTTGGGCTCGGTCAGGATGCGCACCAGCTGCTCACGATCCAGCGCCTTGAGGGCGGTGAGCACAGGCAGACGGCCCACCAATTCGGGGATGATGCCGAACTTGAGCAGGTCGTGGGGCTGCACTTCTTTGAAGACATCAGTGGTGCTGCGCTCGGCAGCGGTCTTGATCTGTGCGCCGAAGCCGATGGACTTCTTGTCCAGACGCTGCTCGATGATCTTTTCCAGGCCGTCAAACGCACCGCCGCAGATAAACAGAATATTCTTGGTGTCGATCTGGAGGAATTCCTGATGGGGATGCTTGCGGCCACCCTGGGGCGGAACGTTGGCCACAGTGCCCTCCAGAATCTTCAGCAGCGCCTGCTGCACGCCCTCACCGGACACGTCACGGGTGATGGAGGTGTTCTCGCTCTTGCGGGCGATCTTGTCGATCTCGTCCACGTAGATAATGCCACGCTGGGCCAGTTCGATATCGTAATCCGCCGCCTGAACGAGCCGCAGCAGGATGTTCTCCACATCATCGCCCACATAGCCTGCCTCGGTGAGGGTGGTGGCATCGGCGATGGCGAAGGGCACCTTCAGGATGCGGGCCAGAGTCTGGGCAAAGAGGGTCTTGCCGGAGCCGGTGGGACCCACCAGCAGGATATTGCTCTTTTGCAGCTCCACATCGTCGCCGCCGCCGAAGTAGATGCGCTTATAGTGGTTATACACCGCCACGGACAGGGCTACCTTGGCGTCCTCCTGGCCGATGATATAATCATCCAGCACGGCGCAGATCTCCTTGGGGGTGGGGATCACGTCGGGCATATCGGGGGTAACACCGGTCACCTCATCGCATTCGTCGCCTAAAATGTTCAGACAGAGCTGGACACATTCGTTGCAGATATAAGCGCTGGGGCCGGCAATGATGCGATCCACCTGCTCCTGATGCTTGCCGCAGAAGGAACAGCGGATGGATTTATACTCGTCACGAGCCATAAGAATGATCTTCCTTTCAGGAAAGCGCCAAAGAGCGGAAGACTACGCCTCCGCTCTTTTGCGTGATTAACGGTTGTAGATGACCTTGTCGATCAGGCCGTAGGCCACGGCCTCCTCGGCGGTCATGAAGTTGTCCCGCTCGCAATCGGCGGTGACTTCCTCCACGCTCTTGCCGCAGTTATCCGCCAGGATCTGGTTCATCCGCTTCTTGATGGTCTCCAGCCGCTTCAGGTGGATGGCCATGTCGGTGATCTGACCTTTGGTGCCGGCGGAGGGCTGATGGATCATGATCTCGGCATTGGGCAGAGCAATGCGCTTGCCCTTGGTGCCGGCGGACAGCAGAAATGCACCCATGGAGGCAGCCATGCCCACGCAGATGGTGGAGACATCACACTTGATGTACTGCATGGTGTCATAGATGGCCATGCCATCGGTGACGGAACCGCCGGGGCTGTTGATATAGAACTGGATGTCCTTATCGGGATCCTGCGCCTCCAGATAGAGAAGCTGGGCCACCACCAGTGCGGAGGTCGTGGCGTTTACCTCTTCACCCAAAAAGATGATACGGTCATTGAGCAGACGGGAAAAGATGTCATAGGACCGCTCGCCGCGGCTGGTCTGCTCCACTACATATGGGACTAAACTCATGGAATGTTCTCCTTTTCAGCGGGGTTATGCCGGGACACCGTCCAAGTATACCCAAAGTCGTGTGCGCCTTATTCCATTCCTCCGCTCTCTCAGGAAGGCTGACGATCAGTCGGCCTTCTCCTCGGCGGTCTCCTCGGTCTGCTCCTCAGCCTTCTTGGTGGTCTTCTTGGCGGGCTTCTTCACAGAGGACTTCACCAGCTCCAGAGCCTTCTGGCTGGCCAGATCCTTCTTCATATCCTCCACGTTGACCACGGCACGAACCTGCTCCTCGTCCACCTTGTACTCCTCGGCCATGCGCTTGACCTCGGCATCCACATCGGCCTCGGAGACCTCAATGTTCTCAGCCACGGCCACGGCCTCCAGGGCCAGACCGGTACGGACGGAGCGAACAGCGGACACCTTGGCCTGCTCACGCATCATGTCCATATTCATGCCCATCATGGCCAGGTACTGGTCGAAGGGGATGCCCTGAGACTGAATGCGGTTGGCATAGTCCTCCACCATCTTGTCGGCACGGTAGTCGATCATGGCCTCGGGCACGTCGCACTCCAGGTTCTCCAGCAGAGCGTCCACGATGGCTTCCTCATAGTCACGCTCGGCCTGCTCCTGACGGCGGGCCTTCAGCTTGGCAGACAGATCCTTCTTGAACTCGTCCAGAGTGTCAAACTCAGACACGTCCTTGGCGAACTCGTCGTCCAAAGTGGGCTCCTGACGCTCCTTCACCTCGTTGACCTTGACCTTGAACACCACGGCGGCGCCAGCCAGCTCAGGGGTGTAGTTCTCGGGGAAGGTGATGTCCAGATCCTTCTCGTCGCCGGCCTTCATGCCGATGACCTGCTCCTCGAAGCCGGGGACAAAGCTGCCGGAGCCCAGCTCCAGGCTGTAGTTCTCGCCCTTGCCACCCTCGAACGCAACGCCGTCCTTAAAGCCCTCGAAGTCGATGACAGCAGTGTCACCCTTCTTGGCCTTGCGCTCAACGGTCACCAGACGGGAAGCGCGGTCAATGTAGGGCTTCAGCTCGGCCTTCACGTCAGCAGCGGTGACCTTCACCTCGGGCTTGGCGACGACCAGACCCTTGTACTCCTTCACGGTGGCCTCAGGCTTGACGGTGATCAGAGCCTTGAAGGTGAAGCCTTCCTTGCCCACCTCGACGATCTCGAGCTTGGGGTAGGCCACGGGCTCGATGCCGGTCTCGGCCAGAGCGGCCTCGTAAGCGGCGGGATAGGCCTCCTCGATGGCGTCCTCATAGAACACCTCGGCGCCGTACATCTTCTCCACCATCTTGCGGGGAGCCTTGCCCTTGCGGAAACCGGGCAGCATGATGTTCTTCTTCTGCTTGTTGTACACCTTCTCGATGGCAGCCTCAAACTCGGCGGCGCCCACCTCGATGACAAGCTCGATGGCGCTGTTCTCTTTTTTCTCGTTGCTCTTGATGTTCATGGTTTACGTTCCTCCAACTCGGCCTGACCCTTT
>JAZNQA010000082.1:0-6441 GCA_045589915.1 Candidatus Enterenecus sp.
CTTTTGGTGATGAAAGGGGGCATGGCGTTTGGATGAACAAGACAACGAGATCCTGCTGCTGGTAAAGCAGAGGCTGAACAAGCTGCGGGGCATCACGGCAGCGGATGACTACCTGCGTGAGCGTATCAAAGCGGCCCGTGAGGAAATGCAGACAAAGGGGATAACGCTGAACCCGGAAAGCAGCGCCGACACCATGTTGCTGGTGGATACAGTGGTATGGCAGTACAACAACCGAGACAGCAATGAGGATGACCCGGCATCGCTGCGGCGCCGTGAAAAAAACAGATGGCTGTAGGAGGTGACAGCGGTGATCCTTGATGATGGTATTTGTACAGTATTCAGCGAGGTGGACGTGAGCCGCCCGGGCGGCATGCCCGCCATGCAGCTGATGGAAAAAACACAGAGCTGGTTTGGGTACCTTGACTTTGCCACAGTGCAGGCATGGCCCACTGACAACCGGGAGGAAATCCAAGCAGATGCACGCATCCGGATAGATCAAGACAGAACCATCACCAACAAAGACGTGGTGATCCTGCAGGAGTGCCACCTGATTGAGGACGATATGGAGCGCTTTGAAGTGATCCGAGCCTACCACGGCCACGACGATGACAACGGGCAGCCCATTACCGACCTGACACTGAGGCGGGTGAGTGCATGACGCTGGAAGAGATCGGCAACATTGTGGCCAGCGCAGACCCGGCAGCCCGGCACTACTACAGCACCAGCACCGATGGGCCTTATACGGTGTGGCAGGAATATAACCAGATTAGTGCGCCAGGAGACGATGGGAGAACCATAACGGATGAAAATCCCGAGGAATTGGGCTGGGCGTTCCAAGTCGAACGCTACACAAGCGAGGAGTTTGACCCGATTGCCCAGCGGATCCGCAATGCGCTGCTGGCGGCGGAGGGTGTGGCGTTTCGCTACATGGTGGACTTTGACCCGAAAACAAAGGTGATACGCCATCTGTTCGACTGTGAGGGAATTTGATGGCAAAGCTAAAGGTGCAGGGGCTGGACACATTTACGGCACAGCTGGACAGGATCGGACAGCGGCTTGGGCCTGTGGGAGAGCAGATGCTGCACGCCGGTGCAGAACAAATGAAAAGGGCATGGGTAAGCGCCATAGACCGGCACGGGCATGTGGACAACGGAGATATGCGAAAATCTGTAAGGCCGACAAAAATCAAAACCACAAGCGGTACGCCATCCATTGAGGTGTACCCGCAGGGCAAAGACCGAAAAGGTGTGCGAAACGCTGAGAAGGCGTTTGTACTGCATTACGGATTCAAAAGCAACGGGGGCAGCCATTTTGTGGATGAGGCCGTAGACAAAGGCGAAGGGCCAGCCACAGAAGCAATGGCTGCTGTTTTTGACGATTTTTTGGAAAGTGAAGGAGTGACCTGATATGGCAGCTATCGGAGTACGATATGCGGTATTTGCTCCCATTGAGAGCGAGGGACCAGACGGCCAGCCGATTGCCTACGGTGAGGGCTGCGTGGTAGGCAGAGTGGTGAGCGCAAATCTGGAATTCGAACGGGCTGACACAAAACTGTATGCAGACGATGTGGTGGCAGAGAGCGCCAACGATATTGTGGGTGGCACGATCGCACTGACGGTTGACCATCTGGTGGAAGATGTGCGTGTGAAGATGCTGGGCGATGTAAAGCTGGACGACAACACCATGCGTGTGTACAGCGAGGCATCCCCCTACGGTGGCTTTGGCGTGCTGCGTGTGCTCAAGTACAGGGGGCAGTATATCTACAAGGCATACTGGCTGTACAAAACACAGTACGCCGTGACATCTGTAACGATGGAAACCAAGGGAGAAACCATCAACTTCCAACCCGCAACGGTAAACGGCAGCCTCATGCCGGTTATCATCGACGAAACGATGAAACCGACCGTGCACGACTACAAGGAGTTTACAGACGCTGCTGAGGCTTACAGCTGGCTCAACAGCAAAGCCAACATCACCAATAACGAAGCAGCCAACGCCACCACCGGAACGGAGGGCGGACAATGAGCCTGACAATGCAAGTGGGCGGGCGTGAACTGCTGCTGCGGTGGACGGTGCCGGCATGGCTGGAGCTGGAAAAGCAGGTGGGCAACATCAAAACCATGTGGGGAGACATTTCCACTGGTAAAATGCCCATGACCAACCAGCTGCGGCTTGCGGTGGCAATGGCAAATGCCGGGGCAAAGTACCGGGGCGAAAAAGGCGGCGTGACGCTGGAATGGCTGGCGGAAAACCTGACGCATGCCCAGGCAATCGAGATCGGGCGGCTGGCGGTGCGGGGGTATGAGATCGCCATGCACCGGGAACACGCAGAGGACGATGACGAAGAGGCCATGGTGGATGCGGTGCTGGAGGAAGAGCAAAAAAAAACGCCAGAGGCATTACAGCCAGAGAGTGCATCGCCTATGGATTGATCGCCGGGCTGCCGTATGAGGAGATCATGCGGCAGCCACCCGGCCTGATACTGGATCTGTACACGCTCAAGCGCCAATATGACGATGAGCAGCACGGAATAAAGCGCAAGAGCCGTTGCGCATGGGAGGAGTGATGACGCATGGCGGTACGTGAGATCAAAACCACGTTGGAGCTGGATGGTGAGAAACAATTCAAGCAAGCTATTGCAGGAGCCAACAAGCAGCTGCGGGTGATGGACAGCGAACTGCGTGCGGCTGCCGCTGCGTTTGCAAGCACCGGCGATGACCAGTCCTTTATGACAACCAAGACCCGAATCCTTAACGAGGAGCTGGAGCAACAGCGGGAGATCGCCAGAGCACTGAAAGGTGCGCTGGATAGCGTCAACGACAAGTTTGGCGAGGGCAGCGACGAAGCGCAGGATTGGGCAATCAAACTGAACAATGCGCAGGCAAAAATCAGCAAACTGGAAAAAGAGCTGAAAGATGCGGAAAAAGAGCTGGATGACGTGGACGACGGCTTTGAGGATGCAGGCAAAGAAGCAAAAACCTTTGCCCGTAACCTTGACCGGTACGCCACCGACGCAACAGAGGACGCAGAAAAAGCCATGCGTGGGCTGGAGGATCAGCTGGGCGACCTTGGCAGCGCATTGGACAGTATTAAAGGGTCGGCGGAGTTTCAGGTGGGTGTGCAGCTGGCTGAGGGTGCGTGGGATGCTGTTACAGGGCTGTTTGACTACACCGAAGAGGCCAGAGACTACAACCGACAGCTTGCCATGCTGGAGCAAAACGCAGCCAATGCAAAGATTGATTTTTCAACAGCAGAAACAGAAGCCTTTGAGGCGGCAGCCTACATAGGTGATCTGGACAGTGCGCTGGAGGGAGTTAATGAGCTGCTGGCGGCAGGACTTGACACAACTCAGTTTGTGCAGGGCATGGATCTGTTGACAGGCGCTGCGCTGCGTTTTCCGGACACGCTCAAATTTGAGAGCCTTGCAGATGGGCTTCAGGAGACGCTGGCAACCGGGCAGGGTTCCGGCCAGTTTGCCGAGCTGTTAGAGCGATTGGGTGTAGACATGGATGAGTTTAACACCGGGCTTGCCGCTGCCAAAACCAACGGAACGGAAGTGGACTATGTACTGACGTACCTGAGCCAGCACGGACTGGCAGACCAAAAAAGAGTTGTCGGCGAAACAAACAAAAGCATGATAGAAGGAGAAGCCAGCACACTGCGCCTGCAAAAGGCGTGGATGCGTTTTGGTGAAGCCATCGACCCCGTGTTGACAAAACTCAAAAATTTTGGCGCTTTGCAGCTGGAAACACTGGCGGACTGGTTTGGCGGAGCTGAAACTATCGCCGGTTATGACCGTGAGGAATTCTTGCGGGATCTTGGGAGAAAAAGTGGCGGTGCAGTTGGGTGGCACGATGAAGGCGACGGAATCATCAGGACGGATTTCGGCGCAGCGTTTGCCAACATCTGGAATGGACTGACGGGTGGAGCAAACAGCGAAGAGCTATCTGCCGTAAACACCGAGCTGGAAACCATGCGCACAAGGCTGGAAAACCTGTACAATGTGGGCTATGGCGGACTGAGCGAGGGGCAGCTGGAATCCATCTGGTACAGCGTAGAAACGCAGAAGAAGCTGGAAGAAGAGGCCGGAACGGCCGCAACAGACGCAGAGACCGCCGGAGCCAATATCGCCGCCGGCATTGCGGCAGGCATCACCGACGGAACGGACGCAGCAATTGCCGCTGCCAACGCACTGGCAGCAGGGGTACAGGCAGAGCTGAACAAAATTGCGGTTCCCAGCTTTGTAATCAGCGGATACACAGCAGGCGCAGCAGCAAGGCAGCAGCCTCTGAATGTAAACGTAAACCTCAACGGGAGAAAACTGGGCCAGACGATTGCCCCCATCATCAACCAGCAGCTGGGGCTGGCAAAATAGGCGGTGTATTATGAGATATAACGGAGTGGAAGCACGGGCTATCCACAGGGCGATAAGGATCGGACATCAGGCACCGCCGGGCAGACGGCGGGAGCCGCTGACCATTGAAACTGCCAGAAAACCGCTGCTGGCAGACTGGAAAACAGAAGCAATGGAAATACATGCAACAATAAGCATTGCGGCCAGATCGCCCAGAGAGGGCGAAGAGGCCTATCTGGCGCTGTGCAACTGGGCCAGAGGCGGCGGAAACTTGCACCCGTTGGAGCCCACATGGCTGCCGGGCATGGCATACAATGCAGCGTTGCAGGAGGTAACGGAGCCGGACTGGCGGAGGGGTTTTGGCACAGCAGAGGTTGTGTGGCTGGTGCCTGACCCGCACCCGTACAGCATTGCGCCAGACATGGCCCGGGTGGCAAGCGGGACCGAGCTTAGCCTACGCATCGGAGGGACGGCCGAAACAGACATCGTGATTGAGGTAACACCGGAAGAAAGCCAGAGCGACTTTGCGCTTGAGCTGGACGGGGTTGCCTTTTTTGGTTGGATGGGCACACTGGCAGCAGGCAGCACGATGAAAATTGACATGGCCAAAGGTACGGTGCTGGTGGACGGGGGGCTGCCGGCAGGCGTGGTGGACTACACCAGCACCGACTTTGACCGTCAGCTGGTGCCTGGCGTGCACAGAATTGAATGCGGGTTTACGGCGGAGATCAAAGCGAGGTGGCACAAAAGATGGGCCTGACGACTTACATCCTTGACAAGGGGTTGCGTGCCAGAGCGTCAATCCCTGCGGGGTGCATTGCGGAGATGGTGCACAGCGAAGCTGACGGTAGACTGCAAGCAGAGATTGCCATCGGATACAACCCACGAGTTGGGGAATACATTGGCTTTGTGTGCCGTGACGGACGCTTCCGGGCGTTTGAGATTGAGCGCACGGAGCAGGTGGACGAAGAGGGAATTGATGAAATCACTGCCACGGATGCAGCAAGGACGTGGATGCGGCACCATGTGGTGGAGAGTGCTCAGATTGCCGGGAAAACGGCTGTAGCAGCCACCGAAAGTGTGCTGGCTGGCGTCGGCTGGGAAATTGGCAAGACGACGGCAACAGGCACGGTGGGAGACGTGCCGGTATACTACGAAACGGCGGAGAGCGCACTGGCAAAGGTGGCGGACACATCCAAAAGTGAAATCATCCCCTATTATGTGTTTGTCAGAGGCGCAGTGAGCACCCGCAAAGTGGACGTGCTGACACAGGAACCGACATACCGGGGGCGGATCATCAGCCCGAAAACAGCCAGCCAGATCGGCCTGGTTGAAGACGGGTTGCCCATGACCCGGGTGTACCCGGTGGGCAGAGCCACGGGCACGGGGCTTGAACAGACCCGTGTGATCATTGGAGAGGCTGTGTGGAGTACAGCAAGCGGAGACCCGGCAGACAAGCCAGCCGGGCAGACGTGGGTGGCCATACCCGGCGCAGAGGATGACGGGACTGTGCGTGGCTATGTCTACACAGCAAATGGTATAGATGATCCCGTGGAGCTGATGGTGGAGGCCTACAAAGACCTTGAGAAAAAAGCAGCACCCACCCGCAGCGGTACAGCACGGGCAGGGGACGTAAGCTATCTGCCCGGGTACACGATGCACGACATCCGCACCGGGGACTTGGTGGGTATCCGCACCCGTTGGGGCAATGTGCTGGGCGAACGGGTGGCAAACGTCAACTGGGATTATGTACGACCGAACATGACCCGGCTGGAATTTGGACAGAGGGTAAACCGGGAATGGATCACCAGCAAAATTGAGCAGAACGCCACGGAACTGCTGAGCATTGGAGGATCCGTGGGCCGGATCGGCGGCCGGGTGAGCGTGCTGGGCGAAGAAGTAGAAGAGAATGCAATGGAACTGTACCAAGCCATTGAGCAGCTTGTGGAGCTGGAGAGCGGAACGGCCACGCAGTTTAATGAGGTTTGGATAGACCTTGACGCAACAAATGCAAGGTTGGAGGGAAAAGCGGAGAGTACAACCGTTAATGCTTTAGGCGAGCGAGTGGGAACGGCAGAGTTTGAGCT
>JAZNQA010000083.1:0-3628 GCA_045589915.1 Candidatus Enterenecus sp.
GTCCTCGATGTTGATCTCGGCGCCGGACTCAGCGGTGATCTTCTGGATCACGGAGCCGCCCTTACCGATGACCTCGCGGATCTTATCGGGGTCGATCTTCATGGTGATCATCTTGGGAGCATACTTGCTGACCTCAGCGCGGGGAGCGTTGATGCAGGGCAGCATGATCTCGTCCAGGATGGCAAAACGGGCATCCTTGGTGATCTCCAGAGCTTCCTTGATGATGGCGTGGGACAGGCCGTCGTTCTTCAGGTCCATCTGGATGGCGGTGATACCGGCCTTGGTACCGGCCACCTTGAAGTCCATCTCGCCGTGGAAGTCCTCCACGCCCTGAATGTCGATGAAGGTGGTGAAGGAGCCGTCATCATCCTGGATCAGACCGCAGGAAATACCGGCCACGGGGGCCTTGATGGGCACGCCGGCGTCCATCAGAGCCAGAGTGGAGCCGCAGATGGAGCCCTGAGAGGTGGAACCGTTGGAGGACAGCACCTCGGACACCACACGAATGGCGTAGGGGAACTCCTCCACGGAGGGGATGACGGGCTCCAGAGCACGCTCGGCCAGAGCGCCGTGACCCTTCTCACGGCGGTTGGTGGAGCGGGCACCACGGGCCTCACCCACGGAGTAGCCGGGGAAGTTGTAGTGGTGCATATAGCGCTTCTCGGTCTCTTCCCAGATGGTGTCCAGCTTCTGGGAGGCAGCCAGGGTGTTCAGGGTGCAGATGGACAGAACCTGGGTCTGACCACGGGTGAACAGGCCGGAGCCATGCACCTTGGGCAGCACGCCAACCTCGGAGGCCAGAGGACGGATCTCGTTCTTGGCACGGCCGTCCACACGGTGACCCTCCAGCAGCCAGGCCTTGACGATCTTCTTCTGGAACTTGTAGGTGAACTCCTCCAGGTACTTGTCCATGTCGGGGTACTGCTCCAGATACTTCTCATGCCAGTGGTCGATCATAGCGTTCCAGCGCTGCTCACGGACGTTCTTGTCGTCGGTGTCCATGGCGGCCTTGGCCTCGTCCATGAAGTTGGCCACGATGTCGTCAAACAGCTCCTGGTTGAAGTCGGCGTGCTCGTACTCGAACTTGGGCTTGCCGATCTCGGCCACGATGCCGTTGATGAACTCCACCTGCTTGCGGATCTCCCCGTGAGCCTTCACGATGCCGTCGTACATGATGTCGTCGGGGATCTCCTTGGCGCCGGCCTCGATCATGACCACCTTCTCCATGGTGGCGGCCACGGTAACGTCCATCTGGGAGTTCTGCTTCTGCTCACGGGTGGGGTTCATGACGATCTGGCCGTCCACATAGCCCACTTCCATGCAGCCGATGGGGCCGGCCCAGGGAATGTCGGAGTAGGACAGGCAGGCGGACACGCCGATCATGGCAGTGACCTCAGGGGAGCAGTCGTAATCCACGCTCATGACGGTGCAGGTGACCACCACGTCATTGCGCAGGTCGGCGGGGAACAGGGGACGGATGGGGCGGTCGATCAGGCGGGAGGCCAGAACGGCGGGGAGAGAGGGCTGACCCTCACGGCGCATGAAGGAGCCGGGGATGCGGCCCACGGCGTACAGCTTCTCCTCGAAGTCCACGGACAGGGGGAAGAAGTCGATGCCGTCACGGGGACGGGCGGAAGCGGTGACGGCCACCAGCACGGTGGTCTCACCGTAGGTGACCATGGCGGAGGCGTTGGCCAGCTCGGCCACCTTGCCCACCTCGATCTTCAGAGGACGACCGGCCACGGTGGTCTCGTACACCTTGTAGTTGTTGAACTGCTTGTGCTTGATAATGGTTGACATCAGGTTACACTCCTTTTCTTTTGTCTGTCCGGAGCGCACCTTTATAGCACTTGAACACACGTCCCATTCCTTCCATAGGGCCCATGTTCAACTGCTAAAAAAGTGTTGGCTCCGGCAATGTTGATCCCTTCTATTCTGAACAGAGGGCGGCGTGGAGTTCCACGCCGCCCTCCTTCAAGAACTTACGCTGTTTGGTTGTTGCCGTGCTGCTCACGACGGCTTCACACTTCGTTGTTGTCATGCTGCGCCTGTTCGCAACGCACGGCTTCCCTCCGACTCGGACTCGAAACAGAACTGCACACAGTTCTTAGTTTCTCGTCCTCGCTTCAGTCCATCCGTGCTGCTCACGACGGCTCCGCACTTCGTTGTTGTCATGCTCCGGGTTGGGCGCATGGCCGGGTCGCTTTCGCTCCGACTCATTTCACAAACAGAATTGCTCGCAATTCTTGGTTTGTAAAATTCGCTTCGTTCCAAGCTCCCCTATGCGCCTACCCTGCGCACTTCTAATTACTTGCGGATACCCAATTTAGCAATGATGGCACGATAGCGCTCGATGTCCTTCTTGGCCAGGTAGTCCAGCATCTTGCGGCGCTTACCGACCATCTTCAGCAGGCCACGGCGGCTGTGGTTGTCGTGGGTGTGCACCTTCAGGTGCTCGGTCAGCTCCTGGATGCGGGCGGTCAGAATGGCGATCTGAACCTCGGGGGAGCCGGTGTCGGTCTCGTGGGTGCGGTTTGCCTCGATAACGGCAGTCTTCTGGTCTTTGCGGATCATGTTGTGTTTCCACCTTTCATAAATTCTCCCCAGCCTCTGAGTAACGGGCGGGTGAAGCCCCGCATATGAGCGGGCTTTGCTCCCGAAACTAAGGGGCGGGTGTGTGCGCACAATAACGCAGGCTAAGACATAGTAGCACAATTTTGCAGGGTTGTAAAGCTATTTTTCACCATTTCCGTCCATTTTATTTACCCAAACAAAATGTGGTAGGCACCAAAACTGTGCCTACCACATTTGGAGCTGGTCGAAAAAGGCAAGCCTTTTCCGACGGTTTTGCGGCCCGCTGCAGCGCATAAATCGCCCGCCAACGGCGGGCGATTTCCACGTTTGCGTGCCGAGAAGTGTTTTCACCGACGTGCATGCCGCCGGAGAAAACAGATCTCATTTTCTTTTGCCGCAGAGCGGCAAAACTCTACGAGGTTTTGACAGTCCGGGTACACTGTTTACTTTCACTATTTAGGCTATCTTACATCATCATAAGCCGCAGGGCCAGCAGCGCCATCACGCCGATAACCGACAGGGTGGCCAGCAGTTCGCCCCCCACCAGCACGGTGCGGCGGTGATCCCGACGGGGCTTGGGCTGATGGATGACAGGCTGCTCCGGCACCTCATCCACGCCACCGTACCACTCCTCCTCCAGACGGGCCTCCTCCTCACGGTCGGCCTTCCACGCCGCCATGTCGATCACCTTGCCGTGGTTGGGAGCGGTCTCCGCAGGGCGGGCGGCCTTGCGCACGCAGACGAGCTGGCGGGCACCGCCGCTGACCTTCTCCACGGCATCGCCGGTCACCATGATCTCACGGGCAGTCAACGTGTAATAAGTAGTCTCCATATCGCAAAGCCTCCTTCTTGTCTGATCCAAGGATAGCACACAGTTAGTCCTATAAATCGTACTCATTCGCCCAAATTCGACAAGCTCCTGATAGAACTTTTGTTCCACACCTTGGACTATAATACATCCGTTCTATTTTGTCAAGCATTTTCTGAACGTTTGTTCGATTTTTGCTGTAATTTACGAGCGGCCCATTCGGGCGGGTTTAGAACCCGCCCCTAC
>JAZNQA010000084.1:0-8034 GCA_045589915.1 Candidatus Enterenecus sp.
AAGACCGCTTGGCCTCCGACTTCAACTGTGATCCTCGGTGTCTCCCTGCTGGCTGTTAGAAACGTGGTGCTGGATGTGGCACAGGGAAGTCAGGTCATCACGCTGACCAATTGCAGCGTGGAAGGCAGGGGCACTTCCAGAGGCATTGTCAGCTTGGACTACTATCTGGTGGGCATCGACTCGTCCGGCGAGGAACGCCGGTTCAAGATATCCATGGGCGACTACGATTATTTTGAGCGTGTACACACGGTTCAAATCGAGTGCTACGAACACACGGGACGCATCGTTGCGTACGGCAGATAAAATGGCAGCAAAAAAGCGGGCCTGCTCTGTGAGCAGGCCCGCTTTGATTTTTACGGCTCGTGGTGCGCTTACACCATGGGCTTGAGGTTCTCGGAGATGATGAGGGTGGCCTCGGTGGCGGCCTGGATCTCCTCCACGGTGAACTCGGGGTTGTACTCGGTGAGCAGCAGACCCTTGTCGGTGACCTCCATCACGCCCATCTCGGTGATGATCTTGGTGATGCACTTGACGGCGGTGTAGGGCAGACGGCACTTCTTCAGGATCTTGGGGTTGCCCTTGGCGGTGTGCTCCATGGCAACGATGACGTTCTTGGCGCCCACCAGCAGGTCCATAGCGCCGCCCATGCCGGGCATCTTCTTGCCGGGGATGATCCAGTTGGACAGGGAGCCCTCCTCGTCCACTTCCAGACCGCCCAGCACGGTGGCATCCACGTGGCCGCCACGGATCAGGCCGAAGGAGGTGGCGGAGTCAATGAAGCAGCCGCCGCAGCCCACGGCGGAGGGGGAACCGCCGGCATCCACGGTGTGGATGGGGTCACGGTTCTCCTCGGACACAGCGCCGGTGCCGATGATGCCGTTCTCGGACTGGAGGGTGACGTGCACGCCCTCAGGCAGGTAGTTGGGTACCAGAGTGGGCAGACCGATGCCCAGGTTAACCACGTCGCCGTCCTTCAGCTCCTTGGCCACACGGGCAGCGATGAAACCTTTGATCTGAGACTTATCCATTAGTACTTACCTCCCTCGACCACATAGTCCACGAACACGCCGGGGGTGCGGACATCTTCGGGAGCGATCTCACCGATCTCCACCACTTCCTCGGCCTCAGCGATGACCACGTCAGCGGCGGTGGCCATGACGATGTTGAAGTTGCTGGTGTCGCCCTTGTACCAGACGTTGCCGGCCTTGTCGATCTTGTAGCCGCCGATGACGGCGAAGTCGGCATGGACGGGAGCCATCAGCAGGTAATCCTTGCCGTTGATGGTCTGCTTGCCCAGGCAGAGGGGGTTGTCCTCCACGATGGTGCCCACGCCGGTGGGGGTGAGCACGCCGCCCAGACCGGCGCCGTCGGCACGGATCATCTCGGCCAGAGAGCCCTGGGGCACCAGAATGACCTCCAGAGTGCCGTCGATCATGGACTGGGTGGCCACTTCGGGGTTGAGGCCCACGTGGGTGGCGATGAGCTTCTTCACCTGCTTGTTGTGCACCAGCTTGGCCACGCCGTAGTAGTCCTCACCCATGGGGCCGCCGGGCATGGAAGCGTCGTTGCCGATCATGGTCAGATCCTTCACGCCGCTTTTGGACAGAGCGTCGATGAACTTGTGGGCGTTGCCGCAGCCCATGAAGCCGCCGAACATGACGGTGGCGCCATCGGGGATCAGCTTGACCGCCTCTTCGATGGATACGAATTTAGGCATTTTGTTTGACCTCCTAATTTGTTGAAGCCCGGCGGGCAGGGACTGCCCGCCGGGCTGGTTTCATGGATGTATGACCCAAGTCACTGAGCCGATAAGCATCAGATGATTGTGTCAGTGCGGATTAGCACTTTTCGAAAATAGTAGCAACACCCATGCCGCCGCCGATGCACAGGGTAGCCAGACCCTTCTTGGCGTCGTCACGCTTCTGCATCTCGTGGAGCAGGGTGACGATGATGCGGGCGCCGGAGCAGCCCACGGGGTGGCCGATGGAGATGGCGCCGCCGTTGACGTTGACCTTGGACATATCGAACTCCAGATCACGGGCCACGGCTACGGACTGGGCGGCGAAGGCCTCGTTGGCTTCCACCAGGTCGATGTCCTTAATGGTCAGGTCGGCCTTGGCCATAGCCTGACGGGAAGCGGGGATGGGGCCCAGACCCATGACCTTGGGATCCACGCCGCCCTGACCCCAGCTCACCAGCTTGGCCATGGGCTTCAGGCCGTACTTCTCAACGGCTTCCTTGGAAGCCAGCACGATGGCGGCAGCACCGTCGTTGATGCCGGAGGCGTTGGCAGCGGTGACACGGCTGCCCTTGGTGCCGTCAGCCAGGGGGAAAGCGCCCTTCAGCTTGGCAACGGACTCCATGGTCACGCCGGCCTTGGGGAACTCGTCCACCTTGAACTCCACCATTTCCTTCTTCTTCTTGACCATCACGGGGACGATCTCGGCCTCGAACTTGCCGGCGGCCTGAGCGGCCTCGGTCTTGTTCTGGGAGTTGACGGCGAACTGATCCAGCTCCTCACGGGTCAGGCCGTACTGGTCGCAGATGTTCTCGGCGGTGGTGCCCATGTGGTAGTTGTTGTAGGCATCCCACAGACCATCGTTCACCATGGTGTCGATGATCTTGTTGTTGCCCATGCGGGCGCCCCAGCGGGCGGCGGGGATGGCGTAGGGAGCGGCGGACATATTCTCGGTACCGCCGGCAACCACGATCTCGGCATCACCGGCAGCGATGGCACGGCCGGCCTCGATGACGGACTTCATGCCGGAGCCGCACACCATGGACACGGTGTAGGCGGGCACCTCGATGGGCAGACCGGCCTTCAGAGCCACCTGACGGGCGGGATTCTGGCCCAGACCGGCGGACAGGATGCAGCCGAACATGACCTCGTCCACGTTCTCAGGGGCGACACCGGCACGGTTCAGGGCTTCCTTCACGGTGACAGCGCCCAGCTCAACGGCGGGGGTGTCTTTCAGGGAGCCGCCGAAGGAGCCGACAGCGGTACGGCAGCAGTTGACGACATAAACTTCTCTCATGATACATGACCTCCAAATAATTTTATCGAGGGGTATTCACATCTGTACAAAATTATATACCCCGACGATGGAAAAATCAACAGGTGCGACCCCTCTTTTTCTGCAAGATGGGCAGGTTTTTTTATCATAATTGTATGAAAACAACGAAAAATTACCTTTCCTTTTGGTAAGTATGGGCAGAAAATTGTCAATTTTCGGACAAAGTGAAGAGTGATAAAGAATGCAGAATGCAGGAAATGCAGAATGCAGAATGGATCGTGGACTGGGTACCACAGCGTAGGGGGTCGGCGTCCCCGACGACCCTCAAAGCCTTCCCCTCAAGGGGAAGGTGGCACGGCGAAGCCGTGACGGATGAGGGATATTTGAGAATGCAGAATGCAGGAAATGCAGAATGCAGAATGAATGGGCAGTCCAAAAGCCTCCCCTTGAGGGGAGGTGCCCCGAAGGGGCGGAGAGGTGTCATGCGGGCGGGTCTGGGACCCGCCCCTACGGCAGACCCGCAAAATGGTTCGTAGGGGCCGATGCCCACATCGGCCCGCAAAGACCACGGCAAGGGCAGAGCCCTTGCCCTACGGGGTGCGGTCACCGGTGGAAACCGCCGCCCTCGGCGGCCAGAAAAAACAGGAGCCTCCGTGCAACGGAGGCTCCTGTACAGGAAAGACTGTGAAATTGATTTCTTGCGGGCACGCTTCGCCTGTTCGCAACGCACGGCTTCCCTCCGACTCGGACTTGAAACAGAAATGCACCGCATTTCTTGGTTTCTCGTCCTCGCTGCGGTCCATCCGTGCTGCTCACGACGGCTCAGCGCTTCTTGCGCACAGCCTTCTCGATCTCGGAGATCACCACGGGCACCAGGGACAGGCCCAGCACGGTGAGGTACTCATAGGTGTTCAGGTAGACCACGTCGAAGATGGCCATGACGGGGGGCACCAGCAGCACGATGAGCTGGAGCACCATGCCCACCACAAAGGCCTTGTTCATGGCGGGGTTGGACAGCAGGCCGATCTTGAAGATGGACTGATCCTCGCTGCGCACATCAAAGGCGTGGAAGAGCTGGCAGAAGGTGAGGGTGGCGAAGGCCATGGTGTTGGCGGCGGCCAGATTCTTGAACACGAACTCACCGATGGCGTAGGCGCCCAGCGTCAGCAGACCCACCATGGCACCCTGCCAGATCAGCCGGATGGTGAAGCCACGGGTGAACAGGGACTCCTTGGCGGAGCGGGGCTTCTGCTTCATGACGGAGTGCTCCACAGGCTCCATGCCCAGCGCCAGAGCGGGCAGAGAGTCGGTGACCAGGTTCAGCCACAGCAGCTGCACGGCCTGGAGGGGAGCGTAGGTAAAGTTGAGCACGGTGGCGAGGAACAGGGAGATGATCTCACCGATGTTGCAGGAGAGGAGGTAGTGGATGGCCTTCTTGATGTTGGCGTAGATGCCACGACCCTGCTCCACGGCCTGCACGATGGTGGCGAAGTTGTCGTCGGTGAGGATCATTTCGGCGGCACCCTTGGCCACGTCGGTGCCGGTGATGCCCATGGCGCAGCCGATGTCGGCCACCTTCAGGGCGGGGGCATCGTTCACGCCGTCGCCGGTCATGGCCACCACCATGCCCTTCTTCTGCCAGGCCTTGACGATGCGCATCTTGTGCTCAGGGGACACACGGGCATAGACGGCGAACTTGTCCACGTCCTGCTCCAGCATTTCCTGGGGCATGAAGTCCAGATCCTCGCCGGTGATGGCCAGATCGCCATCCTTGAAAATGTCCAGCTCCTTGGCGATGGCCACGGCGGTGAGCTTGTGGTCGCCGGTGATCATCACGGGGCGGATGCCGGCGGCGTAGCACTCGGCAACGGCCTGCTTGACCTCCATACGGGGGGGATCGATCATGCCGATCAGACCCACGAAGGTGAGGCCGCACTCCAGATTTTCGGTGGTCAGCTCGCCATCGGGCAGGGCGTCCACGTCCTTATAGGCGGCGGCCAGCACGCGCAGGGCCCGCTCGGCCATGGCGGCGTTGGCGGTCTCCACTTCCTTGACGGCGGCGTCGGTGAGCGCCACGGGCTGGCCGTTCAGGATGTGGGTGCAGCGGGAGAGCAGGATGTCGGGCGCACCCTTGACCATGACACGCAGCTTGCCGTTCACGGGGTGGACGGTGCTCATCAGCTTGCGGTCGGAATCGAAGGGCAGCTCGGCGGTGCGGGGCATCTCGGCCTCCATCTTGTTCTTGTCCAGACCGTCCTTGTAGGCGGCGTCCACGAAAGCGGTCTCGGTGGGGTCGCCGGCGGTCTTGATGGAGCCGTCCTCGTTATAGGTAAGAATGGTGTCGTTGCACAGGGAGGCGATGGTGAGGGCCTCGGCACGGTGCTGGTCGCCATTGGACCACACCTCCACCACGGTCATCTTGTTCATGGTGAGGGTGCCGGTCTTATCCGAGCAGATGACGCCGGCGCAGCCCAGAGTCTCCACGGCGGGCAGCTTCTTGACGATGGCGTTGTGCTTGACCATGCGCTGCACGCCCAGAGCCAGCACGATGGTGACGATGGCGGGCAGACCTTCGGGAATGGCGGCAACGGCCAGAGCCACGGCCTCCATGAACATCTCCAGCAGCTCCTTGCCGTAGAGCAGACCCACGCCGAACATGACGGCGCACACGCCCAGGCAGACGAAGGACAGGGTCTTGGAGATCTCAGTCATCTTGCGCTGGAGGGGAGTGGTGTCCTCCTCCTCGCTGGACAGCATCTTGGCGATGCGGCCCACCTCGGTCTCCATGCCGGTGGCGGTGACCACGCAGACGGCACGGCCGTTGGTGATGACGGTGGAGGAGATGACCATGTTCTTGCGGTCGCCCAGCACGGTCTCCTCAGGCAGGGAGTCGATGGCCTGCTTGTTGACGGGGACGGACTCGCCGGTCATGGCGGCCTCGTCCGCCTTCAGGTTGGCGCACTCCAGAATACGGGCATCGGCGGGCACCAGGTCGCCGGCTTCCAGCACGATGATGTCGCCGGGCACCAGCTTGTCGGTGTCCAGGCGGACCATCTGGCCGTCACGAATGACCTTGGCCAGCGGCGCAGACATTTTTTGCAGGGCTTCCAGTGCCTTTTCAGCGCTGCTCTCCTGAGAAATGGAGATGCAGGCGTTGACGATGACGATGACCAGAATGATGACGGCCTCGATCCAGTCATGGCCACGGGAGGCGATGAGGGACAGCACGGCGGCGGCCAGCAGCACGATGATCATGGGATCCTTCATCTGCTTCAGGAAGCGCACCACAAGGCTCTCTTTCTTGCCGCTCTCCAAGGCATTGGGACCGTACTTCTCCAGCCGTTCCTCCGCCTGCTGGGTGGACAGACCGTTGGTCTTGTCGGTATCCAGCTCGGACAGGACTTCGGCGGAGGTTTTGGTGAACCATTGACTCACAAAACAACACTCCTTACTTTTCGATGCTACTACTATAACAGAATCATCTGTCGAACGACGGGGAAGCGGGACAAGCAGGATATGAAAAAAGACTTATCCGCAGCAAGTGGGCCGCGGATAAGTCTCATCATTTCGTACAAGACCAGACGGTAAACCGCCAAGGTGTTGGCACTTGTCACAGGGGAACCCCCTGCTGACTACTCCCTTATCGCCCGAACATTGTACCAATATCGGAAAAGAATGTCAAGAAAAAGTTTTAAGATTGCCGCCATGAGGACTTGTGGTGGGCGGGGTAAGCCACCTCCCTCATCAGAGGGAGGCTTTGATACACAGGCATATGTCCGTGGTGCTCCCATTTGCAAAAAAGCAGACCGGCTGTGGGGAGCCGGTCTGCTTTGCGGAATGATTGTCAGTCGTGGTCGTGGCCGGTGTGATCCTCGCCGCCGTGCAGCTCCAGCGCCTTGGCCGCCTGCCAGTCCACGAAACGGGAGAAGAAGTCCGCTGCGTCCAGCTTGGTGAGGCTCTCGGCGGGCTCCACCTTGGCATCCATGATCCACTGGTTGGTCAGCGTGTCCATCTGGGACTGCCGCCAGCGGATGGCGTACTCGTCCAGATCCTCCACCTCGCCCCGCAGGATGATGTGGTACCCGTAGGAGGACTCCACGATGCCGGAGATTTCTCCGGGCTTCAGCGCCAGCGCACCGGCCTCGAATTCAGGCACCATCTCGCCGTGGGTGGCCACGTACCCGTCGGGAGCGGCCAGATTGCCGTCGGCATCCCGTCCGTCCTCGGAGTGCTCGTGCATCAGCTCGTCGAACAGGGCGTGGGGGTCGTCGCTGGCGGCGAGCTGGGCGATGATGTCCTCGGCCAGCGCCTTCTTCCGGGCGATGGCCTCCTCATCCAGCTTGGGGTAGCCATGAGTGCCGTCCTCCTGGAGGGTGGGCTGGCCGTTCAGATCCACCGTGGCCAGCAGGATGTGCTTGGCCTGATAGACGTAGTTGTTCAGCTCGGCATCGGTGGGGGTGGGGACGAGGGTGTTGAGCAGATTGTCATAGTAGTAGGAGAGGGAGTAGATCTCCTCCGTGGTGGCATCGGACAGGCCGAACATGAGCTTGCTCTCGGCCAGCGTGTCGGGATCCTCGGCCAGCTTGGCGGCACGCTCCTCAAGCTGCGCATCGGTGAGGGGGCAGCCGTACTCCACGCACTTCTGCTTCAGCAGGGTGTAGTAGGTGGTCATGGACAGGCTGTTCGCCTTCAGGGAGGTGGCGTAGTCAGCGATGTTGAGCAGACCGCCGTAATTGGTGTCAAACTGGGTGCAGTTGAGGGACAGCCAATACAGGTAGAAGTCGGCAGGCACCTTCTCACCGTTGATGGTCACCACCGTGTCGCTGCCGGACATACCGGCGGCGTAGGTGAGGATGTCCTGATCGGTGGGATCGGACTGGCCGGACTTGCAGCCGGTGAGGGAGAGCGCCATCACAGCGCACAGCAGCAGGGCAAGGATACGATGCTTCATGGTAAAACGCTCCAATCTATGTCAGTGGAAGATATTCTAACATCACAGGGGGGAAAAGGCAACCCGAAG
>JAZNQA010000085.1:0-4088 GCA_045589915.1 Candidatus Enterenecus sp.
CTCTTGCGGGGGCGCTGTTTTTTGCGGACTGCTGCAGGCCGTCTCTCCAAAGCCTCCCTCTGATGAGGGAGGTGGCACGGCTGTGCCGTGCCGGAGGGAGAGATCATGGATGCCCCGCAGTATCTCTCCCCCAGTCTCGCTGCCGCTCGACAGCCCCCTCGTCAGAGGGGGCCAAGGTCAATCAGTCACTCGAAATTAGCACTCTTGACAGCAGAGTGCTAATTGTTTACAATGAGTTCATGAAAATCACCACCCATGGGGTATACTAAGTCCAGAACCACAGTAGGACGAGGATACCCCGTCCGGCAAAGGAGAGTGAACAACATGAACATGAATCAATTTACCCAGAAGTCTTTGTCCGCCATCCAGTCCGCCCACGATCTGGCCACCGAGCACGGCAACCAGCAGATCGAGCAGGCTCACCTGCTGTGCGCCCTGGTGGAGCAGGAGGGCGGCTTCATCCCCCAGCTTCTCACCCATATGGGAATGACGGTGGAATCCTTTCGGGCCGCCGTCCGCCACGAGGTGGAGAAGCTGCCCAAGGTGTCCGGCTCCGGCCGTGAGGCGGACAAATTCTATGTCTCCGCCGATCTGGACAAGGCGCTCAACGCCGCCCTGTCCGCCGCAGGCTCCATGAAGGACGAGTTCGTATCGGTGGAGCATCTGCTGCTGGCCCTCATCGACACCGCCGACAGCGCCCTCAAGCCCCTGTTCCACACCTACAACGTGGATCAGGAGAAGGTGATGCAGGCGCTGGCCGCCCTGCGGGGCAGCCAGCGGGTGACCAGCGACAACCCGGAGGAGACCTATGAGGCGCTGAAAAAGTACGGCTCCGATCTGGTGGAGCGGGCACGGCAGAACAAGCTGGACCCGGTCATCGGGCGGGATGACGAGAACCGCAACGTCATCCGCATCCTGTCCCGCAAGTCCAAGAACAACCCCGTCCTCATCGGTGAACCCGGCGTGGGCAAGACCGCCATCGCCGAGGGGCTGGCCCAGCGCATCGTCAAGGGTGACGTGCCCGCCGGTCTGAAGGACAAGACCATCTTTGCCCTGGACATGGGCGCCCTCATCGCCGGCGCCAAGTATCGGGGCGAGTTTGAGGAGCGGCTCAAGGCGGTGCTCAACGAGGTGAAGGGCTCGGAGGGGCGCATCATCCTGTTCATCGACGAGCTGCACACCATCGTGGGTGCGGGCAAGACCGAGGGAGCCATGGACGCAGGCAACCTGCTCAAGCCCATGCTGGCACGGGGCGAGCTGCACTGCATCGGCGCCACCACCCTCAACGAGTACCGCCAGTATATCGAGAAGGACGCCGCATTGGAGCGGCGCTTCCAGCCGGTGATGGTGAACGAGCCCACGGTGGAGGACGCCATCGCCATCCTGCGTGGCTTGAAGGAGCGCTACGAGGTGTTCCACGGGGTGAAGATCACCGACGGCGCTCTGGTCAGCGCCGCCACCCTGTCCAACCGCTATATCACCGACCGATTCCTCCCCGACAAGGCCATCGACCTCATTGACGAGGCGTGCGCCCTCATCCGCACCGAGATGGACTCCATGCCCACCGAGCTGGACGTCATCTCCCGCCGGATCATCCAGTATGAGATCGAGGAGGCCGCCCTGAAAAAGGAGGACGATCCCCTGTCCGCTGCCCGCCTTGCCGACATCCAGAAGGAGCTGTCCGGGCTGCGGGATGAGTTCCACGCCGGCAAGGCCAAGTGGGAGAACGAGAAGAACGCCATCGGAAGGGTGCAAAAGCTCCGTGAAGAGCTGGAGGCCGCCAACGCCGCTCTGGAACAGGCGCAGCGGGAATATGATCTGGAGAAGGCCGCCCAGCTCCAGTACGGCACCATCCCTGAGCTCAACAAGCAGTTGGAGGAGCAGGAGCGCCACGCCGCCCAGTCCAAGGAGGACAACCTGCTCCGTGACAAGGTGACGGAGGAGGAGATCGCCCGCATTGTGGAGCGGTGGACGGGCATCCCCGTGGCCAAGCTGATGGAGGGGGAGCGGGAAAAGCTGCTCCACATGGAGGACATCCTCCACCGCCGTGTGGTGGGTCAGGATGAGGCGGTGCGGCTGGTGAGCGAGGCCATCCTGCGCTCCCGTGCCGGCATCGCAGATCCCGACAAGCCCATTGGCTCCTTCCTGTTCCTCGGCCCCACCGGCGTGGGCAAGACCGAGCTGGCCAAGGCCCTGTCCGAGACGTTGTTCGACAGCGAAAAGAATCTGGTGCGCATCGACATGAGCGAGTATATGGAGAAGTTCTCCGTCTCCCGCCTCATCGGTGCCCCTCCGGGCTATGTGGGCTATGAGGAGGGCGGCCAGCTCACCGAGGCCGTCCGCCGCCACCCCTATTCCGTCATCCTCTTTGACGAGGTGGAAAAGGCCCACCCCGACGTGTTCAACGTGCTGCTTCAGGTGCTGGATGACGGCCGCATCACCGACAGTCAGGGACGCACCGTGGACTTCAAGAACACCGTCATCATCCTCACCTCCAATCTGGGCAGCCAATACCTGCTGGACGGCATCGGCCCGGACGGTGAGATCAGCGATGAGGCCAGAGAGCAGATCGAAGGGCTGCTCCGCCGCTCCTTCCGTCCGGAGTTCCTCAACCGGTTGGACGAGATCGTGTTCTACAAGCCGCTGACGAAGGACAACATCTACCACATCATCGACCTGCTGCTGGCGGGGCTCAACCGCCGTCTGGCCGACAAGCGGCTGACGGTGGAGCTCACCGACGGGGCGAAGAACCTCATTCTGGAGCGTGCCTACGACCCCATGTACGGTGCCCGCCCCCTGCGCCGCTACCTCCAGCACACGGTGGAGAATCTGGTGGGCCGCCGCATCATTTCCGGCGAGGCCCTGCCCGACACCACCCTCACCGTGGACGGGCAGGACGGCGAGCTGGTCATCCGATAAGCGCAAAAGATCCCTGTGAGCCGTGGCTCACAGGGATCTTTTTACCGTATTCTTGCCTTCATCTGGCTGTACAGACTGTCCATCAGCTTGCGCAGGGGGACAAAGAGCACCAGCGCAATGGCGAAGTTGCCCGCACAGTGCAGGATGTCATAGAGGATGCCGTTGGTCCACTTGACCACCGCATACATGAAACCGCCGATGGCAATGTCCACCGGGGCGCACAGTGCGCCGAACAGCAGCCCAAACACGCCGGACACCAGCGCCCAGCCCACCGGATGGGTCATCCTGCGGAAGATCCATGCAGCAATGGCCAGCACCAGCCAGATGTACAGGTAGTTGATGGACCATGTGTTGAAGCCGAAGATGGCATACTCCAGCAGCACATACACATAGATGGGGAACAGGGCACGCCGCCCAAAGGTGACGGCAAAGAGCATCACCATCAGGGACACCGGCTCGATGTTGGGCAGGGCTGCCATGACCATCTTGGCCGCAAAGGTCAGCCCGCCCAGCAGGCCGAACAGCACCAGCTCGGCCAGACTGAGCTTCACTTTGGACTTAGCCAAGGGTATACACCAGAGAGAAGGAGTCGCCGTCGTTGATGGGGGTCTGATCCACGCCGAACTGACCGTACTCCCCGCCCACGAAGATGGCCCAGTATGCGCCGTCCTGCTCATAAACAGCCTGCTCGCCGTCCACCTTCAGGATGGTCAGGCCGTAGGGGCCCTCCTCGCCCTCGATGAGGCCCTCGGCCAGCAGCACCTCGCCCAAATACTCGGCGTCGGTTTTGTAGGTAAAGGTTTTGCTGCTCTCGTCCTTGTGCACCACTTCCACGGTGATGGTCTTGGAACCCTCAGCAGTTTCGGGGCGGGTGAGGAAGTACACCGCCAGCAGCGCAGCGATGACCACGACGACCGCCGCCACGGCGGCAATGATCTTTCCATTCTTCTTCATATTGAATTCCTCCTTTGAATGATGAAAAAAGCCGCAGCGTCCCAGGACGCTGCGGCCGTTTTTCCACACGCACAAAACCACCGCATCCTGTCACCCGCAGGCTGCGGCATTCCAGATCTCCGTAGGTCTTCTGACTTGCGCCTTGGGGAGCGTGCGCTCCGGCGGACACCTCTGCCTTCCCAGATCTCTCCAGTGACTGACTTTCGTCGTAGAGG
>JAZNQA010000086.1:0-10259 GCA_045589915.1 Candidatus Enterenecus sp.
TTTTTGTGATTTTTGTATGCGTGGCAAGCAAACAGGCTGATGACCAGGACGCTGCAGAGGCGGCAGAGAAAGAGAACGTGAGTAAATGAAGCTAAAGCAAAAGAAAAAGTTCACAGGGAAAGCCGCCGTGATCATTCTCATTGACTGCCTGATGATTCTCCTGGCAGGAGGACTGGCGATCATGACCCGCTTTGAATACTCCTTTGCCGCAGTGCCGGATATGTTATACAGCATCTGGTTCAAAGCGTTTGCCATCCAGATCGTCATTACAGTAGTGATCTTCTGGCTGCGCAATATGTACCACCAGATCTGGCGCTCGGTCAACATCTATGATGTGGTGGATATGGTCATCTCCATCTTCCTTGCCTACGGTATGAGCTGCCTGGCGTGGCTGCTGTTCCAGATCAGCCTGCCCAGAAGCGTGCTGGTGATGGAGCTTCTCTTTCTGCTGGTGCTGCAGGTCGCCATGCGCTGCGCCATGCGTCTGTCTGTGATGCTGTCCAGAAAGGTGAGCAATGGAAAGGATGGGGAACGCCTGCTGGTCATCGGTGGCGGCGAGGCGGGCCGTGCCCTCATCCACGAGATTCAGATGGGCAATAAATTGGTGGGCAGAGTGTGCGGCATCATTGATGACAATCCCCAGAAGTGGGGGATGTACCTCAACGGCGTACCCATTCTGGGCGGCCGTGAAAAAATCAGTGAGGTCGTCGCCCATGAACGTATTACGCAGATCGTATTTGCCATTCCCACCGCAACGGCTGAACAAAAGCGTGAAATTCTGAACATCTGTAAAATGACCCGATGCAAGGTGCGTATCCTGCCCGGTGCATACCAGTTGATCAATGGTGAGGTGAGTCTCGCCATCGTGAAGGATGTGCAGGTGGAAGATCTGTTGGGGCGTGATACCATCCGCCTGAACGGTGATTCCGTTGGGCCGTTTCTGCGGGATAAGGTGGTGCTGGTCACCGGCGGCGGCGGCTCCATCGGCAGCGAGCTGTGCCGTCAGATCGCCTATCACCGGCCCAGAACGCTGGTGATCCTTGACTGCTATGAGAACAGCGCCTATCAGATCCAGCAGGAGCTGCTCCATCTGTATGGCGATAAACTGAACCTGAAGGTGGAGATCGCCTCCGTCCGTGATAAGGCGAGGATGTACCAGTTGTTTGACCATCACCGTCCGGACATCGTGTTCCACGCAGCGGCCCATAAGCATGTGCCGCTGATGGAGGATTGTCCCTCTGAGGCGGTGAAAAACAACGTATTTGGTACTTATCATGTGGTGCGTGCCTCCGAGAAGTATGGTGTAAAGAAGTTCGTCATGATTTCCACGGACAAGGCGGTGAACCCCACCAACTTTATGGGCGCCACCAAGCGCTTCTGTGAGATGATCCTCCAAAGCCGCAGCGGCAGCGATACCGAGTTTTGCAGCGTGCGGTTTGGCAACGTGCTGGGCAGCAACGGTTCCGTGGTTCCTCTGTTCAAAAAGCAGATCGAGGAGGGCGGCCCCGTCACCCTGACGGACAAGCGTGTGATCCGCTACTTCATGACCATTCCCGAAGCGGTGCAGCTTGTGCTGGAGGCTGGCGCCATGGCACGGCAGCATCAAGTGTTCGTGCTGGATATGGGCGAGCCGGTAAAGATCCTTGATCTGGCAGAAAATCTGATCCGTTTGTCCGGCCTGGAGCCCTACAAGGATATTGAGATCAAAGAGGTGGGTCTGCGCCCCGGTGAGAAGCTCTATGAGGAGCTGCTCATCCAGAGTGAAGATCTGCTCAAGACCAGCAACAGCAAAATCTTTGTGGAGCAGCAGAGCGAGATCACCCAAGAGGAGATTATGCAGGCGCTGGAGACGCTGGATCAGGCCGTCACCGAGCAGATTGACAATGCAGAGCTGCTGGCGCTGATGAAGCGGCTGGTGCCCACCTACCGTGAGCCGACGGAAGTCAATGCTGCGGTCAGTGAATCATGACCGAATAGAAAAATGAGGAGCCGCCAACAGGCGGCTCCTCATTTTGTGTATAGAAAAGTTCATTTTACACATACTATGGTCACTTTTGTGAAGGAGGAACTTGCCATGGCAAATCTGACCACCAAGGAGCTCTCCGCTCTGGAAGACCAGTTGGGCTTTGAAAAAATGCTCTGCTGCAAGTATCAGGATGCGGCACAGGCCACCAACGAGACCGAGCTGAAAAACTGCTATACCCAGTTCGCTGCCCAGCACAAGCAGAACTATGAGACTCTGCTGGGGTTCTTAAAGTAAGGGGAGGGAGAACGATGAAAGACCAGGAAATGATGACCGACCTGCTGCTCACAGAGAAGAAGATGAGCACCAATTACAGCCTGCACGCCTCCGAGTGCGTGAATGTGCAGCTTCGTGACACCTTCGTGTCCATGCTCACCCAGGGCCACAAGACACAGACCGAACTGTTCAAGACCGCCCAGCAGCGTGGCTGGTATCAGGTGGAGCAGGCTCCTGCCCAGAAGATCAACCAGGCCCAGCAGAAGTTTACCAATCAGGCACCTTCGATGACCTGATCAACAGCTCCGAAGCATCGCATTACTGCGATGCTTCGGAGCTTTTTTGTCTTTCAGTGTTTTTGTGGGCGTAGTCGCACCACGGCGCCAGCCTGCACAGCTCGCACTTTGCCATCCGTGCGGTGCAGACGGCCCTGCCGTGGAGCACCAGCCGATGGCAGAAGTCGTTGGACTCCTCCGGCGGCAGCATCGCCCGGAGCTGCATTTCCACCTTTGCGGGGTCTTTGGTGCCGTCGGTGAGCCCCAATCGTCCGGAAATGCGGATACAGTGGGTGTCTGCCACCACACAGCCGGGGGTTTTGTAGATGTCACCCAGGATGAGATTGGCTGTTTTGCGGCCAATGCCGGGCAGACGGAGCAGCTCATCCATGGTGCCCGGCACTTTCCCGCCAAACTCATTGAGCAGCATTTGGGCGCACAGCACGATGTCCCGGCTCTTGGCCCGGAAAAAGCCGCAGGAATGGATGTAACGCCCCACTTCTTCCATGTCCGCCTCAGCGAAGGCTTGGAGGGTGGGGTAGCGTGCATACAGGGCAGGGGTGACCATGTTGACCCGCTCATCGGTGCACTGGGCTGACAGGCGGACAGCGAACAGCAGTTCGTAATCCTTATCATATTGCAGGGAACACAGTGCATCGGGATAATGCTGCTTCAGCCCGTCCACGATGGCGGCTACCTCGGTAGGATGTTTCAATTTGCTCACCTCATGGACAATGGTAACACAAAAAGCCCTAAAATTCCACACGGTTTTTCGTGGAATGACAATTGT
This sequence comes from Candidatus Enterenecus sp., assembly GCA_045589915.1. Lineage (GTDB taxonomy): Bacteria > Bacillota > Clostridia > Oscillospirales > Oscillospiraceae > Enterenecus. The sequence continues at coordinate 3,305 of JAZNQA010000086.1, forward strand.
ACTGCAAGCGAAAACATATTATAATATTCGTAACATAGAGAAAGGCGGAGATCACCTATGGTTTTGGAGTATATGGATTTCGTGGAAAAGCTGGATCCTGAGGTTGGCGCAGCCATCCGTGCGGAGTATCAGCGCCAGTGCGACAACATTGAGCTGATCGCTTCTGAGAACATCGTGTCTGAGGCAGTGCTGACCGCTGCGGGCAGCGTGCTGACCAATAAATATGCCGAGGGCTATTCCGGCAAGCGTTACTACGGCGGTTGCCAGTGCGTGGACGTGGCTGAGAATCTGGCCATCCAGCGTGCCTGTGAGCTGTTCGGCGCCAAGTTTGCCAATGTGCAGCCCCACTCCGGCGCTCAGGCCAACTACGCCGTCTATATGGCTCTGTGCCAGCCCGGCGACACCGTGCTGGGCATGAATCTGGATCACGGCGGCCACCTGACCCACGGCAGCCCTGTGTACTTCTCCGGCAAGTATTTCAACATGGTGTCCTACGGCGTGGATGAGGAGACCGGCCGCATCGACTATGATGCGCTGGAGAAGGTGGCCAAGGAGTGCAAGCCCAAGATGATCGTGGCCGGCGCTTCTGCCTATCCCCGTGTCATCGACTTTGCCCGTTTCCGTGCCATTGCTGACGAGGTGGGCGCTTACCTGTGGGTGGATATGGCCCACATCGCCGGTCTGGTCGCCGCCGGTGAGCATCCCTCTCCCGTGCCCTATGCCCATGTGGTGTCCACCACCACCCACAAGACCCTCCGTGGCCCCCGTGGCGGCATGCTGCTCACCAACGATGAGGACATCGCCAAGAAGCTGAACTCCGCCATTTTCCCCGGCTCTCAGGGCGGCCCTCTGATGCACATCATCGCAGCCAAGGCCGTGGCTCTGGGCGAGGCGCTGAAGCCCGAATTCAAGGCATATCAGGCTCAGGTGGTAAAGAACTCCGCCGCTCTGGCCAATGGTCTGCTGAACCGTGGCATGAAGCTGGTGTCCGGCGGTACCGACAATCACCTGTCCCTCATTGACCTGCGTGATATGGGCGATCTCACCGGCAAGGAGCTGGAGCACCGTCTGGATGCGGTTCGCATCACCGCCAACAAGAACAAGGTTCCCGGTGATCCCCGCTCTCCCTTCCAGACCAGCGGTCTGCGTGTGGGCAGCCCTGCTGTCACCAGCCGTGGCTTCGTGGAGGCTGATATGGATCGTGTGGCAGAGTTTATCGCTCTGGCTGCCACCGACTTTGACGCCAAGGCCGACTACATCCGTGCCGGTGTGGCCGAGCTGACCGCCAAGTACCCCATCTATCGCTAATCCGCTTTACGAAAACTCCATTTTGTGCTAAGATAAGGGCGTCGCGGTTTTGCGGCGCCCTTATGACATAAGAATACAAGGGGGAAGTGCTATGGGATTTCCGGGCTTTGGATTTGGCAGACCCAGCATCATATCAGTTATTGTCCCCATCTTTTTTGTGGTGATCATCGTGATCATTGCTGTGGTGGCGGCGAAGAGCTTGTCCCAATGGAACCGAAATAATCATTCGCCACGGTTGACGGTGGAAGCCCATATCGTGGGCCGCCGGGAAGAGGTGACCCACCATCATCACCACGACGATAGTGACATACATTATACCCATCACAGCACGACCTATTATGTTACCTTTGAGGTGGAGAGCGGCGACCGCATGGAGTTTGTGGTGCCCGACACGGAGTATGGTTACCTGATTGAGGGGGATTGGGGGCGGCTGACCTTTCAGGGCACCCGCTATCTTTGCTTTGAGCGCCAGTAAGATCGTTTGAACGGAAGAGGAGGTGTGGTTATGTACCAGCCATTGGCGGATCGCATCCGCCCGCAAAATCTGGACGAGGTGGTGGGGCAGCGCCACATCCTCGGCAAAGACGGCCTGCTGCGCCGTATCATCGAGAGCGGCAAGATCCCCAATATGGTGTTCTACGGCCCTTCGGGCACAGGCAAGACCACCGTGGCCAATATTATTGCACGGCAGTCGGGGCGTACTCTGCGCCGCCTGAACGCCACCACCGCATCCCTGTCCGACATTCGGGACGTGATGGATGAGGTGGGCACCATGCTCGCCCCCAACGGCGTGCTGCTCTATCTGGATGAGATCCAGTATTTCAATAAGAAGCAGCAGCAATCCCTGCTGGAATTCATCGAGAACGGCAAGATCACCCTGATCGCATCCACCACGGAGAATCCGTATTTTACAATTTTTAATGCGATTTTGTCCCGTTCCACCGTGTTTGAGTTCAAAATGCTGTCTGCGGAGGATATTCTGCCCGCCGTGGACAGAGGTATTTCCATCCTGTCGGACGAGCTGGGGTTGAAGGTGGACTGTGAGGACGGTGTGCGGGAGCATCTGGCCGCCTCCTGCGGCGGCGATGTGCGCAAGGCGCTCAACGCCGTGGAGCTGCTGGTCAACGCTAGCCACAGCGTGAACGGCAGGCTGACGGTTACCCTGGAAGATGCCCAACTGGTGGCCCAGCGCTCCTCCATGCGCTATGATCGGGACGGGGATAACCATTATGACATCCTGTCCGCCCTGCAAAAGTCCATTCGTGGCTCCGACCCGGATGCAGCCGTCCATTATCTGGGGCGGCTGCTGGAAGCGGGCGACCTCATCTCCGCCTGCCGGCGGCTGATGGTCATTGCCTGCGAGGATGTGGGACTGGCCTACCCCCAGATCATCCCCATTGTCAAGGCCTGCGTGGATGCGGCCAATATGCTGGGTCTGCCTGAGGCACAGCTACCGCTGGCTGATGCGGCCATTCTGATGGCCACCTCGCCCAAGTCCAACTCCGGCCACGATGCGATCATCGCCGCCCGTGCAGACATTCGGGCAGGGAAGACGGGGGACTTTCCCCGCCACCTCCAGAACGTCCACGCTGACGGCACCGGCTTTGAGCGGGAGCAGGGGTACCTGTACCCCCATGATTTCCCCAACCATTGGGTCAGGCAGCAATACCTGCCCGATGCCATCAAGGATCGGAAGTATTACGAATATGGCCCCAACAAGACCGAGCAGGCGGCCAAGGCTTACTGGGATCAGATCAAGAAATGAAAGGCGGTGGCGGTGATGCCCATGGATATACGGGTGGGTGACGTGCTGGAGCTGAAAAAGCAGCACCCCTGCGGCAGCCATGACTGGCAGGTGCTGCGCATCGGCATGGACTTCAAGCTGCGCTGCACCGGCTGCAGCCATGAGATGATGGTACCCCGCAGCAAGGCGGAAAAGGCTGTCAAAAAAATCAAGCGAACCGAGGCGGAAGACTGATGAAAGAATTTTGGAGCAAACGGATCAAGGATGCAGTTCCCTACACGCCGGGAGAGCAGCCCAAGGATCGTAAATTTATCAAGCTGAATACCAACGAGTGCCCCTATCCTCCTTCCCCCAAGGTGATCGAGGCCATCAAGGGGGCGGCGGACGACAGCCTGCGGCTGTATCCCGACCCGGAGTGCCTGGCGCTGCGGCAGGTCATTGCTCACCGGGAGGGGCTGAAGCCGGAGCAGGTATTCTGCTCCAACGGCTCTGATGAGGTGTTGGCTTTCGCTTTTCAGGCTTTCTTTGACACGGAGAGGGAGATCGTATTCCCCCGCATTACATACAGCTTTTATCCCGTCTACACCAACTTCTTCGGCCTGACCTGCCGTCAGGTGCCCATGAACCCCGATTTTTCCGACCCCATCGACCTGCTGTGCGGCAACAACGGGGGAGTGGTGCTGTGCAACCCCAACGCCCCCACCGGCATCGGCGTGGGACTGAACGTGGTGGAGCGCATCCTGCAGGCCAACCCCGATGTGGTGGTCATCGTGGACGAGGCCTATGTGGACTTCGGTGCGGAGAGCGCCGTGCCCCTCATCGACCGCTATCCCAATCTGCTGGTGGTGCAGACGGCATCCAAATCCCGTGCGCTGGCCGGTCTGCGTGTGGGCTGGGCCATGGGCAATGAGAACCTCATCAACGGCCTGCGCTGTGTGCGGGATTCCATCAACTCCTACACCCTGGACCGCATCGCCATGGCGGGCGCTATCGCTGCCATTGAGGACGAGGAATACTTCCAAAGCGTCCGAATGAAGGTGATGACCACCCGTGAATGGGCGGTAAAGGCATTAAAGGAATTAGGCTTTACAGTCCTTGATTCCCAGACGAATTTCCTCTTTGTCAGCCATCCGAACAAGCCCGCCAAGGCGCTGCTGGACAGTCTGCGGGCGGACGGTATTTTGGTGCGCTGGTGGGCCGATTCGGCCATCGACAACTGGCTGCGCATCACCGTGGGTACCGATGAAGAAATGTCGGCCCTGATCGAAGCCCTGAAATCATGATCGTTCAAAAACCCGAAGCACGATTGAGTGCTTCGGGTTTTTTCTGTCATGGGACTTGCTTAGACCTTTTTTGTTGTCCATCCCCGCTATAATGTGGCTATCGCAGCGAAAGGGGGACGGCCAATGACGGTGGTTTACATAGATCTGTTGTTCCTGCTGAATTTGATCGCAAATTATCTGCTGCTGCTTGGAACCGGCCGGATTGCCGGGGTAGGGCTGCATCGGTGGCGCATTGGGGCGGGAGCAGGACTTGGTGCGCTGTACGCTGTGGCCGTGTTTCTGCCGGGTATGTCATGGCTGTCAGCGTGGCCCTGCAAGCTGGTCTCCGGCGTTTTGATGGCAGTGGTAGCCTATGGCGGTGAACGGGGGCTGCTGCGGGTTACAGTGCTGTTTTTCGGTGCGTCCGCAGGGCTGGCAGGGCTGGTGCTGGCGGTGGAGCTGTTGGGTGGCGCCGGATTGACCATGCAAAACGGCGTATTTTACAGCCAGGTGGATATTCGGTTGTTGCTGCTGCTGTTCGTGCTGTGCTACTTCGTGCTGTCCCTGTTTTTTCGGCGGTTGGGTCGTCATGTGGGAAGAGAACTGGTGGAACTGGAGATCACGCTGCTGGGGCAGCGGATCACCTTGACCGCCCTGCAGGACTCCGGGCATACCCTCACCGATGCGGTGTCAAACCGGCCGGTGATCGTGGCGCACTGGAGGTGCCTGTCGGAGCTGCTGCCCCGTGAGTTGCAGGCCAGCCAGCCGGTAGAATCCTTAAAGCGCTGCCACGAAGCGGGGATCAAAGGGGTTCGGCTGGTGCCATATCGGGCAGTAGGTGTGGACTGTGGAATGCTGCTGGCGCTGCGGACGGACTCGGTGACGGCGGAGGGCAGGGGGCTGGGCAGCCTGTTGGTGGCGCTCTCGCCCAACCCGGTGGATGACGGCGGCGGTTACCAGGCACTGATAGGAGGGCTTTGACATGAGACGGATCAACCTATATCTCAGGCTGTGCCGAGTGCTGACCCGATTGGGCATCGCTCCCCAGGGCACGGTGATGTACATAGGGGGCAGCGATACGCTGCCACCGCCCCTGACTCGTGAGGAGGAGGGCGAGCTTCTGCTCCGGCTGGAACAGGAGGAGGGGAGGGAACAGGTGCGTTCTCTGCTTATCGAGCGCAATCTGCGGCTGGTGGTCTACATTGCCCGCCGGTTTGAAAACACCGGCGTTGGAATCGAGGATCTTATCTCCATTGGCACCATTGGGCTCATCAAAGCGGTGGAGACCTACCAGCCCGCCAAGAAGATCAAGCTGGCCACCTATGCCTCCCGCTGCATTGAGAATGAGATCCTGATGTATCTGCGGAAGAATGCCAACCGGCGCAGCGAGGTATCGCTGGACGAGCCGCTGAACACCGATTGGGACGGAAATGAGCTGCTGTTGTCCGATGTGTTGGGTACTGATAGCGACATCATTGAAAAGCCCATTGAGGAGGATGTGGATCGTGATCTGCTGTTCGATGCGGTGGCCCGTCTGACAGAACGGGAGCGTACCATTATCACCATGCGGTTCGGCTTGGACGGCAGGCCGGAGCGCACCCAGAAAGAGGTGGCTGACCTGCTGGGCATTTCGCAATCGTATATTTCCCGCCTGGAGAAGCGCATCATCAACCGTTTGAAATACGAGATCATGCGCATGATGTGAGGCGGGGAAAAGTCCATCGAAAGCGGTCTGACGATTAAAAATATAGGAACTTTGCCCGCCGTATGAAAGGGCTGCCAGGGGAAATACTGAACTTACCAGTTTTCCGAATGAGGTGGCATCGTGCAGGGCAAAGTGGAGATATGCGGCGTGAATACCGCCAAATTGAAGGTGTTGAAGAGCGAGGAGAGCATGGAACTGCTGCGCCGGGCAAGGGCGGGGGATATGGCAGCCCGTGAGGAGCTGATCTCCGGCAATCTGCGCCTGGTGCTGTCGGTTATTCAGCGCTTTTCCGGCCGTGGCGAAAATGTGGATGATCTGTTTCAGGTGGGCTGCATCGGGCTCATCAAGGCCATCGACAATTTCAATGTGGACATGGATGTTAAATTCAGCACCTACGGGGTGCCCATGATCATCGGTGAGATCAGGCGCTACCTGCGTGATAACAGCGCCATCCGGGTGTCCCGCTCGGTGCGTGATACTGCTTATCGGGTGCTTCAGGCCAAGGAGTCCTACATGGCGGAGCATCAGCGGGAGCCCACCGTAGACCAGATCGCCGAGATACTGGGCATCCGCCGTGAGGAAGTGGTGATGGCGCTGGATGCGGTGGTGGATCCGGTGTCCCTGTTCGAGCCGGTCTATTCGGACAGCGGAGATACGGTGTGCGTCATGGATCAGGTGCGGGACAAGAAGAACACCGATGAGGCGTGGCTGGAGCACATCGCTCTGGGGGATGCCATCGCCAAACTCAGCGAGCGTGAGCGGCGCATTCTTGCCCTGCGGTTCTTTCAGGGCAAGACCCAAACGGAGGTGTCCGCTGAGGTGGGTATCTCGCAGGCGCAGGTGTCCCGACTGGAGAAAAATGCCCTGAACCAGATCAAAAAAGAGCTGTAAAATAAAAGTGGCAGGGGGGGGGGGGCGACGGGGGGGTGGGGTGTT
>JAZNQA010000087.1:0-3719 GCA_045589915.1 Candidatus Enterenecus sp.
ATCATATTCCCTCAGCATCTCCATGATGCCGCCGGGCGTGCAGGGCTGGAACACGGGCTCACCGATGGTGAGCTTGCCCACGTTGTAGGGGTGGAAGCAGTCCACATCCTTGGCCGGATCAATGGCCAGCAGCACACGCTCCTCATCAAGGCCTTCGGGCAGAGGAAGCTGCACCAAAATGCCGTCGATGTCGGCACGCTGATTCAGAGTGTCAATGAGCTCCAGCAGCTCCTCCTGGGTGGTGGAGGCCAAAAGTGCGTACTCCTCGCTGTAAAATCCGCACTCCTCACAGTCCTTGCGCTTGCTGTTGACATACACACGGGAAGCCGGGTTGTCGCCCACGATGATGACCGCCAGGCCGGGCTTGCGGCTCATGGCTCCCGCCTCCGTGCGGACTTGTTCTTTCACCTTTACCGCCAAAGCGGTACCGTCAATTCTGATTGCTGCCATATTCCGTTTCCTCCTCGGTTTTCTCTTTCTTTACTTTGACCAGCGGCGGCGTAGCCGGGCCAGCGGTCTTGGCCCGCACCACGAACAGGATCAGCGCCGCCACGGCAGACAGGATGCCTACGATCTGGGAGCTGCGCAGGCCGGTGCCAAAGAAATACAGGCTGTCGGTGCGCAGGCCCTCGATGATGGTACGGCCCGCACCGTACCAGACCACATAGCACAGGAACATCTGGCCGCTGAACTTGCGGGCCCTTTTCGCCAGCAGGATGAGCAGCACCAGTCCCAGCAGGTTCCACAGGGATTCATACAGGAAGGTGGGGTGAACGCCCAGGGTGCCGTCCAGCATCTGCTGATAGCCCTCCGTGCTGACCGCACCGCTGTACAGCAGCTCGCCGGCGATCTTGGGAGAGCACATTCTCCACGGCAGGGTGGTCACGCCGCCATAGGCCTCCACATTCATGAAGTTGCCCCAACGACCAATCATCTGACCGATAAAAAATCCGTAACAGCCCACATCGGCGTAGTCCCAGAATTTTTGCCTGCGCACACAGCAGTAGATGATGGCCGTCACCACCGCAGCGATCAGGCCGCCGTAGATAGCCAGTCCACCGTCCCAGATGGCGATGACCTTGCCCCAGTCCAGCTTACCGGCGGCATCCCGGAACATGGAGGGGTAAAAGATCACATAGTAAAGGCGGGCGCCGATGATGCCAAGGGGGACGGCAAAAAACAGCAGGTCGATGATCTTGTCAGGATCCACGCCGAATTGTCTTGCCTTGAATTTCAGGCAATAGGACACCGCCAGCAGGAAGCCCACAGCGATGATGACGCCGTACCAGTAAACCTCTTTCCCAAACAGGGTGAAGGCCACGGGACTCAGGTTAAAATCCAACCCCAGGCCGGGAAAGGTCACATTGGTGGTCATAGTCATTCCTTCTTTCTGTATCTGTATCTCTTAGTTCTCCTGTGCAGGGAGAATGACGGACAGCGCCGCACGCTCCTCCACACACCATTCACGCAGAAGTCCCTCCACATCCGTCCATTCAATGCTCTGGTACAGCTCAGGGAACTTTAGATAGTCCTCCCCGTCGAAGTGGGACTGTGCCAGTTCCACGCAGGTACCCTCCAGCGAGTTGAGCCGCCGCACCATAGCGCCGTAGGCGGCACGCTTCAGCCGATCCCACAGCGCCGGGTCGATGCCCTCATCCGTCAGACGCACAGCCTCCCTGAGCACGGCATCCAGCACTTTCTGCGGCTCACGGCTCTCACCGCCCGCCATCAGGTAGGCGCAGCCGGGGACGGAGTCATATAAGCTGTCAAAGGTGCCGTTGATGAGTCCTTCCTCATACAGGCGGCTGTACAGCGGCGCAGACGGCCCGAACAGCACATCGCAGGCCAACTCGGCCACCAGCCGCTGGCGCAAACCCTGCCTCTCCGCCGCCGGAGTGCCCTTGAAGCCGATCTCGAACAGGGGGACGGACACCTCCATCTCCCGCTGGGCGTAATGCTCCACCACGCCCACAGGCTCCGGCTCGCCCCAGTCGGTCACGGCAGCGGAGGAACCATCCTTCGGCAGCACCTCACAGGCGATCTCCGCCACCCGCTGGGGGTCTACGCTGCCCGCCACACACAGCACCATATTGCCCGGCTTGTAGAAAGCACGGTGGCACTGGTACAGGGTATCCGGCGTGATCCGGGCAATGGAATCTATGGTGCCCACGATGCTCACCTTGACTGGGTGATGGGCGTACATACAGCGCAGGAGCTGATAGTAGACCTCGGTATCCGGGTCGTCCTCACACATACGGATCTCCTGCCCGATGATGCCCTGTTCCTTGTCCACGCTCTCCTTTGTAAAATAGGGGACGGACACAAAGGACAGCAGGTTGCGCAGGTTTTCCTCAAAGCCACGGGTGCCCTCAAAATAGTAGGCGGTCATGGAGGAAGCGGTAAAAGCGTTGTCCACAGCGCCGTTGGCGGCCATGATCTTCAGGGCGCTGCCGTCCTCGGTATCGAACATTTTATGCTCCAGAAAGTGGGCAACTCCGGCGGGCGTGTCCACCCAATGGGCGTCCCCGCCCAGAAAGCGCACATCCATCCCGCCATAGCGGGTGGCGAACAGCGCAAACTGCTTCCCATACTCCGGACGGGGCAGCACATAGATGTGCAGGCCATTGGGCAGCAGCATATGGAACAGCTCCTCGCCCAAGGCGGCATAGCTCTTCTGCTCCAAATCAGCAGCCCTCCTTTCCCATCAGGCAGTAGACGGTGTCCAGTTCGATCATTCGGGCGACTCTGCAAATAGCCTCTGCACGCACCTGCTCCACCGCAGAGATGAGGCTTTCCCTGCCACCGGGCTGACCAAGCACCAGCATTCGGGTCACGCAGTCGCCCTCCATTTGACCTTGGCTGTCCTTTTGGCTCACCAGCCCATTGACCACCGCCCGTACAGCGGCATCCCGCTCCTCGGCGGTGAAATCACCGTTTCGCACGGCTTCAAGCTGCGCCAGGATCTCCTGCTTGGCCCGATCCATATCGGCAAACTCCACGCCGGAGGACACCACCATCAGCCCCTTCAGCTTATCCAGAGCCGAAGATGCGTAGTAGCAGAGGCTCATGCGCTCCCGCACATTCATAAACAGCTTGGAGTGGGCAGTGCCGCCATAGAGGGCATTGCACACCAGCAGGGCGGGATAGTCCTCACTTCCCATGGTGATGCCGCCGGTGCGAAAGCCCAGCGCCAACTTGCCCTGGGTCACATCCATCCGCTCGGTCACCTCTCGGACGGCTCCTCTGGGGCGTGCCGCCACTTGACAGTTCAGGGCGGTTTCACGGCCATGGATGAGGGAGCGGAAGCCACGGCGCACCGCTTCCTCCACACGGGTGACGTCGGCGGAGCCGCCGTAATAAAAGGTCACCCGTGCCTCCCGCAGCAGCGTTTCATAGTGCTGCCACAGCGCAGATGCAGTCATGCTCTGGGCCTGCTCCGCATCACCCAGTTTGTCCACGGCATAGGCCTCTCCGGCGCACATTTCCTGAATCAGCCGGAAGGTGGCCCAGCTCCGCTTGTCGTTGACACGGGATCGAATGCGGTCGGCCAGATTGGCCCCCTCGCCGGTCACATAGTCCTGACGGAACACGCCATTTTCCGTGACGGGATCCAGCAGCACCTCGCCCATCAGCTCTGCCGCAGGCTCCAGAACCGCCATGCCGTCCAGGGCGTAGCGGTCGTCGATCATGCTGCACAGAAAGCTGATGCACTGGCTCTC
>JAZNQA010000088.1:0-3210 GCA_045589915.1 Candidatus Enterenecus sp.
CCCCCAGTCTCGCTTGCGCTCGACAGCCCCCTCGTCAGAGGGGGGCGAACCCGCCGCTGCTGCGGCATTTCCCTGGAAACAACGTATATTTTCATACAGGAGGAATGAAAGATGGACTACAACAAGACCGTCCACCTGCCCCAGACCGACTTCCCCATGCGTGCCGGCCTGCCCAAGCGTGAGCCGGAGCTGCTCAACGGTGAGTGGGAGGTGGCCACCTACCACAAGCTCATGGCCAAGAACGAGGGCAAGCCCAAGTTCGTGCTCCACGACGGCCCTCCCTACGCCAACGGTCACATCCACATCGGTCATGCGCTGAACAAGATCCTGAAGGACTTCATCGTGAAGTACAAGAACATGACCGGCTTCCAGGCCCCCTACGTCCCCGGCTGGGACACCCACGGCCTGCCCATCGAGTCCGCCATTCTCAAGAACAAGAAGATCAAGCGTGATGAGCTGACCGACTCCCAGTTCCGTGACCTGTGCAAGGAGTTCGCTCTGGGCTTTGTGGACAGCCAGCGCACCGAGTTCCAGCGCCTGGGCATCATCGGTGACTGGGAGAACCCCTATATCACCCTGCTGCCTGAGTTCGAGGCCGCCCAGATCGAGATCTTCGGCAAGATGGCCGAGAAGGGCTATATCTATAAAGGTATGAAGCCCGTGTACTGGTGCCCCGCCGACCAGACCGCTCTGGCCGAGGCGGAGATCGAATACGCCGACGACCCCTGCACCACCATCTACGTCAAGTTCCCCGTGACGGACGACAAGGGCAAGCTGGCTCAGTACGGCGACCTGTCCAAGATGTTCTTCGTCATCTGGACCACCACCCCCTGGACCATCCCCGGCAACGTGGCCATCTCCGTCAACCCCGACTTTGACTATGTGCTGCTCCAGGCCCCCAACGGCGAGATCTACATTCTGGCCGAGGGTCTGGCCGAGACCGTGTGCAAGAACGCCAAGCTGGACTACGCCGCCTGCACCGTGCTGGCCACCGTGAAGGGCAGCGAGCTGGAGCTGATGGGTGCCAAGCACCCCCTGTTTGACCGCACCTCCGTCATCCTGTGCGGCGACCATGTGACGCTGGAGGCCGGTACCGGCTGCGTCCACACCGCCCCCGGCTTCGGTGCGGACGACTTCAACATCTGCCGTGCCTATGACGCCGCCGGCAAGACCAACATCGGCGTGCCCGTCCCCGTCAACGCCAAGGGCGTCATGACCGACGAGCGCTACAACGGCCAGTTCTACGCCAAGGCCAACGATCAGGTGGTGGTGGATCTGGAGGAGTGCGGTGCGCTGCTGGCCAAGGAGAACATCATCCACTCCTACCCCCACTGCTGGCGCTGCAAGAACCCCATCATCTACCGTGCCACCGAGCAGTGGTTCTGCTCCGTGGACGCCATCAAGAAGGCCGCCGTGGAGAGCTGCGACGGCATCCAGTGGCACCCCTCCTGGGGCAAGGAGCGCATGACAGCCATGATCTCCGAGCGCAACGACTGGTGCATCTCCCGCCAGCGCAAGTGGGGCGTGCCCATCCCCATCTTCTACTGCGACAGCTGCGGCGCCGACATCATCACCCCCGACACCATCCGACGGGTGTCCGACCTGTTCCGTGAGCACGGCTCCAACATCTGGTTTGACAAGACCGCCGACGAGCTGGTGCCCGAAGGCTTCGTGTGCCCCCACTGCGGCGGCGTCCACTTCTCCAAGGAGACCGACATCATGGACGTGTGGTTTGACTCCGGCTCCACCCACGCCGCCGTGCTGGATGCCCGCCCCGACCTGCAGTTCCCCGCCGACGTCTATCTGGAGGGCGGCGACCAGTACCGTGGCTGGTTCCAGTCCTCCATGCTCACCTCCATCACCGCCAAGGGCGTGGCCCCCTACAAGCAGATCATCACCCACGGCTGGACGGTAGACGGCGAGGGCAAGGCCATGCACAAGTCTTTGGGCAACACCGTGGCTCCCGAGGAGGTCATCAAGGACTACGGCGCCGATATGCTCCGCCTGTGGGTGTCCTCCGCCGACTATACTCAGGATATGCGCATCGGCCCCGAGATCCTCAAGCAGCTCTCTCAGGCCTACCTGAAAATGCGCAACACTGCCCGCTATATGCTGGGCAATCTGGCCGGATTCGACCCCAACTCCCCCGTGGCGGTGGGCGACATGATGGAGCTGGATCGCTGGGCGGTGGCACAGCTCAACGAGCTGGTCAAGACCGTCCGTGCCGCCTACGACCGCTATGAGTTCCACGCCGTTTACCGTGCCATCTACAACTTCTGCGTGGTGGAGATGTCCAACTTCTATCTGGACATCATCAAGGATCGCCTCTACTGCGGCGACGAGGCCGCCCGTGCCTCCGCCCAGTCCGCCCTCTACCTCATTCTGGACGGCATGACCCGTATGCTGGCCCCCATTCTGGCCTTCACCAGCCAGGAGATCTGGGCCGCCATGCCCCATGCCGCCGGCGATGATGCCGAGTGCGTTCTGTTCAACGACATTCCCGACTACGACCCCGCTCTGGCCTTGTCCGAAGCGGAGAGCGACAAGTGGGCCAAGGTCATCGCCCTGCGCAGCGATGTGAATAAGGCGCTGGAGCTGGCCCGTGCCGAGCAGGGCATCAAGAAGAATCAGGATGCCGACCTGGCCCTCACCTTCACCGCCGATGCCTGGCAGAGCTTCACCGCCATGGGTCTGGACAGCGCCGAGCTGGCCGCCATCTGCATCGTGTCCGCCGTCACCGCCGCCGAGGGCGAGGGTGAGGGCTACAAGGGCGAGCAGTTCGAGGGCCTCACCGTCAAGGTATCCCCCGCCGCCGGTGAGAAGTGCCCCCGCTGCTGGAACCACGATGTGACCATCGGCACCGCCGGCCACCACGCCGAGCTGTGCGCCCGCTGCGCCGCCGTTCTCGGAGAATAAGTTTCTTCGCACAGCTCGGCGGGGGCCCCGCAAAGCGGGGCGCACAACGTGCGTACAAGGTTTTCCCAAAGGGGAAACCTTGGCGGAGGCGGAATTCACTTCCGCCGAGCATTTTGATCGAATGGGGTCCCCACGGGGCCTGACCCGTGGGGCGCTGTGCGCCCGCTGCGCCGCCGTTCTCGGAGAATAAGTTTCTTCGCACAGCTCGCTTATCCAAGGGTTTGCCCGTCTACACAGGGCAGCACCCCCAAAGCCTCCCCTTGAGGGGAGGTGCCCCGAAGGGGCGGAGAGGTG
>JAZNQA010000089.1:0-18468 GCA_045589915.1 Candidatus Enterenecus sp.
ACCGAGGAAGAGGCAGAGGATGCCGTTCGCTCCATGATGGCCGACAAGAAATTTGGCGAGGCCGGAACCCGTCTGGTCATTGAAGAGTGCATGACCGGCCCCGAGGCCACCGTGCTTGCTTTCTGTGATGGCGAGCATCTGGTGTGCATGAAGTCCAGTCAGGATCACAAGCGCGCCTATGACGGCAATCAGGGCCCCAACACCGGCGGCATGGGTGCCATCTCTCCCCCGCCCCAGTACACCGCCGACATCGCCCGGCGCTGCATGGACGAGATCTTCCAGCCCACCATCGCCGCTTTGCAGTCGGAGGGTCGTCCCTTCAAGGGCGTGATCTACTTCGGCCTGATGCTCACCCCCAACGGCCCCAAGGTGGTGGAGTACAACGCCCGGTTCGGTGACCCCGAATGTCAGGTGGTGCTCTCCCTGCTGGACAGCGATCTGCTGGACATCCTGAACGCCTGCATCGACGGCACGCTGGACGAGCTGGACATCCGCTGGAAGCAGGAGGCGGGCTGCGTTCTGGTGCTGGCCTCCGGCGGCTACCCGCTGGACTACAAGAAGGGTTACCCCATCTCCGGTCTGGATGAGGCCAACCGGTCCGCCGTGGTGTTCCACGCAGGCACCAAGCTGGGCGGGGACGGCGCTTATCTCACCAACGGCGGCCGTGTTCTGGGCGTGACCGCCACCGCCCCCACGCTGGAGGAGGCCATTGACGGCGCTTATGCCGCCGGCAAGCATATTTCCTTTACAAATATGCACTTCCGCACCGACATCGGTCACGCATTTTGATTTCTTGTACATCCGCCCCGAATCAATGATTCGGGGCGGATTCTTGCCCAAAATCGGTTTGCAACCGCTGGTTGTCAAATTGGATACTGGAATTGGTTGCCATGTACGGCTCTTTTTGCTATGCTGGAGGTGTCCAAAGGCACCGGACAAGTAAATCCCGGAGGTTACTCACATGGAATTTTCGCACAGATTATATGAGCTGCGCCGCCAGGCCGGACTGTCACAGGAGGAACTGGCTCATCTCATCGGAGTCACCCGTCAGGCGGTGCAGAAGTGGGAGGCCGGTACAGCCAAGCCGGACACCGATAATCTGGCCCTGCTGGCTGACCATTTTCAAGTGTCCTTAGACTATCTGGTGCGGGGTGCTGAACAGACACAAACAGTGCAGGAGACCCGCATCATCCACCACTATCACCACCGCTATGAGTACAAAAGCAAGCGAACTGTGCGGGGTCTCCCGCTGGTACATATCAACCTTGGCCCCGGCCTCTGCCGGGCCAAGGGCATCATCGCCATCGGCAACATTGCCACCGGGTTCATCTCCATCGGCGGGCTGGCCATGGGGGTGCTGTCGTTAGGCGGTCTGTCCCTTGGACTGCTGCTGGCCTTGGGAGGCATCTCCTTAGGCTGTGCTGCAGTTGGCGGTTTGGCGGTAGGTCTGCTGGCTTTGGGCGGCCTCGCCTTAGGCATTCTTACCTACGGCGGCATCTCCTGCGGCGTATACGCCGTGGGCGGTGTTGCCATTGGTTCTCAGGTAGCCATCGGCGGCGTGGCCTCTGCCCCGGTAGCCGTCGGGGCTGCTGCCGAGGGTGCGCAAGCCTTTGTGGTACCCTTGAACGGATTGCAGGGGGAGCAGTTGGCTGCTGCTCAAGCCGCCGTGATGGATGCCGCTCCGGCATGGCTGGGAAAATTACTGTGCTTCATCATAGAGCACGGAATATAAAGAATCATTGCCCGCTCTGTTGCCGCAGAGCGGGCTTTTTGTTGACAGAAAGTACCTGTCGTGGTAAAGTGGTATTACCATTAAACCACTACACTATTGGAGGTGCTTATGGCCACATTGATCCAGAAAACCAGCGTGAGCCAGCAGGTGGTGGACTACATTCTGGGCTGCATCGACCGAGGGGAACTGAAGCGGGGCGACCGCCTGCCCGGAGAGCGGGAATTTGCCGAATCGCTGGGTATTTCCCGTGTACCCCTGCGGGAGGCCATCAGCGCCCTGTCCGCCATCGGCATCGTGGAAAAGCGGCACGGGGACGGCAACTTCATCGCCCAGTTCTCCCCCGATGTCATGGGGCGCATCCTGCACACCTACACCATGCTGGATCATACCCTGTCCGACGATCTGTTCGAGGCCCGCTCGGTGGTGGAAGGCGCTGCCGCCCGCCTTGCCGCCCGAAACGCCACAACCGAGGACGTAGCGGCGCTGTATGAGGAGATCGAGCGCATGGAGGAGGCCATCCCTGCCTACATCCGGGGTGAGAAGGAGCTGGCAGATATGCTGACGCTGGACGACCTGTTCCACCTTCGGTGCGCTGCCGCCTCCCACAACCAGTTCTACATCCAGTTTGTGAACATCGTCCACACCGCAGGCACCGACCTGGGGCTGTACGAGGAGACTTACGGGCGTGACCGGGAGCTGTATTATGAATCGGTGCAATTCCATCGTCAGGTGGTGGACGCCATCGCCGCCGGCGACGAGGGGCTGGCGCAGGACGTCATGTGCCGTCACATTGAATCCATCCGCAGCGGTACGGAAAGCCGCTGCGAAACACAAGAGTAAGGAGGAACGACATGGAAGAATCGGTTTACCTAAACAACTATTTCAGCTCCATCCGCATCCCGGAGCTGGCCTCCGCCCTTGATGATACCAAGGTACTGACTCCCTGCGGCGACCCCGCCGAGGGACAGGACGGCACTCGTGTCATCAAGACGGCCTGCCGAGCCTGCATCGCCAACTGCGGCGTGCTGGCCACGGTGAAGGACGGGCGGGTGGTGAGCCTGCGGGGCAACCCGGAGGACCCCATGAGCAAGGGGCGTATGTGCGCCAAGGGTCTGTCCGGCATTCAGGCGCTCTACCACCCCAACCGCAACAAGTATCCCATGAAGCGGGTAGGCCCCCGTGGCAGCGGACAGTGGAAGCGCATCTCGTGGGATGAGGCACTGGACACCATCGCCAAAAAGCTGATGGAGACCCGTGAAAAGTACGGCGCAGAGACGGTGTTCTGCTCCACCGGCGGCGGCGGCAACCCGGAGATCTGGTCCATCGCCCGCTTCTGCAACATCTTCGGCACCCCCAACTGGTTCGAGCCGGGCTGCGCCCAATGCTACCTCCCCCGTGTGCTGGCATACACCATGATGTACGGCGGCGTGGATCCCAGCATTGCCGACTCCAATGCCCTGGAACTCTACTTCCCCGACGAGACTCCCATCAAGGCGTTGGTGCTGTGGGGCACCGACCCGTCCTTCTCCTGCCCCGCCTCCGG
Organism: Candidatus Enterenecus sp.; assembly: GCA_045589915.1. Taxonomy (GTDB): domain Bacteria; phylum Bacillota; class Clostridia; order Oscillospirales; family Oscillospiraceae; genus Enterenecus. Next base: position 3,276 of record JAZNQA010000089.1, read on the forward strand.
CGGGGGCATGGTGGCCGATCTGCGTGCCAAAGGCGTAAAAACGGTGGTGGTAGACCCCCGCTTCACCCCGGACGCCGCCAAGGCCGATGTGTGGCTGCCCATCCGTCCGGGCAGCGATGTGGCCCTCCAGCTGGCATGGATCCGCTACATTCTGGACAACAAGCTGTACGATGCCGACTTCGTGATGAAGTGGACCAATCTGCCCTATCTGGTGGACGTGGAGACTCAGATGCTCCTGCGGGCCGAACAGAGCGACGACCCCAACCGCCCCGACACCTTCATGGTGTGGGACAAGAACACCAACTCCGCCCAGCCCCTTCCCTACCCGTGGAACGACGCTCTCGACCCTGCGCTGGAGGGCGAGTTCGTGATGAATGGCCGCCGGTGCAAGACGGGCTATCAGCTTTTGTGGGAGCGGTGCGAGGAGTACACGCTGGAAAAGGCCGCCGAGCTGTGCTGGCTGGATGCCGCCAAGATCGAGGAGGCCATCCACGTCTTTACCGACAACTGTCCCAGCGGCCTGGCCATCGGCGTGGCCACCGACCAAACCCCCAACTCGGTGCAGGCCGCCATGGCCGCCGCCACCATCGACCTGCTCATGGGCAATGTGGAGCGCCCCGGCGCACTCCTCCAGCGGTTCCGCACCAGTGGCTGCTTTGATATGCCCAACTACCCCGTGCCTGTGGCTGCCGGCCGTCTTCCCAACGAGCAGCTCAAAAAGCGTCTGGGCGGGCGGGCCCACAAGGGTCTGGGCATCTGGTGGGCAGGCCATCCCTCCAGCATTCTGGATGCCATCCTCACCGGGAAGCCCTATCAGCCCCGTGTGTGGATCGACCGCTCCGGCAACAAGCTGGGCGCCACCGCCGACAGCCAGCTCTGGGAGCAGGCCATCCACAAGCTGGACTTCATCGTCCACGTGTATATGTACCCCACCTCTTTCTCCGCCTATGCCGACATCCTCATCCCCTCGGAGGAATGGCTGGAGACCGATATGCTGGTGGAGACCTGCAACACGCTGGTGGCCCGTCAGGCGGTGACCCACCTGTGGGAGACCATGGACGAGACGCTGTTCTGGTCCAAACTGGCCAAGCGCTGCGGCGAGCTGGGACACGAGCAGTGCGCCAAAGCCTTTGATGCCGAGTATATGGGCCACGACCTGCCCTACTGGGACAGCATGGATGAGTTCCTCAGCCATTGGGTCAACCGTCTGGGCATGAGCTGGAAGGAATTCGCCGCCAAGGCCCCCATCGAGTATCTGCCCCGTGACCAGTGGCGCTCCTACTACGTCTACCGGCAGCCCGACCCCAAGAACGGCGGCAAGCCCGCCGGCTTCCCCACGCCGTCCAAAAAGTGCGAGCTGTATCTGGAGAGCATGATCACCCTCGGCCGCACCGGCAGACCCTTCAGCCCCATTGATCTGGAGCCCGCTGACGAGGATTACGACCCCCTGCCCTACTATCTGGAACCGTCGGAAAGCCCGCTGGAGGGCAGCAAGATCGCCGAGGAGTTCCCGCTGGTGCTCACCGGCGGACGAGTGCCCTACTACCACCACAACACCCTGCGCAACATTCCGTGGCTGCGTGAGATGTATCCCGCTCCTGAGCTGTGGATCCACCCCACCGCCGCCGAGAAATACGGCGTGGAGCAGGGGGACTGGGTATGGGTGGAGTCCAAGCGGGGCAAGACCCAGGCCGTCGCCAAGGTCACCCAGGGCATCAACCCCGGCACGGTGTTCATGGAGCGGTTCTGGAGCCCGGAGACTCTGAACACCCCCACCCACGGCTGGAAGGAAATGAACGTGAATATGCTCACCAAGGCCAGCGCACCCTTCAACGATGTGGTGGGCACCTACACCCTCCGTGCCTTCCAGGTCAAGGTCTACAAGGCGGACGGTGCGCCTGCGGGCGTGTGGCTGGACCCGGAGGAATTCCGGCCGTGGCTCCCCATCCCCACCAATCCCACTGAGGAGGTGAAGGCATGAAACAGTTTACCTTCGTCATCGACGTTGACCGCTGCATCGGCTGCAAGGGCTGTCAGGTAGCCTGCAAGCTGGAAAACACCGTGGCCCTGGGCGAGGGACGCAACAAGGTGTGCACCATCGGCCCCAACGGTACTTATCCCGACCTGCAAATGTATTTCATGACCACCATGTGCCAGCAGTGCGAAAACCCCACCTGCGCTCAGGTTTGCCCCACAGGTGCCTGCTATAAGGACGAGGCAGACGGCGTCATCAAGGTGGATACCGCTCTGTGCATCGGCTGCGGCGCCTGTATGCGTGCCTGCCCCTACGGCTGCATCCATATGAACAAGGAGCTGCGGGTGGCCGACAAGTGCACCCTGTGCGCCCAGCTCCGTGAGGTGGGGGACACCCCCGCCTGTGTTCGCAATTGTTCGGGCAGCGCCCTGCACTACGGCGATGTGAACGACCCGAACAGCGAGGTGTCCAAGCTGCTGGCGGGCACCGACCCCGCCCACATCCACACCCTGCGGGACATGGGCAATGCCCCCACCGTCCGCTACATTCTGCGCCACGCTGACTGGGTGGATGTGCTCCCTCAAGACTGCGTGGAGCACAGCGCCCATCGGAAAGGAGGCCGCAAAAGATGATGATCACCAAATCGGAGATGATGCCCCGCATCCACCTGTACCGGCTGCTCTCCCGCCTGTATCGGGTGGAGGTGGATGCCCCCCTGCTGGCTGCACTGAAGGGTATGACCTTCCCTGAAGCCGCCAACGATACGCTGGCCGAGGGCTATGCCATGCTACGCACTTACCTCGACGGCTGCGGCGAGGATGCGCTGGACGAGCTGGCGGTGGATTACGCCACCGTGTTTCTGGCCGCCGGTTCGGCGGACGGTGCTGCCGCCATCCCCTGCGAATCGGTGTACACCAGCCCCAAGAAGATCTTCATGCAGGAGGCGTGGGAAGATGTACGCCGCATCTACGGAGAGCATGGTCTGGGCAAGGCCAGCGGTCTGTCCGACCTGATGGAGGATCATGTGGCGCTGGAGCTGGAGTATATGGCTACTCTGGTAGAGCGGCGTGCTCCGCAGGATGAAAAGGACTTTCTGGAGCGCCATCTGCTCAACTGGCTGCCCGGCTTCGTGGCTGACATTGACCGCTATGCCAGATCAGACTTCTACAAAGCGGTGGGCCGCATGACGCTGGGCTTCCTCCAACTGGAGCAGGGGCTGCTCACCGCCCTCACCGACGGCACCCTGCGCCAGGCCCCCAGCTTTTCCGTGCGGGCTGACCGCATGGTGAACATCTTCGCCCGTTTGAAGGAGAATTACCGCATTTACGCCCCCAAGCGGTTCCCCAAGCGTGGGCCCAAAGGAACCGACCTCATCCGTTACGGCGAGATCAGCGACATGGCGGAGATCGTCCACAATGAGAAATCCCACTTCTCCCCGAAGGAAGTGTTCTACCCCATCTCCCAGACCATGTTCTACTTCAAGGAAGATACCTGTACACAAAAAGAGCTGGATGACGACAAGGGCATCCTCCTGTTCCTCCGCCCCTGCGACATCAACGCCATCCGGCGGCTGGACAAGATCTTCCTGAACAACGGTCAGCCCGACCTGTATTACAGCCGGATGCGCAGCAAGCTGAAGCTGGTGATGCTGGAGTGCCGTGAGAGCTTCGACAACTGCTTCTGCGTGTCCATGGGCAGCAATGTGGCGCAGGATTACAGCGCCGCCGTCCGCATTGACGACATCTGCGCCCTGATGGAGATCCGGGACGAGGAGCTGCTCCCCTATTTCTGCGACGAGGTGCCCATCGAGTTCACCCCAGAGTATGTAAAGGAGAATCCCCGTACAGCCCGCCTGCCTCAAGTGAAAGATCGGGATGCGCTGGGCAAGATCTGCAAGCTCGACTACTGGAACAAGTATGACGAGGAGTGCATCGCCTGCGGCGGGTGCAACACCGTCTGCCCCACCTGCTCCTGCTTCGACACGGTGGATGTGATCTACGACGAAACCAGTCGGGACGGCGAGCGCCGCCGGGTGTGGTCGTCCTGTATGCTGCGGGATTTCACCCAGACCGCCGGAGGCGGCATGGCCCGCAAAACCCAGGGAGCCAATATGCGCTTCAAGGTGCTGCACAAGGTGTACGACTACAACCAGCGCTTCGGCGGCAGCGAGCATATGTGCGTAGGCTGCGGCCGGTGCATCGACCGCTGCCCCAAGGGGATCGACTATTTAGATGCGGTCAACGGCCTGACCGACGTACTGGAACAGGAGGGCAAGTGATATGAACAACATCATGCTTCCCTCCCCCCACAAGATCCTGAGCGTATTGAAGGAGACCAAGGCAGAATATACCTTCCGGGTGGAGTACAACGGCGTCACCGACCACGGCCAGTTCTTCCAGCTCTCCATCCCCAAGATTGGCGAGGCGCCCATCTCGGTGAGCGGCAAGGGAGATGGCTATGTGGAGTTCACCATCCGCAAGATCGGCCGCCTCACCGACGGCATCTTCGGGCTGGACGCCGGCGACACCCTGTTCATGCGCGGCCCCTACGGCAAGCCCTTCCCCGTAGAGCAGTTCAAGGGCAAGGATCTGGTGGTCATCTGCGGCGGCACCGGCATGGCCCCTGTGAAAACCACCCTAAACTACTTCTATGACCACATGGACGAGGTGCGCTCCGTCCACCTCATTGCCGGGTTCAAGGACATGGACTCGGTGCTGTTCACCGAGGAGCTGGAGAAGTTCAAGGGCAAGTTCCACACCATCTGCACCCTGGACAATACCTCCGTCCCCGGCTTTGAGACCGGTCTGGTCACCGCCCACATCCCCAAGATCCCCTTTGACCAGTTTGAGGACTACAACGTGGCCATCGTGGGCCCGCCGGTGATGATGCACTTTGCCGCTCTGGAGTGCCTGAAGCAGGGCGCACAGGAGGACAAGATCTGGGTATCCTTCGAGCGCAAAATGTCCTGCGCCGTGGGCAAGTGCGGCCACTGCAAGATCAACGAGACCTACGTCTGTCTGGAAGGCCCGGTGTTCAATTACAGCAAGGCCAAAAATCTGTTTGACTGAGCAGCAAAAAATGCGGCGAGTTTTGCAAACTCGCCGCATTTTTCATATCATTACAGCAATGGCGCAAACAGGCGCAGCACCGCTCGCAGGAGGCGGCGGCAGAGCGGCACGCCACGGCAATCGGACAGCGTGACCATCAGGCTCTTGGTCTGGGTGTCCAGAAAATCGTCCCGAATGTCCGTCACGGTGGGGGTGTTGTACAGCACGACGCCGTTTTCAAAGTGGAGGAACATACTGCGGTAATCGAAATTCACCGTTCCCACGGTGGCGCAGCGGTCATCCACCACGCACACTTTTCCGTGGATGAAGCCCGGTTCGTACTCGAAGATCTGCACCCCTGCCTCCAGCAGCTCCTCATAATGGGCACGGGTGGCCTCAAACACCGTCCGCTTGTCCGGAATGTGGGGGGTGATGATGCGCACATCCACCCCGGATTTTGCGGCGGCAGTCAGCGCCAGAGTGAGGGAGTAGTCGATGATGAGATAAGGAGTGGTGATATACACATAGCGCTTGGCCCGGTTGATGAGGTTGAGGTACACCGTCAAACCCACCGGCTCGGCATCCCACGGACAATCGTGGTAGGGCTGGACATAGCCGTCGGCACCGCCGGATGCAGGCTGGGGACGGTACGGAGCCAGCGGCTCACCTTCATGGCTGGTAAAATCCCACATGGTGAGGAAGGACACCGTCATAGACCACACGGCATCTCCCTCCAGCCGAATGGCGTTGTCCTTCCAATGACCGAACTTGGTCTTGGCATTGATATACTCATCCGCCATGTTGATGCCGCCGGTGAAGGCCACCCTGCCGTCGATGATCATATACTTGCGGTGGTCACGGTTGTTCTGCCGCAGGGACACCATGGGCACCAACCGATTGAACACCCGACAATGGATGCCCAGCTTCTCCAGCGTGGCACGGTAACCGGCAGGCAGGGTGAAGATGGAGCCCACATCATCGTAGATGACCCGCACCTCTACCCCCTGCGCCACCTTCTCCTTGAGGATCTCCACCACCGAGTTCCAGAGTTTGCCCTCCTCAATGATGAAATACTCGATGAAGATGTAGCGCTCTGCCGAGCGAAGGTCGCTCAAAATGTCTTCCAGGCAGTCGTCACCCAAGGGATAATACTTGGTGTGGGTATTGCCGTACACGGGGCAATGGGAGGTCTGCTCCAGATAACGGGCCATGCGCCCTGCATCCTCTCCCTCCAGCTGCGCCAGGGATGAGGATCTGTCGCACTCGCCGCCCATATTTTGATACATTTTGCGTTCCATGGTGCGCAGTCTGCGCTGGTTGTAGGCAGACAGTCGGTTGCCGCCCAGCAGCAGATAGGCCAGCGAACCGAAGGGGATCAGCACAAGGACGATGATGATCCAGCCGATTTTGTAGCCGGGATTGCTCTTGCTGCCTACGATCCACAGCACCGCCAGCACGGACAGCACTACCAAGGCCCCCATGATCACGCCGGAATAGCGGGTCTCTCTCAGCCACAGTGCGCCAACGGTATACAGCGCCAATTGCAGCACGATGAGCACCGCCATAATGCCAATCCGATGAAACAGCAGCTTTCCGATCTTTCTCAGCAGCCGGATGGGCAGCATGGCGACCTTACTTAACACTCGGCTCATTGGAACTCCTTTCCATCTATTTCAATACCACATTGGCGCTTCCCAGCACCTCGTTGAGCTCCGCCAGCAGCGCATCGTGAATGATGCACTGGGTCTGAAACCGCTTTTTGCTGTCCTCCAGATAAACGATGGCGGTTTCCTTACCGGGAAACATATCCATCAGCTTGCGCAGCCATGTGAAGCGCTCCCCACCATTGGGCAGACGAATCCACAGCACACGGTCAGCCCTAGGCTGCGGCCTGTCCTCCACCCCACGGCTCAGCGGCGCCACCCGGTCTACCATAAGCTGGGGTTCCTTTTCGTCACGGATGGAGATGCGTCCCGTCACCGCCACAGGCTCGTTGGCCTTGAGGTATGCACCGCTTTCCGACAGGGTCTTGGAGAAGACCAGCAGCTCCATGGAGCCGGTGGCATCCTCCAGCGTCACATAGGCCATGATGGAATTGTTTCGGGTGGTCTTGGTGCGCACCGTGGACACCACACCGGCCAGCGTGACCCGCTGCCCGTCACCAAAGCGGGGGTTCTCCACCACTTCACGGCTCTCCTCCAGCACCGCACCGATGGACACCGCACGCAGCCTGCGCACCTGATCCCGATACTCGTCCATGGGATGGCCGGACAGGTACAGGCCGGTGAGCTCCTTCTCCATGCGCATCAGCTCGCTGCGGGAAAATTCCGGAATGTCGGGCAGGGTCATTTCGGGCACGGACACCGTGTCCCCACCGCCGCCAAACAGGTCAAACTGACCCTCCAGATTCTGCCGCCGGTCACGGGCGATGGAGTCCATCACCTGCTCGTACACCTGCAAAAGCTGGCTGCGGCGGCAGCCCATGCTGTCAAAGCAGCCGGCACGGATCATGCTGTCCAGCACCCGCTTGTTGAGATCGCAGTCGTACATCCGGCTGCAAAACTCCGGGAAGGATGTAAAGGCTCCTCCCTTTTCACGCTCTGCCAGCAGGGCGTTTACCACGCCTTTGCCTACGCCCTTCAGGGCTGCCAGACCGAAGCGGATATTGTCCCCTGACACGGTGAAGGACAGCCCAGACTCATTGATGTCGGGGGGCAGCAGGGCGATGCCGTTCTCCTTGCACTCGGCGATATACTCTGCCACCTTGTCCTGATAATCCAGCACGGAGGTGAGCAGCGACGCCATATATTCACGGGTGTGGTGGCACTTGAACCACGCTGTCTGATAGGCCACCACCGCATAGCTGACGGCGTGGGCTTTGTTGAAGGCGTAGTTGGCGAAGTCAAAGATCTCGTCGTAGATGGCCTGCGCCGCCTGGGGCGGGATGCCGTTTTTCTGGCAGCCCACGATGCCCCGCTCGGCATCGCCGTAGATAAAGGCTTCCCGCTCACGCTCGATGTCCTTCACCTTTTTCTTGGACATGGCACGGCGCACCATGTCGGCCTGTCCCAGCGAGAAGCCCGCCAGACGGCGGAAGATCTCGATGACCTGCTCCTGATAGACGATGCAGCCGTAGGTGACGGACAGAATAGGCTCCAGCGCCGGATGCTTATAGGAGATAAGCTTGGGATTCTGCTTACAGGCGATGAAACGGGGAATGGAGTCCATGGGGCCGGGACGGTAGAGGGCGATGATAGCGGTGATGTCCTCGATATTCTGGGGCTTGAGCCCCACGCACACGCCGGTCATACCGGCAGATTCCATCTGGAACACGCCGGAGGTGCGGCCATCGGACAGCATTTGGAACACCGCCGGATCGTTGTCGGGGATGTCAGAAAGCCGAAAATCGGGCTGATGCTGGCGCACCATGCGCACCGCATCGTCCAGAATGGTGAGGTTGCGCAGGCCCAAAAAGTCCATTTTGAGCAGACCCAGCTCCTCCAGCGTCACCATGGTGTACTGGGTGACAGGCAGGTCGTCATTGGTGGCCAGCGGCACATACTCGTACACAGGGCGTCGGGTGATGACCACACCGGCGGCATGGGTGGAGGCGTTGCGGGGCATCCCCTCCAGCTTGCGGGCCATATCCACCAGCCGCTTCACCCGATCATCCCCCTCATAGAGGTCGGAGAAACCCTTGGACAGCAGCAGCGCCTTGTCCAGGGTCATGTCCAGAGCGAAGGGCACCTGCTTGGCGATGTTGTCCACCTCGGCATAGGGCAGGTTGAGCACCCGTCCCACATCACGGATGGCGGCCTTGGCCTTCATGGTGCCGAAGGTGACGATCTGAGCCACATGGTCGTCACCGTATTTGCGGGTGACGTAGTCGATGACCTCCTGCCTCCGGCGGATACAGAAGTCAATATCAATATCGGGCATGGTGACACGCTCAGGGTTGAGGAACCGCTCGAAGTACAGGGAGTACTTCATGGGGTCCATGTCAGTGATGTTCAGGCAGTAGGACACCATGGAACCGGCGGCAGAGCCTCTGCCAGGCCCCACCGGGATGCCCTTGCTCTTGGCAAACCCGATAAAGTCGGACACGATGAGGAAGTAGTCCACAAAGCCCATGCGACGAATCATGGCCATTTCCATGTCCAGTCGGGCAGCATACTCCTCCCCTGCATCGGGATAACGACGGGCAAAGCCCTGACGACAAAGCTTTTCAAAGTAGGCGTCCCCATCCGTCTCGCCGGGAGGCAGCTTGAATTCGGGCAGGTGGTGGACACCGAACTGGAATTCCAGGTTGCACAGCTCGGCGATCTTTGCCGTATTATCAATGGCTTCCGGGCAGTTGGGGAACAGGGAGCGCATCTCGTCCTCGCTCTTGACATAAAACTCGCTGGTTTCGAAGCGCAGGGGGTTCTCATCCTCCAGCAGCTTGCCGGTCTGGACGCACATGAGCACATCCTGCACGGCGGCGTCCTCACGGGAGAGATAGTGGGCGTCGTTGGTACAGACCAAGGGGATGCCGGTCTCCTCATGGAGGCGGAGGATGCCTGCGATCACCGCCTGCTGCTCCGGCAGGTTGTGGTCCTGCAGCTCCAGATAGTAGCCGTCCTCCCCGAACAGCTCCCGCATTTCCAGCGCATGGGCACGGGCGCCCTCGTAGTCGCCGTTGGCAAGGCGGCGGGGGATCTCACCCCCCAGACAGGCGGACAGGGCGATAAGCCCCTCGCTGTGGCTGCGCAGCAGGTCCATATCAATGCGGGGCTTGATGTAGAAGCCCTCGGTGAATGCCTTGGATACCATGTAGGACAGGTTGCGGTAGCCCTTCTCGTTGCGGCACAGCAGCACCAGATGGCGGGGCGAACCGTCCAGCTCATGCACCCGATCAAAGCGGGTACGGGGGGCCACATAGACTTCGCAGCCGATGATGGGCTTCACCCCCGCTGCCTTGCACGCCTTGTAGAAGTCGATGACGCCGAACATCACGCCGTGGTCGGTGATGGCCACGGCATCCTGCCCCAGCTCCTTCACCCGACCCACCAGATCACGGATGCGGCAGGCACCGTCCAACAGGGAGAACTCCGTATGCAGATGTAAATGGACAAAGGACATGGAGAATCCTCCTTCGGGACGAAATCAGTATCACTCTGCGCTGTGAGCCAATTCCACGATCCGCCGCAGCCGATGGTTGAAGGCCGACTTGCTCACCGGCGGATCGCACAGCTCGGCAAGCTGGTTCAGGGCCAGTTCGGGGTTGTCCACCCGCAGCCGTGCCGCCTCCTGCAGCTTGGCGGGCAGGGCAGTCAATGTCCCCCGCTCCTCCAGACGGCGGATGGCCTCGATCTGGCTCTGGGCGGCTGCCACCATCTTGTCCAGATTGGCGGCATCGCAATTCACCCGCCGGTTCACGCTGCCCCGCAGGTCACGCTCCATCTTGGCCATCATCATGTTCATGGCGGACACAGGTGCGCCGATGGTGGTGAGGAAATCCTCGATGTGGTCACACTGCTTGAAGTAGGTGACATAGTTGCCCTTGCGGGTGGTGTCCTTGGGGGAGAAGCCCACCTCCCGCAGCAGCGCGGGCAGCTCACGCCCCACATGGAAGTGGGAGGTGGCCAGCTCCAGATGATAGCTTTTCAGCGGATCGGTCACCGAACCGCCCGCCAGAAATGCCCCCCGCAGGAAAGCGATGCGGCAGTGCTCTTCCTCCAGATGGGCGAAGTTGACATGGACGGACACGGAGGAATCCGCCTCCAGCCCAAAGGTGTCAAAAATGGTTTTCAGCTTGGCGCTGTCCTCAATGAGGAAGGTGCCCTTGCCGCTCCCCTTTTCGGGCTGGTGGTCGAAGGTGACCTTGAACGCCTTGCGGAACAGCACAGGCAGCCGCTCCTTCAGGCGGGCACACTCGGTGATGATGCGCACCTGACGGCCATGGAAGGTATTGCAGAACAGAAGGATGCCGTAGGCCTCCGCCTGGGCACAGCACCGCCTGCCAATGTCATGCTTGCACAGCTCCTGCTTTACATCGCCGGAAAAGGTCACACTCACGCCTTCTCTCTGTTAAAAAATCTTGGTATCGGCCCGCTGGCGGTACAGCTCCAGCACCGCCTGAGCCACCTTTTCCCCGTCATGACGGGCGTAGTTTGACTGCTCCTCTGTCAGGGGGCGGCACGCTACCTCCGCACCCAGCAGCTCCACCTCACGGCGATCCACCACGATGGGCGCTGCATCCTCCAGCGAGTAGCGCTTCACCAACCGGCTGCTGATCCGGGCAGAATTGCACAGGCACAGGTCGATGAGCCCCGGCCCGCTGTGCTCCAGAAGGGCCGCCAAATGCTCGGAGGCGGTCATGGTTTCGGTCTCGCCGTCCTGAGTCATGATATTGCACACATAGATCTTCAGCGCCTGGCTTTCCTGGATGGCCTCCGAGATGCCGTCCACCAGCAGATTGGGGATGATGCTGGTATACAGGCTGCCGGGGCCCAGCAGGATGATGTCTGCCCGACGGATGGCATCCAGCGCCGCAGGGAGCGCAGGGGGATTTTCGGGCAGCAGCCGCACATGATGGATGCGGCAGTTCTGCGCCTTCTTAAAGTCAAAGATCTTGGACTCGCCCCGCACGCTGGTGCCGTTTTCAAAGGTGGCCTCCAGCTGCACGTCGGCATTGGTCACCGGCAGGATGCGGCCGGTAATGGCCAGTACCTCGCTCATGCGGGCCACCGCCACATCGAAGGATTCGGACACACCTGTGAGGGCCGCCAGCAGCAGGTTGCCAAATGCCTGACCTGCCAGCCGTCCATCGGGGAACCGATAGGCCAGCAGCTCCCGCATCAATGATTCGGTGTCTGCCAGCGCCTCCATGCAGTTGCGGATGTCCCCCGGAGGGGGCATACCCAGATCCTCACGAAGCATTCCGGAGCCGCCGCCGTCATCCGCTACGGTGACAATGGCGGTGAGATCATCTGTATAGAGCTTTAAGCCACGCAGAATGGCGGACAGACCGTGACCACCGCCAATGGCGACGATGGCTGGGCCGTGCTGTACTCGTTCTTCCTTCATATCAGGCCCTCGTCATATCCCGATGATTTTCCCCTGCATCAAAGCCCAGCTCACGGATATACTCTGCCAGAGCGTGGGTGATGGCCACCGAGCGGTGGTGTCCGCCGGTACAGCCGATGGCGATGACCAGAGCGCTCTTTCCCTCCTCCACAAAGTGGGGGAGCAGGAACTCCACCATGGAGCGCAGGTGCGCCATAAACTCCTCCGTCTGGCGGTATCCAAACACATAATCCCGCACAGGGGCATCCAGGCCGGTCTGGTGGCGCAGCTCCTCAATGTAGAAGGGATTGGGCAGGAAGCGCACATCAAACACCAAATCGGCCTCCACAGGGATGCCGTACTTGAAGCCGAAGGAGGTGACGGACACGCTCATCTCCTTGTGTTTGTTTCGGTGGGGGGTGCAGATCTCCAGTACCCGGTCACGCAGCTTTTTCACCGACAGGGCGCTGGTGTCGATGGTGTACTCTGCCCGTTGACGCACCGGCTCCATGATCTCCCGCTCCCGCTCCACCGCCTGCACCAGCGTGATGCCATCGCCCATGAGGGGGTGGCTGCGGCGGGTCTCCTTATAGCGCTTGATGATAGCGTCGTCATCGGCCTCCACAAAGAGGATCTTGTAGTCGAACTTCATCTTCTTCAGCTCGTCCAGCGCTTCAAACATGCCGTCAAAATTCTCGCCGCCACGGATGTCGCACACCATGGCCACCCGCTCGTAAGCGCCGGTGCCGGCCAGGCATAGCTCGGCAAACTTGGGGATGAGGACAGGGGGCAGATTGTCCACACAGAAAAAGCCGCTGTCCTCCAGCACAGATATGACGGTGGACTTGCCTGCCCCCGACAGACCCGAAACGATCAAAAATTCCATACTTCTCTCCTTTATCTCAGATACTTGACCTCCGGCTCCAGTTCCACGCCGGTGGCTTGGAACACCCGTTCCCGCACCTGCTCCATCAGTTTCAGAATGTCATGGCAGGTGGCCCCGCCAAGGTTGACCACGAAGCCTGCGTGCTTGGGGGACACCTGTGCGCCCCCCACCGTCAGCCCCTTGAGCCCGCACTGGTCGATGAGCGCCGCCGCAAAGTGGCCCGCAGGACGCTTGAAGGTGGAGCCTGCGCTGGGGTACTCCAGCGGCTGCTTCTCCCGCCGACGGCTCATCAGCTCGGCCATTTTGATTCGGATGGCCTCCCCATCGCCGGGGACAAGCTCCAGGGTGGCGGACAGAATGAGCCATTCGCCGCCGGAGAAGCGGGAGTGGCGATAGGCAAATTGGCAGTCCTCGCCGGAAAACTCCACAATGTTCCCCTGCCCGTCCATGGCCCGCACGGAGCGCACCACCTGCTTCATCTCGCCATCGTAGGCTCCGGCGTTCATGGTGACGGCGCCGCCCAGACTGCCTGGGATGCCGTGGGCAAACTCCAGCCCGCTCAGGCTGCGGGCAGCGGCCTCGTTGGCGAGCTGCACCAGCAGCGCACCGGCCGAGGCGGTAAGGCAGTTGCCCCCCACACGGCAGCGGTTCATCTGGGGCACGGTCTTGATGACCAGCGTGTTCAGGCCGCCATCATCCACCAGCAGGTTGGAGCCATTGCCCACGCAGATGGGCTCGATCCCCTCCGACCGGGCCAGCCGGACAGCGGCGGCAAATTGCGCCTCATCAGCAGGCAGCGCCATCAGAGCGGCGGGGCCGCCCACACGGAAGGTGGTGTGGCGGCTCATGGGCTCGTCCCGGCGCAGCTCCAGACCGGGCAACTCCCGATTCAAAAGGTCATAAAAGCGTTCCATATTGTGCATGATCGTCCCTCCCGGAACCCATGGGTACAAACAGTAATTCTATGATATTATAGCAGAATACTGGCCAAAAGAGAATAGGCTTCCGGAAATTTTCGGGATAGGAAAAGCGGACGGCATTGCCGTCCGCTTTTGATCCAGATCTGTGCGGCACACGGACAAAACCGTCAGGATCACCATGACTGCCAGCAACCACTTCATGGTCACTCTTCCTTGTCCGTCATCATCTCCAGCGCCTTGCTCACCCTGTCAGGGCGGTAGTGATAGGTCTGCTTCACATAGCTGACCAGATCCTGTCCCGACTCCTCCAGTTCGTCCTGCGTCATGTCACCGATGATCTCACCGTCCCGGATGAGCACTGCCCGACCGATAAAGCCGGCCACCTCCTCAATCAAATGTGTGGACAACACAACGGTCTCGTGGGGCTCCAGGATCCCAAGCAGCACCCGATAGAAGTCCTCCCGATTGAACAGGTCGTTTCCGGCAAAAGGCTCGTCCATCAGGATGTAGTCTGCGCCCTGGCTCAGGGCAAGGATGACCTCAAACTGATTCTTCTGTCCGGTGGAAAAGGTGTGCAGCTTCTTCTTCATGGGCAGCTCAAAAAATTCCATCAGGCCGTCAAACCGTCTACGGGAGAAGGTGGGGAAATGCTCGGCGTAGAACTCCGCATGGGCACGGGGACTCAAATTGGAAAAAAAGGAGTGCTCCCCGGTGGCAAAGGAGATCTTGGCGATGTTGCGGCGGTCGATCGGTTTGCCATCCAGCGTGATCGTGCCCTGATACTTGAGAAAGCCGAGGATGCACTTCATCAGGGTGGTCTTGCCTGCCCCGTTTTCACCAAACAAACCGACAATCTCACCACGGGGCAGGTCCAGACTCACATGGGAGAGGGCCTGTTTGGAACCGTACTTTTTACTCACCTGGTCAATGCGTATCATCAGATCACCCTCCACAAACTCTGCCCCAGACCAAGGGCAACGAAATGTTCGGAAACAAAGTTCAGATAGTACAAATAATAGATACCCAACTGAAGAAGAATGGCAAGCAGGCATCCCAATACGCCCAGCAGCGGCACGGTCAGGCACCGGCGGTGAAGCTCCCATCGGGAGGGCATCCGACGCATCAAATAGATGCTTTTGGTGCCCACATAATGGTACAGATAGTGAAATACCGCCACACCCAACATACACACCACCACCGCTGCGAAGGGCAGCATTGCGTCTCCCACCAGCTCATCAAAGCTCGGTGGGACTCCTCCAACGGCACTATGTATGCCCATGGATTGCCGCTCTATCTGTTTTTCCACAAACCGAATATT
>JAZNQA010000090.1:0-5479 GCA_045589915.1 Candidatus Enterenecus sp.
CATGGGCTGACCAGCCCATCTACGCCGGGCCCGGCTACCACTATGACGAGGCGGGTACCGTAGAGGTGGCCGGTACTTATACCATCGTGGAAGAAGCACAGGATGGGGACGGCAACCTGTGGGGCAAGCTGAAGTCCGGCGCAGGCTGGGTGGATCTCACCGATGTGGAAGGGGAAAATACCCTGCGGGCTTTGATCACGGCGGATTTTGCTGCCGAGGAGCAGCTTGCCGGCGGCAATTACCACGAGTGCATCGTAGACCCCTCGGAGTATATGGTGAAGCTGATGTTCTCAGCCAACACCGTGCTGACGGATGTGAGCTTCCTGCGTCTGGAGCTCGGCGACGCCGGATATGAGGCGGGGGAAGTGCTGTATACCCTTCCCGAGCTGACGCCGGAGAAACCGCTGGTGACCGGCGTGGTATACTATGGCGATCTGACCGCCTACGGCGTCTCCTTCACCGATGCCGACGGGGCTGCCCACCATTGTGCTGTGTACATCAGCGGTCGTGACGGCTCGCTGGTGATGGAAGAGTGCGAATTCTGAGCGCCATTAACAGACAGGACCGCCCGATATGGGCGGTCCTGTCTGTGTTCACGGGAATTTACCCCGCCTTGCGGCTCTCCTCCAGAGAGATGCGGTCAGCAATCATGGCGATGAACTCGCTGTTGGTGGGCTTGCCCTTGGCGTTGGAAACGGTGTAGCCGAAATACTTTTGCAGCGTTTCCAGATCACCCCGATCCCACGCCACCTCGATGGCGTGGCGGATGGCCCGCTCCACCCGGCTGGCGGTGGTGCCGAACTTCTTGGCCACCGCAGGGTAGAGCACCTTGGTGACGGCGTTGATGACCTCCATGTCCTCCACCGCCAGACCAATGGCCTCCCGCAGATATTGGTAGCCCTTGATGTGGGCGGGCACGCCGATGTCGTGGATGATGGCAGTCACCCGACGCTCCAGATCACGAATACCTGCCTCGTGCTCATCCTCGGCGGGCTGACCCCAGGCCAGCAACCGCACCCGCTCGATCACCGCCGACAAGCGGCAGGGCTTGAGCATACAGTAGTCGCCCCCACGGGCAGACACCTGTTCCGCCAGCGAAGCCCCCGCAAAGGCGGACAGCACCAGTGTGCGGGGCCGGATGTCTCCCAGCCGTTCCAGCACCTCCAGCCCGTCCATGCCGGTGAGCAGCAGATCCATCACCACCACGTCGGGCCGGAGCTGCTCCACCTGCCGCAGCAGCTCCTCGCCATCCCCGGTCTGACCCACCAGCGTCAGGTCGGCCTCCTCTGCCAGCAGATCGGCAAACATCCGGCGGAACTCCTCCGAGCCGTCCGCAATCAAAATCTTCTTCTGCTCACTCATGTGAAACAACCCTTTCCGGTCTGTGACCTACATATTGTATTTCCAGTTATTGCCTGCTCAACTAAAATACCACACAATGTACCTGAATGCAAGGGTTGTTTTCCAATTTTTGCAAACTTCGTTCGACACCTCTGTCGAAGAAAGGAACAAAAAACCGGCGGCTCCCAAAGGAGCCGCCGGAAGGGTAAGTAAGCGGATTAGATGGCGGGGAACTTAATGTCACGATAGTACTTGGCCTTCTCCTGGATCTCGCCCTGACGCTGGAAGAAGTCGATACGGGTCTTGACGATCTCGTTCAGGTGCTCGGCACGGGCCTCGTTCTTGTTGCGGTCACGGATCAGGCCGTTCTCAGCCAGAACGAACTTGACCTCGCCGTTCTCGTCACGCACCAGGTCGCCGCCGGCGCCGCACACAGCGCACTCGAAGGGGTACTTGATGCCGTCCCAGTGCTCCTCGCCGCGGAAGACCAGGTGAGCATGGCAGTTGGGGCACATACCCATGTCGGGGTCGCCAAGCCAGGTGCGCTCCTCAACGGGAGTCTGGATGGCCTTGATGACGTTCTCGCCCATCTTGTGGGCACGCTCCAGCTGCTCAGGACGGAGCAGGACGTTGCCGGGACGGCCGTTGCGGGTGGCCAGCATCTTGTCCACCACGGTGATGGACTGGGTGAACATAGTGGCGGACATGGCGTCCAGAGTGAGGGACTGCCAGTCGAGGCAGGAGCCGCCGTTGGCGATCAGGCCGGCCACGGTGTGGGGATCTTCCTTCACATCGCCGATGGCCAGACGGAAGGCCAGCTCATAGGCCAGGAAGCGCTGAGCAAACTTCAGATACAGGGAGCTGGGGGTCAGGTCGTAGGAGGGAACGCCCACGATGACGCCCTGGCAGGTCTGCATCTCGTTGACGATCTTGTCCATGTCGTCCTTGTTCTTCAGCACGCAGCCGTCATAGTGGTCACGCTTGCCCTGCTCCATCTCGCCCATCTGCATGGTGCACATCTCGCAGCCGATGCAGTGCTCGATGTGATAATCGAACAGGTTAATCATCTTGACCTCGGCGCCGGCCTCCTGACAAGCCAGCAGGGCCTCCTTGACCAGAATTTCGCTGTTGCCGCCGTGACGGCCAGCCACAATACCCAAAACTTTCATGATATACCTCCGTAAGTAGTTTAGTTTCGAAAACCTGTGAAAATTATATCATTTTGCAGGTCAAGTTGCAAATTTTCATGGTGAAAATACCATGCAATTCTGTATGGGGTCTATGCCTTTTGGTAATGACCTGCTTGCAATTTGTGTATGACTGTGGTATGGTGTAGGGGAGGAGGGGAGCGGCATGACGCTGAACCAGTTGAAGTATTTTATTGCGGTTGCCCGCTGTCTCAGCTTTACCGAGGCGGCCCGCAGCCTGTTCATGACCCAGCCCGCCCTGAGCCGCCAGATCCAGGCCATGGAGGAGGAGCTGGGCACCCGCCTGTTCGTGCGGGACAAGAAGACCCTGAAGCTCACTCCCGGCGGCAGCGTGCTGTATAACGGCCTGCCCGAATTTCTCAAGCGGTACGAGGGACTGATGACCGAGGCCCGCAACGCCAACCGTGGCTACGAGGGCCGTCTGCGGGTGGGTATTTTGGATGTGTACGACATTTCGGAGCTGTTTCCTCCGGTGGTGGAGCAGTTCCAGCGCCGCTATCCGCAGATCCGGCTGTCTCTGGAGCGGTACTCTCTGGGCGAGCTGCCGGAACGGCTCTATCAAGACAAGCTGGACATCATCTGTACTTACGGCTTCTCTCTGTTCGACAAGCCCGATCTGATGACGGTGGATGTGCAGAAGTACGACTCGTGCATCATGCTCAATCGGGAGCATCCGCTGGCCCACAAGAATGACCTGACTCTGGAGGACCTGAAGCAGGAGCGCTTCGTCCAGTTGGGCGGTGCGGTGAACGAGGAGGGCTATCAGTACATCATGAACCTGCTTGGCAAGGGGGGCATCTTCCCGGAGATCATGCAGGTGGAAAAGATGGCGGATGTGCTGTTGTGGGTGGAGATGGGCTTTGCGGTGGCGGTGACCACCAACCGCACCATCGAGCGCAACAACCCCCGTGTGGTCATCCGTGAGCTGGCCATGCCGGAGGTCATGGGGCACGATGTCACCATGGCGTGGCGCAAGAGCAATTACAACCCCGCCATCGCTTTGTTCATGGAGCTGGTGGAAGGCCATCAATAACAAAAGAAGGGTTGCAGAATTCAATTCTGCAACCCTTCTTTTTATCAATAAGCAAGTTTTTCCTCCGTCCAGTCACGGATGAGGTCGGCGTAACAGGCGCACTGCGCCTTGGCCAGTGCCACGTCCAGATTGCGGTAGTTGCCGCACTCCACGGCGCTTTTTCCCGGCATTTCGCCCTGCCACTCCGCTCCGGCGGCAAAGACGGTCTGCAGCAGCCCGATGGCCTCCCTGTGGGAGAGCTGCTCTCCGTCGAAGAGGAAGTAGAACCCGGTCTGGCACCCCATGGGGCCGAAGTAGATGACGGCGTCCTTCTGGGGGCTGTTGCGCAGCAGGGTGGCGATGATGTGCTCCACCGAGTGCATCTCGGCGTTGGTGAGCAGGTCGCCGGTGTTGGGGGTCTTGAAGCGCAGGTCATAGGTCATCACGCTGCCGTCCTGTCGGGAGAGATACAGGCCGGGGCGGAGCTTGTTGTGGTCTACCTGAAAGCTGGCGATGCGTTCCATAGGCTGGCTCCTTAGCGCCCCACCAGAACGGCCAGCGCCTCGTTGAGCCGGGTCGTGACGGTGGGCAGATTTTTTTGGTACTCCTCGTGCTGGGAGGGGTGGAACAGGTGGTCGGACACGATCTTCAGGCTGTGGAAGGGCACTCCGCTGCGCAGGCACACCTGCGCCGCCGCAGCGGCCTCCATGTCGCACACCAGAGCGTGGAATTCGTCCCGGATGCGGGCGGCACGCTCATAGTCCCGGTTGAACCAGTCGCCGCTGGCCACCACGCCGGGGCGGCAGTTCAGCCCGGCAGCGGTGAGGGCGGCCAGGTCATCTTCGGGATGGGTGCAGGGGAGCATCACCTGCTCCAGCACCGGGATCTGACCGGGGGGATCGCCAAATACATCGAAATCGTGCTGCACGCAGGCGGAGCCCACCACCAGCGTCCCGGCGGGCAGGTCGTGGAAGCAGCCGGACACGCCGGCGTTCCAGATGCCGGAGAGGTCAAAGCGGTCGATGAGGTGCTGGGCGGCCAGGGCGGCATTCACCTTGCCGATGCCGCACACACACAGCACAAGATCGTCACGGAGCTGCCGCAGGGTCAGCCCTGCACGGTTGTCCAGAGCTGCGCCTCCCTCAAAGGGAGAGGCGATCTCCTTGTGCATGGCGTAAAGCAATGCCTTCATGGCCCACCTCAGCGGCGGTCAGCCAGAAGCTGCGCCCGTACGTCCCACAGCTTCTGGGACAGGTCCACGTAGTAGTTGTGGGGGTACTCGAAGCGCTTCACCTCGTCCCACAGGCTGTCCACCTGACGGGTGCAGTAGGCACGGATGTCCTTGATGGCGGGGGATTGGTACACCCGCTCACCGTTTTGGAAGATGGGCACCAGCAGGGGCACGGCGGTGAAGTCGGTCACCGTCTTGCGCTTCCAGGTGGCCTCAGGGTCGAACAGCTCCAGCGGCTGGGTGAAGTCGGGCTCCTCATCGTGGAGGCAGATGTAGTCCGCCATGGCCTTGCCCGTGGCGTTCTCGAACAGGCGGGAGACCTTCTTGAAGTGAGGAATGGTCATCTTGGCGGGGTTTTCGCTGATCTTGATCTTGGGGAGGATGGAGCCGTCCTCGTTCTCAATGGCGGCCAGCTTGTACACGCCGCCAAACACCGGCTCCGACTTGGAGGTGATGAGCCGCTCGCCCACGCCGAAGGCATCAATGCGTGCCCCCTGGGTGATGAGGTCACGGATGATATACTCGTCCAGCGAATTGGAGGCGATAATCTTGATGTCGTTCAGACCGGCCTCGTCCAGCATGGCACGGGCCTTGCGGGACAGGTAGGTGAGGTCGCCGGAGTCGATGCGGATGCCGCCGGTGGTCATGCCCAGCTCCTTGAACACCTTGATGGCGTTGGGTACGCCG
>JAZNQA010000091.1:0-8435 GCA_045589915.1 Candidatus Enterenecus sp.
GCATCCACGGTCTTTTTATGATTCTTCATCTTCTTGCCGCTGGCGTGGAGGATCTGATGGGCCTCGATGGTAGTGCGCCGCTCGTCCCAGAGGTGCACCGTCATGCCGGTCTGCTCCTCCAGCCGGGCGGCAAACTCCCGATACAGCTCCGCCCGTGGCCCTTCGGTGCCGTCCATGTTGCGGGGAAAGCCCATGACCAGCTCGTCCACGCCATGCTCCCCGATGAGCTTGCCCAGCTCGGCCGCCACCTGCTCGCTGTTCCGGCTGTGGAGGACGGTGGTGAACCCGGCCAGCAGCCCCAATCCGTCCGAAATGGCCACCCCTGTACGGGCATCACCAAAGTCTATGGCCATGATACGCATGAAAACTCCCCCATTTTTTGTGTTTTTCCCATTATAAATGATAAGTTCCTGCTTGACAAGCCCCTGCCGGTGTGTTACACTGGCAATACCTGTGAGCAGGGCTTTCTTTTTGTGCGCATTTTTACGGGATGCGGACAAAAACCCTCTCCCCCACGATGGGGCCACAGGGAGGCAAGAAAAGCCGATCCCCCGTAGCTTTTTCAGGGCGTGTCACGCCCTTCAAAGGCGCTGGAATCGGCTATGGCCGTTCCGGCGTTTTTTCGTTGGAAGGTCAAATTCAAAAGGAGGTGCCGAGAATGGCGAAAGCCGGTAACCGTGTGAAGATCACGCTGCGTTGTTCCGAGTGCAAGCAGCGCAACTACAACACCAACAAAAACAAGCGCAACACCACCGAGCGTCTGGAGCTCAACAAGTACTGCCCCTTCTGCAGAAAGCACACTCTGCACACCGAAACCAAGTAATGAGCCTCTGCTCAAAGAAAGAAGGGTATTGCAATGTCTGAACTGAACAAGCAAGACGAAGCTCTGGCCAAGGAGGCCGTAACCTCCACCAAGGCTCAGAAAAAGGCCAAGACCCCTGCTAAGAAGAAGGACAAGAAGCCCAACCGCCTGCTCCGCTGGCTCAAGGACCTGAAGGGTGAGCTGAAAAAGGTCACCTGGCCCTCCGGCAAGGACACCATGCGCAACGTGCTCATCGTGATCGTGTGCGTGCTCGTGGTGGGTGCGTTTATCTGGGTCTTCGACTTCATCGCCCGTCAGGTGGTCGACGCCCTGCTCAACCTCTTCAGCTAAGAGGTCACTGCTATGGCTGATGAACTGAAGTGGTATGTTGCCCATACCTACTCCGGCTACGAGAACACGGTCGCCGTGTCCATCGAGCGGGCTGTGGAGAACCGCAACATGCATGACCTCATCACCGAGGTCTCTATTCCCCTGGAAACCGTCACCGAGATCACCGACAACGGCCCCAAGACTGTGGAGCGCAAGGTGTTCCCCGGCTATGTGCTGGTCAAGATGGTCATGACCGACGAGACCTGGCATCTGGTGCGGAACATCCGTGGCGTCACCGGCTTCGTGGGCTCTGCCAACAAGGCCATCCCTCTCACCGATGAGGAGATCGCCGCTCTCGGCGTGGAGAAGCGGGAGATCGTGGTTGCCTACAACGTGGGCGACAGCGTGAAGATCACCGACGGCGCCCTTGAGTCCTTCATCGGCACCGTGGAAGAGCTGGACAAAGAGCGCGGCAAGGTCCGTGTGGTCGTGTCCATGTTCGGCCGGGAGACCCCCGTGGAACTGGAGCTCGATCAGGTCGAAGCGATCTGAGAGCGTCCGAGCCGTCATCGACAGGAACCGTCCTGTCACCCCCGTGGGAGGAGCGTGTTCGCTCCGTCACCACCACATTTCATGTAGGAGGTGCTGTTTCAAATGGCACAGAAAGTTACTGGATACGTTAAGCTGCAAATCCCCGCCGGCCAGGCAACTCCCGCCCCCCCTGTGGGCCCCGCTCTCGGCCAGCACGGCGTGAATATCGCCGCCTTCACCAAGGAATTCAACGAGCGCACCAAGAAGGACATGGGTCTGATCATCCCCGTTGTCATCACTGTGTACGCTGACCGTTCCTTCACCTTCATCACCAAGACCCCTCCCGCTGCCGTGCTCATCAAGAAGGCCTGCAACCTGCAGTCCGGCTCCGGCGTGCCCAACAAGACCAAGGTCGCTACCCTGTCCAAGGCTGATCTGCAGAAGATCGCTGAGACCAAGATGCCCGACCTGAACTCCGCCAGCCTGGAGAGCGCCATGAGCATGATCGCCGGCACTGCCCGCTCCATGGGCGTTCTGGTGGAAGAGTAAGGAAAGGAGGAACGTTCAATGGCTACCAAAGGTAAGAAGTATGTTGACAGCGCCAAGCTCATCGACCGCGCTGCTCAGTATGATGTGACCGAGGCTATGGAGCTGGTCATCAAGACCGCCACTGCCAAGTTCGACGAGACCGTGGAGCTCCACGTCAAGCTGGGTGTTGACTCCCGTCACGCCGACCAGCAGGTTCGTGGCGCCATCGTCCTCCCCCACGGCACCGGCAAGACTGCCCGTGTGCTGGTCTTCGCCAAGGGCGACAAGGCTGAGGAGGCCCGTGCCGCCGGCGCCGACTTCGTGGGCGATATGGACATGGTGGAGAAGATCCAGAAGGAAAACTGGTTCGACTTCGACGTGGTCGTCGCTACCCCCGACATGATGGGCGTTGTGGGCCGTCTGGGTAAGGTCCTGGGCCCCAAGGGCCTGATGCCCTCCCCCAAGGCCGGCACCGTCACCCCCAACGTGACCCAGGCCGTCAACGAGATCAAGGCCGGTAAGGTGGAGTACCGTCTGGACAAGACCAACATCATCCACTGCCCCATCGGCAAGGTCTCCTTCGGCGCTGAGAAGCTGGCCGACAACCTGATCGCTCTGATGGGCGCCATCGTCAAGGCCAAGCCCGCCGCTGCCAAGGGTCAGTACGTCAAGAGCTGCGTCGCCGCCTCCACCATGGGCCCCGGCGTGAAGATCAACAACAGCAAGTTCGTGTAATGAGTGCGAGGATAGCCGCATAGGGGAGCTTGGAGCGAAGCGAGGACGAGAAACCAAGAACTGCGTGCAGTTCTGTTTCGAATCCGAGACGGAGCGAAAGCGACCCGGCTATGCGGCCAATCCGAGCATGACAACACCAAAAGCTGATCGAACAGCTCAGTTTCCCAAAAATTATATCCGATTTGGGAGGGTTTTGCTTGACAAAGCCCTCCCGGATCGATATAATATCTCTCGTGTTCAGAGACAGCAGGTGGCAAGAAGCGCCGCACCGTCGTGAGCAGCAAGCTTGGACCGAAGCGAGAAATACAACTCAAAGGCCGCACAGCGGCTTTGTCTGTGTTTCGAGTCGGAGGGAAAGCGAGCGTTGCGAACAGGTAAGGCGTGACAACGAGCCGTAAATCCTGCCGAGAATGCAGCTCAATACGCTATGTTTGCGCTGTTTTCGTCTTGACACGAAAGCGGCGTTATTTTTGCTTTCAGCAATCAAAACGCCTCAGGGCGCTGCTGACAAAGGCGTTCCGGATGAATGGGCGACGAACTTTTCTGTCAGGCCGCCGCAAAACCGCAGGGAATGCTTTTTGTATTCCCAAGGATTTTAAGGTGGCATGGCTGGAAAGGGCAAGCCCAGTCGCCGGATAAGAATTTGACAGCAAGCCCAACAAAATAACCCGGAGGTGAAATCAAAATGCCTAACGCAAAGGTTCTGAGCGAGAAGCAGGCCATCGTTGCCTCTCTGACTGAGACTCTGCAGTCCGCCAGCTCCGGCGTCCTCGTTGACTACAAGGGCATCACCGTGGCTGAGGATACCGCTCTGCGCAGCGAGCTGCGTGAGAACGGCGTGGAGTACTCCGTTGTGAAGAATACTCTGGTCCGCTTCGCCATCAACAATGTGGGCATGACCGAGCTGGACGGGGTGCTCAACGGCACCACTTCCATGGCCGTGTCCAATGACGATCCCATCGCCCCCATGCGAATCATCAACAAGTATGCCAAGCAGATGGGCGACCGGTTCAACATCAAGGCCGGCTTCATGGACGGCAAGGTGCTGTCCCTGGATGAGATCAACGCTCTGGCTGAGCTGCCCTCCAAGGAGGCTCTGCTGGGTCAGGTGCTGGGCACCATGCTGGCTCCCATCACCAGCCTGGCCATCGTCATCAAGGCCATCGCCGAGAAGAATGGCGGCGTGGTGGAGACTGCCGAGGCCGAGACCGTCGAGGTCGCTGCCGAGTAATTCGGTACCCCATCCCCTGCGGCCGAGGGCCGCAACATATCACCAAAAATATTTATACAATTATTAGGAGGTAAATATCATGGCTTCTGAGAAGATTACTGCCCTCATCGAAGAGGTTAAGAGCCTGACTGTTCTGGAGCTCTCCGAGCTCGTTCACGCCCTGGAGGATGAGTTCGGCGTTTCCGCCGCCGCCATGGCTGCTCCCGCCGCTGCTGCCGCTGCCGCTCCCGTTGAGGAGAAGACCGAGTTTGACGTCGTTCTGACCAGCTTCGGTTCCGAGAAGATCAAGGTCATCAAGGTCGTCCGCGAGGCCACCGGCCTGGGTCTGGCTGAGGCCAAGGCCATTGTTGAGGCCGCTCCCAAGGCTCTGAAGGAGGGCATCTCCAAGGAGGACGCCGAGGCTCTGAAGGCTAAGCTGGAAGAGGTTGGCGCCAAGGTCGAGCTGAAGTAATTCAACCCAACCAAACAACAAAAATGCACGTTGTCTATGACAGCGTGCATTTTTTATGGGCATCGGGCACGCTGGTGACAGCGTGCCCGATGTTTGTTATCGTACCAATTCCGGCGGGTCGCCCACCTGCTGCTCGGTCAGCACATCCAGCAGACGGGGAACCATGGGGTTGCCGTTGTCCTTGCGCCATACCGCCGTAAGACCGGCGGCGGTACTGCCCGGAATGGTGATCAGGCGCACCGCATCGTTGCGCTCCAGGCGGGTATTGCGGTCCAGAATGGCCACGCCCACCCCCATCTCCACGCACAGCAGAAGGCTTTCCAGCGTAGAGGTCTCACGGACCACATTGGGTCTGAACCCGCTGCTTTCGCACTGCCTGAGCAGCAGCTCATATCCACCGGGAGAGTCCTCCCGTGAAATGGCCACAAAGGGCTCGTCCCGCAGATCGTCCACCGTCAGGTCATCTCTTGCCGCCAAAGGGTGGCTGCGGCTGATGGCCAGTGCGCCGGGCTGGGAGAAGAGCACCTTGCTGTCCCAATCGTCCCGCCCCTCCAGCTCGAACTCCATAGTGAGCAGCACATCATAGGTACCACGATCCAAACCCTGACGCAGGTTGCGGAAGCTGTTGCGCTCCATCTCGATGGTCATGCCGGGGTATTGCTCCCGCAGGCGTGCCATCCGGCCGGACAGGAAGAAGTTCACATCCTGCCCCTCCAGCACGCCGATGGACAGGCTGCCACGATCCCCACGGCTGAGAGCCTCGCCCTGAGCGATGGTTTTGGCAATAAAATCGGGCAGATCC
This sequence comes from Candidatus Enterenecus sp., assembly GCA_045589915.1. Classification (GTDB taxonomy): domain Bacteria; phylum Bacillota; class Clostridia; order Oscillospirales; family Oscillospiraceae; genus Enterenecus. Next base: position 5,411 of record JAZNQA010000091.1, read on the forward strand.
CTGAACTGCTCGTACAAATACTGCCCCGCCTGCGTGAGCTGAACGCTCTTGCCCAGTCTGCGGAAGAGCGCAAAGCCCAGCTCCTGCTCCATCAAGGCGATCTGCTTGGACAGATTGGGCTGAGAGACATATAAATTGCGGGCAGCCTTGGAAAAGTTCTCCATTCTGGCCACCTCAACAAAGTATTGGATGCGGGTGAGGTTCATGCGGTCAACTCCCTTCCTGCACAGTATACCATCAAACAAAAAGATGGGCAAGTGTTTTGACAATCTGCACAAATTATTTTTTCGCAAATAACCTGACGCAGTCGTTTTCATGAAAAATAGATATTTTACAGTTTGCAAAAAATACGATATTCTAAAGGTGGCTAACAACATAGGATCGGGCTTTGCGTTCCATTGCCCACGAAACATATTTTAAGGAGGAACATATCATGAAAATTCTGGGTATTTCTCTGGGTACCAAGAACGGCAACAACGACACCATGTGCCGTGTGGCTCTGGAAGCCGCCAAGGAAAAGGGCGCCGAGATCGAGTTTATCCACCTGGCTGACTGGAACATCGACTACTGTTCCGGCTGCGTAGCCTGCTCTCGCGGCCTGGTCATGGGCAAGGGCATGATCTGCACCCGTAAGGATGACTATGCCGCTCTGTACGACAAGATGGTCGAGGCTGACGGCGTTCTGCTGGTCGATCCCATTTTCGAGTCCGGCGGCACCGGCCTGTACCACTCCATCACCGACCGCATGGGCCCCGGCCATGACACCGGCATGCTGCTGATGCTGGACGGCAAGCTGAAGGAGCAGGGCAAGGAGGGTCTGAACCCCCGTCTGTTCCAGCAGAAGGCCATCTCCTTCGTGGGCATCGGCGGCTCCGACTGGGCTGTCCGCGTCGAGACCGACCACGCCATGCTGGCTCTCTCTCCCGGCTGGAAGGTCGTCAACAACGAGTTCTTCTCCTGGTCCAAGGACGTCATCATGCAGGACGACAAGATCGAGCGTATGAAGGAAATCGGCCGCAACCTGGTGGATGCCGCTCAGTACATCATCGACAACAACATCATGATCCCCGGCTCAGAGGACGTGGATCTGTGGAAGGGCGCTGAGGGCGGCTGCCCCCACTGCCACGGCAACAACTTCTACATCTTCCCCGGCACCAACCACGCTGTTTGCGAGCTGTGCGGTCTGGAAGGCCACCTGGAGCTGGTCGACGGCGCCATGAAGCTGGTGAACGATCCCGATCTGGGCCCCGTGGGTCAGATCTGGCACTGCCACGATCTGGTGTCCGGTAAGGCCGCTCACGGTCAGGACATCTTCGAGAACGAGGGCCGTCTGATGAACCTGTTCAAGGACGAGACCTTCAAAGCCCGCAAGGCTCACTACACCGCCGTGTGCGAGCCCACTCCTCCCCCCAGCAAGGGCTGATCTCCCCGTCTGAAGCAACATGAGGGGCGCTGCGTTTCGCAGCGCCCCTTTCCGTTTGCCAAAAATGTCGCCGGGGAAAACGGCTTTCATTTTCTTTCGCCGCATAGCGGCGAAACTCTACGAGGTTTTTTGACAGTCTGAAACGCCGCCGGTTGGGCGACGTTTTCCGTGTTGCCCTTTTTCCCAAAAAGTGATATATTTGTGGTACTTGTATAATAAAAGGAGCTGGCCTTCCATGAAATACGAGTTTGACCGTCCCGCCCCTGCCCGTCTGGGTATGGAGGCGGAAAAATGGGAACTGCTGGGCGGCAAGCACGGGCCGGAGATCGTGCCTTTGTCGGTGGCCGATATGGAATTTCTCTCCCCGCCGGAGATCGTAGCTGCGCTGGAACAGGCGGCCCGATTCGGAATGTGGGGCTACACCGGCTGGGGCGACCGTTACTACAACGCCATCCACGGCTGGATGGCCCAACGCCACGGCTGGGAGATCCGGCGGGATTGGCTCATTCGAGTCAACGGCGTGGTGCAGGGGCTGTATGCTGCGGTGCGGGCGCTCACCCGACCGGGGGATGGCATCGTCATCCAGCCGCCGGTCTATCCCCCCTTCTACCGTGCGGTGGAGGACAACGGCCGCACCTTGGTGCAAAGCCCGCTGAAACTGGTGGACGGCCGGTATGAGATGGATTTTGACGATCTGGCGGAGAAACTGTCCCGCCCTGATGTCACCGCCATGATCCTCTGCTCCCCCCACAACCCGGTGGGACGGGTGTGGACGGAGGAGGAGCTGCGCCGTCTGGGTGATCTGTGCCTGGCCAACCATGTGCTGGTCATCTGCGATGAGATCCACCACGATCTCATCCACCGTGGTCACCGGCACACGGCGTTTGCCGCACTGGGCGAGGAGTACGCCCAAAACTGCGTCATGGGCACCGCCCCCAGCAAGACCTTTTCGCTAGCCGGTCTGTGCTGCGCCAATCTGCTCATCCCCGACCCTGTGAAAAAGAAGGCGGTGGAGGATGAGGTGGCCCGTTCCGGCTGCTACACCTACTCCACCTTTGGCACCCTTGCGCTGGAGGTGGGCTATGAGCAGTGCGCTCCGTGGCTGGATGAGCTGCTGGACTATGTGTACGGCAACTACCAATATCTCAGGCAGTTTCTATCCCGGCACTTCCCCACCCTTTGGACGGCCCCCTTGGATGGCACCTATCTGGCATGGGTGGATATGAGCAGCCTCATGGCCGATCCCGTCCGCCGTGCCGCCTTTTTGGAGGAGGATGCTCGGCTGTATCTCAGCCACGGCACCCCCTACGGCGCCCCTGATTTTGAGCGTTTCAACCTTGCCTGCGCCCGCTCCACTCTGGAAGGGGCGCTGGAACGGCTGCTGGACGGGGCACGGCGCCGGGGTCTGACCGAATTTCCGAAAGCAGGTGATCGAGTTTGAATATCATCATTGCCGGTGCCGGCAAAGTGGGTCAAACGCTGGCGGAGCATCTGGCCGCCGAGGAACACAGCGTCACCGTGATCGACACCAATGATACCACCTTGGAGCGGGTATCCAATCAGTTCGACGTGATGTGCATTAAGGGCAACTGTTCCTCCCGT
>JAZNQA010000092.1:0-3159 GCA_045589915.1 Candidatus Enterenecus sp.
CACCCTGCTGGAGTTCGGCGGGGCGAAGTTCTGATTTTACCCCCCTTTGGGGTCGTCGGGGACGCCGACCCCTACACACAAGCCAACAAACCCCGCAAGGAGGTGCCCTATGAAACTATCCATCATCGTGCCCTGCTATAATGAGGAGGAGACCATCCGTATCTTCTACGATGCGGTCACGGCTGTCATGTCCCAGCTTCCCGATGTCCGGCCGGAATATATTTTCGTGGACGACGGTTCCAGGGACAAAACCATCCTCATCCTGCGGGAGCTTGCCGCCGCCGACCCGACCGTGCGCTACCTGTGCTTCTCCCGCAATTTCGGCAAGGAGGCCGCCATGTATGCCGGACTTCAGGCCGCCACCGGCGAGCTGGTGACCATCATGGATGCCGACCTGCAGGATCCCCCCTCCCTGCTGCCTGAGATGCTGTGTCTCATCGGCACCGGCGAGTACGACTGCGTGGCCGTCCGTCGGGTGAGCCGTGCCGGGGAGCCGCCCATCCGCTCCTTCTTCGCCCGCCGATTCTACCGGCTGATGAACAAGTTAAGCAAGACCGAGATCGTGGACGGCGCACGGGACTACCGCCTCATGACCCGCCAGATGGTGGACTCCATCCTCAGCGTCACCGAATACAACCGCTTTTCCAAGGGCATTTTCTCCTGGGTGGGCTACCGCACCCATTGGCTGGAGGCGGAGCACGTGCCCCGCTCCGGCGGCAGCAGCAAGTGGTCCTTCTTCAAGCTGTGGCGGTACGCCATGGACGGCATCATCGCCTTCTCCACCGCACCGCTGGCCATTGCCTCGGTGCTGGGGCTGGTGTTTTGTGTTCTGTCCTTTGTGGCCATCATTTTTGTCATCGTGCGCCAGCTCATCTGGGGCGGCAGCGCCTTCGGCTGGCCGTCGCTGGTGTGCATCATCCTGTTTGTCACCGGCATCCAGCTATTCTGTATCGGCATTTTGGGGCAATACATCTCCAAAGTCTATCTGGAAGTAAAGAAACGCCCCATCTATATCCTGCGGGAGACCGGCGGAGGTACCGACCTTGAAGAAACGTAACGGCGTCTGGTACGCCCTGTGCTTCCTGCTGCCCGCCCTGCTGTTGCTGGCGGTGTATGCCGCCATGGGCATGGCCCCCTTCGGGGACAAGTCCATCCTCGCCATGGACATGGCCGACCAGTATGTGGAGTTTTTCTGCGCCCTCAAGGAGGGCGACCTGTTCTTCTCCTGGTCCAAGGCGCTGGGCAGCACCTACATCGGCGTGTTCAGCTACTATGTGTCCAGCCCCCTGTCCCTGCTCACCCTGCTGGTGCCCAATGTGGCCATGCCCATGGGTCTGATGTTCCTTGCGGTGCTCAAGGTGGGGCTGGCAGGGCTCACCTTTGCCCTCTTTTCCGGCCGCTTTTTCAACAAGGTGGGCGCAGTCACCCTGCTGGGTGCGCTGGCCTATTCCCTGTGCTCCTACACGGCGGCCTACTCGTTGTGCATCATGTGGCTGGACGGGCTCATCTGGCTGCCCCTCATCCTGCTGGGGCTGGAGCGGCTGCTGGCCGGGCGCAGCGCCATCCCCTTTGCCGCTGCGCTGACGGTGTGCTTCCTGTCCGGCTGGTATATCTCCTACATGGTGGGCGGCTTCTGCCTGCTGTGGTTCCTGTGCAGGGCGGTGTGCCTGTCCCTGTCCCGCCGTGACCTGCTCCGGCGGCTGGTTGGTTTCCTGGGTGCGGCCATCTGGGCGCTGTGTGCCACGGCGTGGCTGTGGGTGCCCTCCTTCCTGTCCATGTTCAACGGCAAGCTGTCCGATGCCACCGCCGACTACCCCGCCCTGCTCAACTTCGGGTGGGAGGCGCTGCTGCAATTCCTGCCGGGACGGTACGGCTCCCTCACCGGCTCGGCCCTCCCCTTCGTGTTCTGCGGGGTGCTCACCCCCATCCTGTTCCTCGTCTACCTGTTCTGCCGCCGCTTCCCTCTGCGGGAGCGGCTGACCTTCCTTGGGCTGGCGGTAGTGCTGATGCTGTCTTTGTGGCTGGCACCGCTGGACAAGGTGTGGCACCTGTTCAAGTACCCCAACTGGTTCCCCTACCGCTATGCGTTCCTGCTCTCCTTCGTGCTCATTCTGTGCGCCCAGCGGGTGCTGACCGAGGCTTCGGGACGCATCCGTCCACGCCCTGCCGCCCTGCTGGCGGGGGCGCTCACGGTGCTGCTGTGCGTGGAGCTGGGCTATAACACCCACACCATCCTCACCGGAGTGGACAGGCAGTTCGGCTATGAATCCTACTCCGCCTACCGCAGCTACTACACCGCCAACGAGCAGCTTCTGGCCCAGCGGACGGACAGCTCCTTCCACCGGGTGGGCGCCACCGAGGATCGGGGCTTTAACAGCCCCCTCTCCTTCGGTTACGCCGGCATCACCCATTACAGCAGCGTCTACAACAAGGATGTGAACGCCGCCCTCAAGGGCCTGGGCTTCGCCCAGTCGTGGATGTGGAGCGCCTACTACGGCGCCACCCCCGCCGCCGATGCCCTGTTCTCCGTCCGCTATGTTCTCAGCGGGGATGAGCTGCCCGGCTACGAGCCTGTGGCCCATCAGGACGGGCTCACCCTGTGGGAGAACCCCAGCGTCCTCCCCCTCGTCTTCCCTGCCCATGCCGCCGCCCTGGACTACACCTTTGGCCGCGACCCATTTTTGGCACAAAACCAACTGTTTTCCGCCCTCACAGGGGAAAACACGCAGATTTTCACCCCCATCATTCCCGTGCTCGTCCATGACGGAGACGCCGTCAACCTCAGCTTCCCCGGCACAGGGCAGCCCATTTACGCCGACCTGTCCGCCAGCGGGCTGACCGAGCTGCGGGTGGACGGCGAGCACCGCTCGTGGCTCAACACCAGCGAGACCCGCCGCATCCACTATCTGGGCACTCCGGCGCAGGGGGACATCCTCACCGTCACCATCCGCAGCTCCGGCGCACAAAGCTGGGACGGCAAGTGGTACACCTGCGATCAGGAGGCGCTGGCCCATGCGGTGGCTCAACTGTCCTCCCCCGCCCCTGAAGTGGACGGCACCACCGTCCGTCTGACCGATGTGACCCTTGCTCCCGGTCAGGTGCTGGTGACCACCATCCCTGCCGAGCCGGGCTGGAGCGCCACGGTGGACGGCGAAGCCG
>JAZNQA010000093.1:0-26694 GCA_045589915.1 Candidatus Enterenecus sp.
CCGCAGCCGATCGGCTGCGGGCTTTTGCATTCTCTTACACTTCCATGATGACGGGCAGGATCATGGGATTGCGCTTGGTCTTCTTGTACAGGTAGTTGGACAGGCTGCCCTTGATGTCCGACTTGATGGAGGACCAGTCACGGATGTGGCGCTCCTCGCAGCGCTGGAGGGCATCAATGGCCACCTGCTTCAGCTCCTCCATCAGCGCCTCGGACTCCTTGACGTACACAAAGCCACGGGTGATGATGTCGGGGCCGGAGATGACCTGTCCGTCCTCGCCGGACATGGACACCACCACCACGATCATGCCGTCCTGAGCCAGATGCTGGCGGTCACGCAGCACCACGGCGCCCACATCGCCCACGCCGTATCCATCCACAAATACCTTGCCTGCGGGCACGGTGCCGTTGATCTTGGCGCCCTTGGCGGTGATCTCGATGACCTTGCCCACATCGCTGATGATGATGTTGCGGGGATCCATGCCCATGTCACGGGCCAGCTTGGCATGGGTCTTGAGCATACGCTGCTCGCCGTGGACGGGGATAAAATATCTGGGCTTCACCAGCGCATGGACGATCTTCAGCTCATCCTGACAGGCGTGGCCGGACACATGGAGGGGCAGCTCCCGCTCGTTGACCACCTCGGCATCCCGACGGTACAGCTCGTTGATGACGTTGCCCACGGAGGCTTCATTACCGGGGATGGCGGAGGCGGAGATGATGACCCGATCCCCCGCCTGAATCTCCACCTGACGGTGGGTGTTGAAGGCCATGCGGGTGAGGGCGGACATGGTCTCGCCCTGGCTGCCGGTGGTGATAATGCACACCTTGTTGCGGGGCAGGGTCTTGATCTGGTTGATGTCCACCACGATACCGGCGGGCACCTGCATATAGCCCAGCTCGGTGGACACCTTCATGGCGTTCTCCATGCTGCGGCCGGTGACAGCCACCTTACGGCCGTATTTAGCGGCCACATTGATGATCTGCTGGATGCGGTCGATGTTGGAGGCAAAGGTGGTGACGATGATGCGCTGATCGCAGCTTCGGAACAGCGCCTCGAAGGAGGCGCCCACGCTGCGCTCGCTCTTGGTGAAACCGGGGCGCTCCACATTGGTGGAGTCGGCTAGCAGCGCCAGCACGCCCTCACGCCCCAGCTCACCCAGTCGGGTCAGGTCGGCCATGCCGCCCTGAATGGGGGTGGGGTCGATCTTAAAGTCGCCGGTGTGGATGCACACGCCCATGGGGGTGCGGATGGCAAAGGCCACCGCATCAGCGATGGAGTGGTTGATGTGGATGAACTCCACGGAGAATTTGCCCGCACGGACGGTCTCCCCCGCCTCGCAGGTCACCAGCTTCACCTTGTCGGCCAGGCGGTGCTCCTCCAGTTTCAGCCGGATGAGCCCTGCGGACATACGGGTGGCATAGATGGGGGCGTTGATGTCCCGCATGAGGTAGGGAATGGCGCCGATGTGATCTTCATGCCCGTGGGTGATGAAGATGGCACGAATGCGATCCCGATTCTGGAGCAGGTAGGTGAAGTCGGGGATGACCACGTCGATGCCGTACATCTCGTTGTCGGGGAAGCCCATGCCCACGTCCACCAGAATAATGTCGTTGCCGTACTCGTAGACGGTGAGGTTCTTGCCGATCTCGTTGAGACCGCCAAGAGAAATAATTTTCAATTTTTCTGCCATAAATACTCCTTTTCCAATGTTGGCTGCTTCTCTGTTTTTGCGCAAGGCCAGCAGGAGTCGGGCCCTGTGCCCCACTCCATCTGTCCTATGTATGCAAAGCGGCAGACAGGTGAGGGCATCGTTCTGCCTTCCACGCAGGGGTCGAATGGCCGGTCTCCGCCCCGATCTCCGGCCCTGTTTCGCCGTTGTCAGTGAGCGGACAGCCACCCTGCCCTGCGCTGTATACCTGAAGCTGCATCAGCTCTGCTATCAAAAGCGCCGCCCCGGACGCTTTACGCCAAATCAAACGCTCTACTCACCCGCAGGGAGGAGCGATTTCCCGTAGTATACCACAAATTGCCGGAAAAGTACAGGATTATTTGTCGAGGCCCACGGAAGCCCAAAATAAACTCACCTTGCTCTGGTCAGCGTCAGCGCCGTCACCGACGCCGCCCCCGCCATGCGCAGACAGGCGGCGCACTCGGACAGAGTGGCGCCGCTGGTGGCCACGTCGTCCACCAGCACCACCCGTTTCCCTGTCAGCTCCACGCCGGGCACGCAGGTGTAGGCACCCAGCACATTGGCACGCCGCACCGCATCCCCCTGTATGCGGGATTGGGTCTCGGTCTCCCGCACCTTGGTCAGCAGCGGCTCCACCGGCAGCCCCGCTTCTGAGCCCACCTGGCGGGCCAGCAGCTCCGCCTGGTCGTAGCCACGGCGGCGGCGGTGCTTTTTGGACAGGGGCACCCATGTGACCACGTCCACCGGCTCGTCCCAGAAATCGTGCAGGCACTGGGCCATAAGCGCACCGAACAGGCGGCTGTGGTGCTTTCCGCCCCAGAACTTGTAGCGGCGCATCCCGTCCCGCACGCCGTCCCGATACCACAGGGGCGACAGGCAGGCATCGCAGAAATCCACCGTTTTCCCCGGCTTTTCCACCCACGGCAGCTCCCGCTGGCAGCATAAACACAGCCCCTCCTCGCCGGGGTTGAGCACCCGACCGCAAAAGGGACATCTGGGCGGATAGATCAGGTTTAACAGGCGGGTCAGGTTCACATCTCGTCCTCTTCCGGCAGCTCGATGGGGCCGTGCTCACGTTCAAATTCCCGGACGCACTTGTTGAGCAGGTAGAGGATCTGCTTGCTCATGGAGCGGCCCTCGTAGGCGGCGACGGACTTAAACTTGTCATGTAGCTCCTTGTTCATTCGGATGCTCAAAAATGTTTTGTCGTTCATCGGCTTGACCTCCTACTCGTCAAACCAACGATACCCCATTGCACCAATTTTAAGTCCGTTTTGAGCTAATTTTCAGCTCTTAATTTTCTTAAAAAATTTTGTCGCCTATGTTCAGGGGATTCCGTCCACTGCAGTGGGCGGGACGCTCCGCTGGGGTGACTTTTGTTGTGCGACAAAAGTCACCAAAAACGCACATAAGGGTTGCACCCTTATGTATCCTGCTGGTCAAACCCTTTGCATCCACCCATTCCATACCGGCGCTGCGGTAAAGGGACTGTCTCTGCTCCTTGCGCCGCTCATCGCTCACGCTCAATTGTTATAGCGCCAGCATCTTAGGCTCATACGCCTAATCAGGCGTTGTCTTGATAGCTTGGCACCCTAACACAGTAGGCACGAAGCGGCTGAGCGGCTAAACTGCTGAAACGATTCGTATTACCCCGCGCCGGTGATAGACCGCTGCACCAATTCTACTCCCCCGTAAAACGGGGTTCTTAGGGGTGAAATTTCGAGAGCCGATGTCACGCCCTTTGTGACAAGGCGAACCAATTTCATCCCCTAAGTCGGTCTTTGCCTACTTTCGTCCGAGCACGAAAGTAGGCCGCCGGAGGCGGATCACCTCTCCGTCACGGCTGCGCCGTGCCACCTCCCCTCAAGGGGAGGCTCTTACGGGCCGCCGAGGGCGGCGGCCCCCACAGACAATTTCGGTGGTCTGCCGTAGGGGCGGGTCCCAGACCCGCCCGCTGACACCTCTCCGTCACGGCTGCGCCGTGCCACCTCCCCTCAAGGGGAGGCTTATGGTGCTGATAAACAGCCAAAAACAGCCGCCCCCTCGCAGGGAGGGGGCGGCTGCAAAAAGGGCTTATTCGTACAGGGCGATGAGCTTCTGGAGGTGCTCCCAACGGTCCATAGCGGCCTGCTCGTTCTGCTTGAACAGCTCCTCGGCACGCTCCGGGAAGGAGCGGGTCAGGGAGGAGTAGCGGGCCTCGTTCATCAGGAACTCCTGATAGCCGCCGGCGGGGGCCTTGGAATCCAGCACGAAGGGATTCTTGCCCTGCTCCTTCAGCATGGGGTTAAAGCGGAACAGGTTCCAGTAGCCGCAGGCCACTGCCTTCTTCATCTCGCTCTGGCAGTTGGCCATGCCGCCCTTAATGGAGTGCATCTCGCAGGGGGCGTAGCCGATGATGAGGGAGGGGCCGTTGTAGGCCTCGGCCTCACGGATGGCGGCCAGAGTCTGGTTGGGGTTGGAGCCCATGGCCACCTGAGCCACGTAGACGTAGCCGTACTGCATGGCGATCTCGGCCAGGGACTTCTTGCCCACGGTCTTACCGGCAGCGGCAAACTGAGCCACAGCGCCGATGTTGGTGGACTTGGAGGCCTGACCGCCGGTGTTGGAGTACACCTCGGTGTCGAACACGAAGACGTTCACGTCCTCGCCGGAGGCCAGAACGTGGTCCAGACCGCCGTAACCGATGTCGTAAGCCCAGCCGTCGCCGCCGAAGATCCACACGGACTTCTTGTTCAGGTACTCCTTCTTGGCGAGAATGTTCTTCACATGGTCGCAGCAATCGGGAGTGGTCTCCAGATCGGCGATGAGAGCCTTGGCAGCCTCGGCGTTGGCCACGCCGTCATCGGCGGTGTCCAGAACGGCCTGGCACAGGGCCTTGCGCTCGGCGCTGGCAGTGCTCTCCTCGCCGGCGAGGAAGCGCACCTCGTCCAGAAGCTGCTCACGCAGCACCTTCTGGCCGTAGTAGATGCCCAGACCGTGCTCGGCGTTATCCTCGAACAGGGAGTTGGCCCAGGCGGGGCCCTTGCCCTCGGCGGTCACGGCGTAGGGAGAGGTGGCAGCGGGGCCGCCCCAGATGGAGGAACAGCCGGTGGCGTTGGAGATGTACATACGGTCGCCGCACACCTGGGTGACCAGGCGGGCGTAAGCGGTCTCGGCACAGCCGGCGCAGGAGCCGGAGAACTCCAGCAGGGGCTTCTTGAACTGGCTGTCCTTCACGTTGGCAACGCTCTCCATGTCGGCCTTGGCGGACACCTTGGACACCATGTAGTCGAACACGGGCTGCTTGGCCACTTCCTGCTCCAGAGAGACCATGGTCAGGCTCTTGGTGGGACACACGCCCACGCACACGGAGCAGCCCATACAATCCAGCGGGCTGACGGCCAGAGTGTACTTGTACACGCCCTTGCCCTTGCCGGCCTTGATGTCCACGATCTGAGCACCGGCGGGAGCGGCAGCGGCCTCCTCCTCGGTGAGGGCGAAGGGACGGATGGTGGCATGGGGGCAGACATAGGCACACTGGTTGCACTGCACGCAGGTCTCGGAGTTCCATGCGGGGACAGACACGGCCACGCCACGCTTCTCGTAGGCGGAAGCGCCCAGCTGGAAGGTGCCGTCCACATGGGGCACGAAGGTGGAAACGGGCAGGGAGTCGCCGTCCATCTTGTTGACGGGGGCGAGGATGCTCTCCACCATGCTGACCACCTCGGCCTTGCCCTCCAGAGCGGCAGCGGTCTTGTCGTCAGAGGCGTTGGCCCAGTCGGCGGGCACGTCCACCTTCACGAAGGCGGTGGCGCCCAGGTCGATGGCCTTGTGGTTCATCTCCACCACGTCCATACCCTTCTTGGAGTAGGACTTGGTGGCGGCGTCCTTCATGTAGCCGATGGCCTCCTCCTGAGGCATGACCTTGGCCAGCGTGAAGAAGGCGGACTGGAGGATGGTGTTGGTGCGCTTGCCCATACCGATCTCAATGGCCTTGTCGATGGCGTTGATCATGTAGAGCTGGATGTTGTTGTTGGCGATGTAGCGCTTGGATGCGGCATCCAGCTGGCGATCCAGTTCCTCAAAGGACCACTGGCAGTTGATGAGGAAGGTGCCGCCGGGCTTCACGTCACGGACGATGGGGAAGCCCTTGGTGATGTAGCTGGGCACGTGGCAGGCCACGAAGTCAGCCTTGTTGATGTAGTAGGGGCTCTTGATGGCCTTGTCACCGAAGCGCAGGTGGCTGATGGTCACGCCGCCGGTCTTCTTGGAGTCGTACTGGAAGTAGGCCTGCACGTACTTGTCGGTGTGGTCACCGATGATCTTGATGGAGTTCTTGTTGGCGCCCACGGTACCGTCGCCGCCCAGACCCCAGAACTTGCACTCGATGGTGCCCTCGGCGGCGGTGTTGGGGGCGGCCTTCTCCTCCAGAGACAGGCAGGTCACATCGTCCACGATGCCCAGAGTGAACTGGCGCTTGGGCTCGGCCTTGGCCAGCTCCTCGTACACGGCGAACACGCTGGCGGGGGGAGTATCCTTGGAGCCCAGACCGTAGCGGCCGCCGATGACGGACACGTCGGTGCGTCCGGCGGTGGCCAGAGCGGTGACGACATCCAGGAACAGGGGCTCGCCCTGAGCGCCGGGCTCCTTGGTGCGGTCCAGCACGGCCAGCTTCTTGCAGGTGGCGGGAATGGCGGCCAGCAGCTTGTCGGCACGGAAGGGACGGTACAGGCGCACCTTGACCAGACCCACCTTCTCGCCCTGAGCGGTCAGGTAGTCGATGACCTCCTCGGCCACGTCGCAGATGGAGCCCATGGCCACGATGACCCGCTCGGCATCGGGGGCGCCGTAGTAGTTGAAGAGCTGATAGTCGGTGCCCAGCTTGGCGTTGACCTTGCCCATATACTCCTCAACGATGTCGGGGACAGCGTTGTAGTAGGTGTTGGAGGCCTCACGGTGCTGGAAGAAGATGTCGCCGTTCTCGTGGGGACCACGCATGATGGGATGCTCAGGGTTCAGGGCACGGGCACGGAACTCGGCCACGGCGTCCATGTCGCACATCTCGGCCAGATCGGCGTAATCCCACTCGGCCACCTTCTGGATCTCGTGGGAGGTGCGGAAGCCGTCAAAGAAGTTCAGGAAGGGCACACGGCCCTTGATGGCGGCCAGATGGGCCACGGCGGACAGATCCATGACCTCCTGGGGGTTGGTCTCGGCCAGCATGGCGAAGCCGGTCTGGCGGCAGGCCATGACATCGGAATGGTCGCCGAAGATGTTCAGGGCGTGGCTGGCCACGGTACGGGCAGACACGTGGAACACGGTGGGCAGCAGCTCACCGGCGATCTTGTACATATTGGGGATCATCAGCAGCAGACCCTGAGAAGCGGTGTAAGTAGTGGTCAGGGCACCGGCGGCCAGAGAGCCGTGGACAGTACCGGCAGCACCGGCCTCGGACTGCATCTCCACCACCTTGACGGTCTGGCCGAAGATGTTCTTGCGGCCTGCCGCAGACCACTGATCCACGTTGTCGGCCATGGGGCTGGACGGCGTGATGGGATAAATGCCGGCAACCTCAGTGAACGCATAGGAAACGTGGGCGGCGGCGGTATTGCCGTCCATGGTTTTGAACTTGCGTGCCATGTATCTTTCTCCTCCTTAAAACTTCCGTCCGTACCGGTACGGTTCGGGCGTATAAGAATACTATTTCACTCCACACAAGGGGGCATTCCGGCAAATTGCTGCGCTTCTGCGCACGGCAAACCGGCCCCACTCTGTGCGGCACATCCGATAGTGTATCACGGTTGCCCTCATTTTGCAATCAGAATATTGTGATTTATCTGGCAATCTCTGCGTTTTTTGCATTTTTCGGCATTTCGTCATGATTATGGGGCACGCACTTCATTTTCGTTTGCAAAATCTGACGGAAGAAGCTATACTGGAGGCACAATGACCACCCTTTGGAAGCGAGGTGATCCCCATGGTCTGCAATGTGCCCTCCCTTGGGCTGCACGGCGTGTCCGGCTATCCGGTGAGCGCCGAGTGCGCCCTGTCCGGCGGTCTGCCCGCCTTTGATGTGGTAGGGCTGCCCGACGCCGCCGTGAAGGAGGCCCGTGAGCGGGTGCGCTCCGCCATCAAGGCCAGCGGCTTTGATTTTCCCGTGTCCCGCATCACGGTAAATCTGGCTCCCGCCGACCGCAAAAAGATAGGAACGGTGTATGATTTACCAATTTTGGTGGGTATTTTGACCGCCAGCGGTCAGCTCCCGCTGCAAAAAAGCAGAACGGAGGCCTATGTGGGCGAGCTGTCCCTGACGGGCACCCTGCGCCCCGTCCACGGCATCCTGCCCATGGCGCTGGCCGCCAAGCGTGCGGGCATCACCGCCCTCTATGTCCCCGCCGACAACGCCCCGGAGGCCACGCTGGCCGGGGGGCTCACCGTATACCCCGTCCACAATGTCAGCGAGCTGGCCGCCCACCTGCGGGGCAACGGGCAGATCCAGCCCGCCCCCACATGGGTGCCCACCCCCTCTGCCGTTCCCTGCCCCGATTTCAGCGAGGTTAAGGGTCAGGAGCAGACCAAGCGTGCGCTGGAGATCGCTGCCGCCGGAGGACACCACATTTTGATGACGGGCAGCCCCGGCTCCGGCAAGTCCATGATGGCCAAGCGGCTGCCCTCCATCCTGCCCGACCTGACGAAGGAGGAGGCGCTGTCCTGCACCGAGCTGTACTCGGTCATGGGCATGACCAGCCGGGAGGAACCCATGGTGCTGCGCCGTCCCTTCCGCAGCCCCCACCACACCATCTCCACCGCCGGCATGGCCGGTGGCGGCAGCACCCTGCGCCCCGGTGAAATCTCCCTTGCCCACAACGGCGTGCTCTTTCTGGACGAGCTGCCCGAATTCAGCCCTGAAGTGCTGGAGGTGCTCCGCCAGCCGCTGGAGGACGGGCACACCCAGATCACCCGTGTGTCCGGCTCGGTGACCTACCCCAGCCAATTCATGCTGGTGTGCGCCATGAACCCCTGCAAATGCGGCTGGTACGGGCACCCTTCCGGCCGCTGCACCTGCAGCGAGCAGGCGGTGCGCCGCTACCTGAGCCGTCTGTCCGGCCCCCTGCTGGACCGCATCGACATCTGCGTGGAGGTGCCCGCTCTGGACTACGATGAGCTGACAGGCCGCACACCTCCCGCCGAATCCTCCGCCCAGATCCGGGCACGGGTGAACGCCGCCCGTGCCGTCCAGACCGCCCGCTTCGGCCCCCACGGCCCCTCCTGCAACGCCCAGATGGGTCAGCGGGAGCTGCGGGAGTGCTGCGCTCTGGACGAGGACTGCCAGCAGCTCATTCGGGGCGCTTACCAGCGGCTGGGGCTCACCGCCCGCAGCTATGACCGCATTTTGCGGGTGGCACGCACCATCGCCGATCTGGATGGCTCGGCGGACATCGCCCTGCCCCATCTGGCCGAGGCGCTGCAATACCGCCCGCCGGAATATCTGCAAGCATAAAAAAATGAGCCTCCTGACGGAGGCTCATTTTTTGATTTCGCTTACAGGAAGCAGATGACCAGAGTCAGCACCATGAACAGGATGGCGACCCACTTGGTCAGCTTGGCCAGACGACCATCCAGGGACTTGGCCTTGTTCTTGGACAGGAAGGTCTCAGCGCCGCCGCCGATGGAGCCGGACAGACCAGCGCTCTTGCCGGACTGGAGGATCACGATGGCAACGAGGAGCACAGCAACGATGAAGTAAACAACGGACAAAATGATCTGAGGGGTGGACATGGTATTCAATCCTTTCGGTAGTTATGGTCGCAAAATGGGCGCAAAGACCCGATACAAGTGTTTGGTATCATAACACACCCTTCGCCCGATTGCAAGGGTTTTTTACACAGATACGCCACTTTCCTTTCCGATCTCATGGGGAGAGGGGCGCACCTCACTCCACCCAGTTCACGCAATCCACACGGGGAGCGGCAGCGGGAGTTTCGTCCCCGTAGCCGATGGCCAGGGCCAGATTGGGCACATAACCCTCAGGAATGCCCAGCTTCTGCCGCAGGGCGGCGCCGCCCTCACCCAGCAGGGAGGGCTTGAAGGAGGCCAGATAGCAGCTGTTGAGTCCAAGGCTCTCCGCCGCCAGCGCCATATTTTCCACGGCATTAGCACAGTCCACATCGGCAAAGGGCTCGCCCGCCTTGCCGGCCACCAGCACCGCACAGGGCGCACCACGGAAGGAGTCGTAGTTGCCGGCCTCCACATCGGCACGGAGGATGGCAGGCGTGTTGGGATTGGCCATCATGATGGCGCCGTTGGCAGCGGAGATGGTGTCCAGCACCTTGCGGTCGGTGACCACGGTGAAGTGCCAGGGCTGCTTGCCCAGGGCGGTGGCGGCATACTGGCCGCACTGCACGATCTGCTCCAGCAGCTCACGGGGCACGGACTTGTCCTGATACTTGCGCACGGAACGGCGTCTGAGCATGGTTTCCATGACCTGATTCATACTGACATCCTCCTCAGCCCTTGATTTTATAATCCCGGATCTCGTCCTCCGGCACCTGATAGTTCTCCATCACGTCCTGAAGGGCGTTCATATACTTCTCCGACTTGTGCACCACAAAGGCGTCCGGGTCGATGGTCATACCCAGCTCGTCCATGCGGCGGATACTCCAGATATACAGGGCATCCAGCGCAGGCATAAGCTGCTTGCCCGCCTCGGTCAGCTCGTAGGACACCTTGGGGGGCACCACGTCATAGGCGATGCGGCGCACCAGCCCGTCCTCCACCAGCTCCTTGAGCTGCTGGCTGAGCACCTTTTCCGACAGGGGGAACACCCGCACGGCATAATTGAAGCGGATGGAACCAAAGGTGTCGATCTCATGCAGGATGGTCATCTTCCACTTCCCGCCCACGCACTGCCGGATATAATGGTAGGGATTCATCGCCTGCTTGTCAGCTTCGGCGCTCATCAGCCTCACCCTTTCGTCACTTTTTTGCCGGTCAGACCGCTCCTGCGGCCTGATTGGAGCCAATTATACCACACTTGCGCCCCCCTTTCAAGTACAGCGATCATACCCCCTTTTTCCACTCCACCAATAAGAGTAGAAATTTTTTTGCATTTTTTGTGAGTGTTGCACATACAAAACGGCAAATCTCCCAAATCGCATTTTTCTGTGTTGTGGGTTTTGCATCAAAAACACCCCTTACCACCCGGTAACTACCCACCTTGCGGTGGGGCACTTACATTTTGGTTGGTATTGCACATCTTGCAAAAGAATTTTATTATATAGTCAGAGTTAAAACCTAACTTGAAGCAGTATGTCAAATCACATCAAGAAAGGACGATTTATCATGATTAAGAGAACTTACGGCGAGCTTCAGCCCTACTTCCCCCCCGGCCACTTCGGCGTGACCTGCAAGCGCTATCACGGCAAGGACGAGACCGGCGCTGAGAAGTTCTGGATCGGCGTGTCCGAGTTCGAGCCCGGCGGCGGCGCTGACTGGGCTTATGACGACAACCCCCTGGAGAAGGTGTACTACGTTCTGGAGGGCGAGATGACCGTCACCGACAAGGACGGCAACGTGTACGTCATCCACGCCAACGAGTCCATCTCCTTCCCCCCCAACGAGGGCCGTGGCCTGAAGAACGAGAGCGACAAGCCCGCCAAGATGCTGGTCATCATCAACTACCCCGCCTGATCGTCCCGGCGGACAACCACTACTGAAATCACAAATTTTAGGAGGTAATCTACCATGGTTCCTGTTGAAAAGAGTTTCGTCAATAATATGTTCTCCGTGGAGGGCAAGGTCGCCCTGGTCACCGGCGCTACCGGCGCTCTGGGCTGCGTGCTGGCCAAGGCTTACGGCTACGCCGGCGCCAAGGTGTTCCTGACCGGCCGCAACGCTTCCAAGCTGCAGGCCCTGCAGGACGAGTTCGTTGCCGAGGGCATCGACTGCGCCTATGCCGCCGCTGACCCCTCCAGCATGGAGGACTTCACCGGCGTCGTCAACGCCTGCGTGGAGAAGTACGGCGAGGTCAACATTCTGGCCGTGTGCCACGGCTTCAACAAGCCCCAGCACGTTCTGGAGCAGTCCGTTGAGGATTGGCAGTACATCATGGACGCCGACTGTAAGTCCGTCTACGTCGTGACCAAGGCCGTTGCCCACCAGATGGTGGCTCAGGGCAAGGGCGGCAAGATGGTGGTCGTCACCTCTCAGCGCTCCAAGCGCGGCATGGCCAACTACACCGGCTACTGCACCTCCAAGGGCGGCGCTGACCTGATGGTGTCCTGCCTGGCCTGCGACCTGTCCGCCAAGTACGGCATCAACGTCAACTCCATCTGCCCCACCGTGTTCCGCTCCGAGCTGACCGAGTGGATGTTCGATCCTGAGTCCGCCGTGTACAAGAACTTCCTGAACCGTGAGCCCATCGGCCGTCTGGCTGAGCCCTCCGACTTTGTGGGCTACGCTCTGTTCCTGTCCTCCAGCGCTTCCGACTTCATCACCGGCGCCAACTGCGACTGCTCCGGCGGTTACCTGGTGGTGTAATCCTCAACTGGAAGGAGAACGATCCCAATGAACATTAAGAATGTCGTGGTCGTGGGCGGCGGCATGATGGGCAACGCTCTGGCTCAGGTCTTTGCGTCCAACCCCGATCTGCACGTCACCCTCAAGACCCGTGCCCTGCGTGATGACCGCTGGGACATGATCATCAACAATCTGGACATCATGATCGCCCGTGGTGCCGCCACCGAGGAGGAGAAGGCCGCCATTCTGGAGCGCATCCATTTCGAGACCGATGAGGCCAAGGCTTACACCGATGCCGACTTCGTCATCGAGTGCGCCCCTGAGGTCATGGAGACCAAGCAGAACCTGTTCTGCACCATCGAGCAGTACTGCTCCGACAAGTGCATTCTGGCCACCAACTCCTCCGTCATGAGCTGCACCGAGATCGGCTCCAAGTGCAAGCACCCCGAGCGTGTGGTGGGTGCCCACTTCTGGAACCCCGGTCACCTCATCCCCCTGGTCGAGGTCATCAAGTCCGACGTCACCGAGGACTGGGTCATGGACGAGACCATGGAGCTGATGACCGTGTGCGGCAAGAAGCCCGTCTACTGCAAGAAGGACGTGCCCGGCTTCGTGGCCAACCGTCTGCAGCACGCCCTGTGGCGTGAGGCCTTCTACATGGTGGAGAACGGCATTGCCGACGCCAAGACCGTGGACGATGCCTGTAAGTACGGCCCCGGCCTGCGCTGGCCCGTCATGGGTCCCATGGAGAACTCCGACCTGGTGAGCATCCAGCTGTCCAAGAACATCCATGACTACATCCTCCCCCACCTGGCCGACAATCACGAGCCCTCCAAGTGCCTGGCAGAGATGCTGGAGCGCGGCGACAACGGCTTCAAGACCGGCAAGGGCTGGCAGGAGTGGACCCCTGAGCAGATCCAGGCCTCCAACACCGGCCTGCGTGAGTATCTGATCGACTACATCGCCAAGCAGAAGAACGGCTGATTTCCCCAAATGCATTGCGGAACCCATTCCGCTTCTTAGCAGATTTCCATTTTACTAAATACTTTTTGGAGGTACACTACAATGGGCAAGAAAGTTTTCGTTGACCTGACCCACCCCTTCGGCGCTGAGATCCCCCGCTGGCCTTATTTCGATAAGCCCACCATCGACAACACCCACACCATGGCTAAGGGTGGCGTTCTGACCCAGAAGATCACCTGCACCATGCACACCGGCACCCACTGTGACGCTCCCCGTCACGTCATGGAGTACGAGTTCGACGGCCGTCGTGCCCGCTACACCCATGAGATGCCCGTGGACGCCTACACCGGCGACGCCGTCGTGCTGAAGGTGGACGTGGAGCCCTGGGGCCTCATCACCGATGAGCATCTGGACGCTGCCTGCGCCGCCTGCGGCGTGAACCCCCTCGACCTGAAGGACAAGGTCGTCTGCCTGAACACCGGTATGCACCGCCTGTTCGACGACTCCAAGGCTTACTATCACTATGCCGCCGGCACCGGCGTCAAGGCTGGTAAGTGGTTCGTGAAGTACGGCGTGAAGTGCGTGGCCATGGACAGCCAGGCTCTGGATCACCCCCTGCACACCGCCATGGGCAACAACGGCATGACTCGCATGAACCTGCTGGGCGCCACCGGCAAGCCCATCACCGAGGAGTACAAGGATCTGTTCGGTGAGGAGGCCTACGCTGAGTTTGATAAGTTCGAGTACATCCGCGTCCACGGTCAGGAGGCCTATGACGAGCTGTACGGCGATCTGGAGAACATCGGCATCTGGGGCACCTGGGAGCCCTGCCACAAGCAGATGCTGGGCCACGGCATCGTTGGCGTTGAGAACCTGGGCGGCGATCTGGACAAGATCCCTGCCGGTAAGTGGTTCCGCTTCAACTGCTTCCCCCTGCGCTGGTACATGGGCGACGGCTCCATGGCCCGCTGCGTGGCCGAGATCGACGAGGACGACCTGGTCGCCGGCGTGCCCGACCGCACCTACAAGTACGGCGGCACCGGCTACGAGGACGAGGCCGGCAACGGCGGCAGCGGTCTGGAGTACATGCAGAAGCTGTTTGCCCGCAATAAGTAATTAAGAAGCGTCCGAGCCGCGCGGCGTGAGCCGGCGAGGCGTGACAACTGAAACTAACCGCTTTCATAAATGTGTGGGTGCTTTGCGCCCACACATTTGTGAGCATTCATTTGATTCAAGAAAGGACTGTTTACCCATGGCTGATATGAAGGAACTGAAGAACAAGTGTATCATCACCGTGGCCACCACCGGCGCCTGGCCCAAGAAGGAGAACAACCCCAACGTTCCCATGACCCCCGCTGAGATCGCCGAGGACATCTATGATTGCTGGCTGGCCGGCGCTGCTGTGGCTCACATGCATATGCGTGATGAGAACGGCAACGGCACCATGAGCAAGGAGAAGTTCGCTGAGACCGTGGAGCTGCTGCGCAAGAACCACCCCGACTGCGACATCGTCCTGAACATGACCACCTCCGGCGACCTGAACGCCACTGACGAGACCCGTCAGATCCACCTGAAGGAGCTGAAGCCTGAGATGGGCTCCTACGACTGCGGTTCCATGAACTGGCTGCACACCAGCCTGTTCATCAACCACCCCAAGTTCCTGGAGGAGCTGGGCATGAACATGCAGGAGTGGGGCGTGAAGCCTGAGATCGAGGCCTTCGACCCCGGCATGATCGCCAACGCCGCCTACTACCTGAAGAAGGGCGTTCTGAAGGCTCCCCTGCACTTCCAGTTCTGCATGGGCTGCGCCAACGGCATCCCCGGCAGCATGAAGAACCTGGTCTTCATGAAGGAGACCATGGAGACCCTGTGCCCCGGCTCCACCTGGAGCTGCTTCGGCGTGGGTCACTCCGCTATGGAGATGATGTACGGCGCCGTGGCCATGGGCGGCCACATCCGTGTGGGCATGGAGGACAACGTGATGTACTCCAAGGGCGTTCTGGCCGAGAGCAACCGTCAGTTCGTTGAGCGTGCTGCCCGTGTCATCAAGGAGTTCGGCCGTCAGCCCGCCACTCCCGACGAGGCTCGTCAGATCCTGGGCCTGAAGTAAGCGTCCATGAGCTGGGGCGTCAACCTGATGTACTATCACTGCCCAAGCTGCGGCAAAAAGTTCAAGTATGCCGAGGATCTCATCGCCTACTTCGGCGATCAGTTTGGGCACTGCCCCGTCTGCGACACCATGGGCGAGTTCGAGAAGAACGGCGCCCGCACCCTTGACGACTTCGACTACGAGGAGATCGAGGACTGACCGCATACGGACAAACATAAGGGGGGGCGTGCTTCCGCACGCCCCCTTTTCATTGGCTCAATATCCGCCCCTACGGCATGAACGTAGGGCGCGGCATCCTTGACGCGCCGAAATCGGGTGCACACATAGGTGCGCCCCTACGGCAAACCATGTAGTGTGTCGTAGGGCCCGATGCCCTCATCGGGCCAAAGCCTTCCCCTTCGGGGAAGGTGGCATTTGCGCAGCAAATGACGGATGAGGGCGTTGCGGGCGCACACGCAGGTGCGCCCCTACGGCAGCCCATGTAGTGCGTCGTAGGGCCCGATGCCCTCATCGGGCCAAAGCCTCCCCTTGAGGGGAGGTGGCACCGCCGCAGGCGGTGACGGAGAGGTGCATTGCCTCTGGCGATCCGACCCCTGCGGCAAACCGTCTAATCTGTCCATTATCCATTATCCATTTCGTTTAAGGAGCATCCAATATGGCTTCCTCTATCGACCGTGACCTGACCAAAGGCAGCGTCACGAAGCAGCTCATCCGCTATTCCCTGCCGCTGGTGACCACCAGCCTGCTGCAATCCCTCTATTCCATTGCGGACTACATCATCGCCGGTCACTACATTGACAGTGCCGCTCAGTCCGCCATCAACAATGCCAGCCTGATCATGAACCTCATGACCCAGATCGCCATCGGTCTGACCCTGGGCGGCAACATCCTCATCGGCCAATACTTTGGCAACAAAGAGGACGAACCCCGAAAACACTCAGCCGGTTCCCTGCTCACCCTGTCTATCCTCGTGGGTGTGGTGTGTGCCGTGCTGCTCACCAGTCTCTCCCGCCCCCTGCTCATCCTGCTGCAGGCCCCCGCTTTGGGAGAGGCCACCGCATATATGCGCATCTGCGCCATCGGTCTGCTGCCCATTTTCGGCTACAACGCCTTGTCCGCCCTGCTGCGGGCGGTGGGCAACTCCAAATTGCCCCTGTACTTCATCATCGCCTCCACCGCCACCAATGTGGCGCTCGATCTGCTCTTCGTGGTGGGTCTGGACATGGATGTGGAGGGCACGGCGCTGGCCACCCTCATTTCCCAATTCGTGTCCTTCTTCGCTGCGCTCATATTCTGCCTGAAGCACCGGGCACACCTCGGCCTCACCCGCAAATACCTCAAGCCCCGTGGGGAGCAGGTGCGCCGCATCCTGCGGCTGGGTCTTCCCACCGCATTCCAGTGGGCCATCGCCAGCGTCTCATGGCTGGTGGTCGCCTACCTCATCAACGGCTACGGTCTGGTGACCTACACCGCCGCCAACGGCGTGAGCAACAAGATCAAGGACTTCTGCCAGCTCTTCCTCTCCGCCATGACGGGCGCCGCCTCCACCATGGTGGCGCAGAATCTGGGTGCGGGGCTGTATGATCGGGCACGCACCGTCATGCGCACCTGCATGAAGGTGACGCTGCTCATGGCCTCCGCCCTCATCCTCATCTCCGAGCTGCTCGCTCCGATCCTGGTGTCCATCTTCACCCCCGACCCGGAGGTGCAGCACTGGGCGGCCATCAACCTGCGCATCGAGATCATCGGCCAGCTCTTCTACGCCGGTTTCTTCACCTACAACACCCTGGCCACCGGCTGCGGAGATACCATGTTCGTCATGTGGAATTCCTTTGTGAACTGCATCATTTTCCGTCTGGTGCTGGCCATTGTGTTCAACCATTTCTTCGGCATCTACGGCGTGTTCATCGCCTGCGCCATCGCCCCCGCCAGCTCGGTACCCATCGGCTGGTTCTACTGCCGTAAGGGCTACTGGAAAAAGAGCCTCACCGCCCGTCCCCGTCGGGACAATTCCTGATTTTCTGAGAGAAGGGATCCTGTTTGACCGCCGCAAAGCTGTCCATCCAGCTCATCCTCATGGTGAGCATCGGTATCTTCGCCTACCGCAGCCGCATCATCTCCAGCGACTTTGACAAGCAGCTCACCTCCTTTGTGATGAAGCTGTGTCTGCCCTGCATGATCGTCAAGTCCATGATGGGGGCCTTTTCGTGGGAGGAGCTGAAACACTGCGGGCAGCTCTTGGTCATTGCCCTTATCCTGTGGGCCATCACCTTTGGGCTGGGGCAACTGGTCTACCGCCTGATGGGGCGCACTCCATCCGGGCGGATCCTGCGCTTCAGCATGATGTACACCAACTTCACCTTCGTGGGCATTCCGGTGATGGAGGCCCTGTACGGCGACGTGGGCGTGTTCTACTTCGTGGTGTTCCTCGTCCCCTACCGCATGATCTATTACAGCTCCGCCGAACCGCTGCTCACCCCGCCGGGGGTGGAGCGCACCCAGCGCTCATGGAAGGCCAAGCTCAGGGGCTGGTTCTCCCCGCCGGTGGTGGCGGTGTTCGTGGGTCTGGTGCTCTACCTCACCCAGCTCCGGCTCCCCTCCCCCATCACCGGAGTCATCAACTCGCTGGGCTCCTGCGCATCCCCGCTGGGCATGGTGCTGTGCGGCATCTCGCTGGGCAAGTATGAGTTCCGCAGGCTGCTGCGCCCCCGATACCTGTGGGTGCCGCTGATCCGCAACCTGCTCCTCCCCGCCCTGTTTTTGGCGCTGTGCCTGCTGGTGGGGCTGGAGACGGAGCTGGCACGGGTGGTGGTCATCTTCGCCGCCCTGCCGGTGGCCTCCCTGCTGGCCGCCTTCACCATCCAGTACGACCCCAGCCGGGACACCCAGTTCGAGGCCGCTGCCGCCGTGCTGCTGTCCACCTTCGCCGCCGCCTTCACCATCCCCCTGTGGGCCACGCTGCTGGCGCACTTTTTCCCGTAAGGGCACCGAATCACGGTTAGGAGGATCACCATGAACGAGATCAAACTGGGCACCATGGGCTCCGGCTTCATCGTGCGTGCCATTCTGGACAACATGAAGCGGGTGGACGGCATTTCGCTGGTAGCCGTGTATTCCAGAACGGAGGAAAAGGGGCGGGCGCTGGCCGCCCAATATGGCGCAGCCAAGGTATACACCGAGCTGGACACCTTTCTGGCCGACAAGGAGATGAACTTCGTCTACATCGCCACCCCCAATCTGCTCCACTATCAACAGACCAAACAGGCTTTGCTGGCGGGCAAGAACGTCATCTGCGAAAAGCCCTTTGACCCCAAGGGAGAGCAGCTTCGGGAGCTGATGGCGCTGGCCGAGGAGCGGGGACTGCTCCTCATGGAGGCCATGCCTACTGCATTCCTTCCCAATCTGGACATTTTGAAGCGGGAACTGCCCAAAGTGGGCAAAATTCGGCTGGTTCAGGCCAATTACAGCCAATATTCCAGCCGCTATGACAATCTGCTGCGGGGCGAGCTGCCCAACGTATTCAACCCCGCCTTTGCCGGCGGCTGCCTGATGGACATCAACTACTACAACGTCTATCTCAACATGGCGCTGTTTGGCAGGCCCCAGTCTGCGGACTACTACCCCAACTTCTTTGAGGGTGCGGCGGACACATCGGGCGTCCTGATGATGCGCTATGACGGCTTTGTCAGCGAGGCCACCGCCGCCAAGGACACATGGGGCGTAAACTTCTTTCTCATCGAGGGGGAGGAGGGCTACATCTATGTGGAGGGGGGCAGCAACGGTCTGGCGCAGATTCGGGTGGTCACCAAAACCTCTGAAGCGGTTTACAATGACCAGCCCGATCCCGACCGCTACTTCTATGAGGTGTCCAACCTCACCCGACTGGTGCTTGACGATGACCGTGCCGCCTTCCGCCAGCAGATGGACACCACGCTGGCATCCATCGAAACCATCGAAACTGCCCGCAAAAAGGCCGGCATCCTGTTTCCGTGTGACTGAAAGAAAAAACGCAGGGGCGCTTCTTCGGAAGCGCCCCTGCGTTTTTTGATGTAACGGCAGTTTACTTGTTGGTGCGGCCGATGGTCTTGTCCTTGATGAGGAAGGCCAGAATGGTGGCGATCACGGACAACACGCTGATGACCACGAACAGGTTGCGGAAGCCCATGGCCTGGTTGGCGCCGGCGGCGGTGAGGATGATGGGCATAATGATCATGGTGATGGAGCGCAGGCAAATGATGAGGGGCATACCCACCTTATTGGCCTGAGCAAAGTCATAGCGGCCAAACACCTGAATGAACATGGAGGGCATCATGTTGCCCAGACCGCCGTTCAGGCAGGCGTACAGCACCACGGTGACGATGGTGAGGGGCAGGCTGCGGACGGCCATGCCCACGCAGGAGAGGATCATGGTGACAGTCCAGCTCACGCAGAAGATGCGGTTGGTCTTGCCGGTACCGATCTTCTGGTCGATGAAGCCCCATGCAAAGGAACCGGGGATACCGATGACGGAAGCGATGGTGAGCCACATGATACCCACATTGTTGTCGGGCACAGGCAGCAGGGAGTTGATGCGGGGGATGAGCTGGGCCACGGTGGCAACCAGACCCATGAACAGGAAGCCGAAGATGAGCACCAGCATCCAGAACTCCTTGTTCGTGAGCAGACGGCCGATGGTCCACTCGCTCTTGTAGTTGGCCACCAGCTCCATAGCCTGCTTCTGCTCCTCGGCGCTGACGGGCTCGTTGTCGGGGTAGGCACCGGCCTGCTCAGGATAGCTCTTGAACCACACCAGAGTGACCAGACCCATAATGAGGCAGATGGCGCCCATCAGCCAGTAGGGGGCGGAGAGGTCCACCTTGAACAGGTTCTCGAACACGGCCACCATGACGGCGGAGCAGATGGGCATACCCATGGTAGCCCAGCCGAGGGCGATGCCCTTCTTCTTGGGGAACCAGTTGCTCATAATCTGCTGGGTGCAGACGAGGTTCAGGGTCTGGGAAACGGCAGTGGACAGCACGGTGGCAGCGGCGAACATGGGCACGCTCTTGACCTGGCCGTTGAAGACAAACAGGGCAGCCAGCACGATGAACAACACGGCGGTGGGCACCTTCACGCTCTTCTTAGCGATGATCAGGCCGGCCACCAGGGACAGCACCACGCCCACGAAACCGCCGATGGCGGCGAAGGGCAGCAGGCTGTTGGGATCGACATGCAGGAAGCCGCCGAAGAAGCCGGTGGAAACGTTCAGCGTGTCATTGGTGACGCAGGTGAACAGGTAGATCAGCAGGACATAAAAGATGATTGCCCAGCCTTTCTTACCGAAGTTCTGCATACTCTTTTTTGCTTGGGTCGTACTCATGGTATACATCTCTCCTTCTTTTCTCAAAATGACGATGTGTGAGGCCTGCATCGCCCCTGCGTGCCCGTCCCCCCGGACGGACTGACAGGCAGGCTCTGCACGATCTCGCCTGTCCAACAGTATACTATATTTCCTCCTAATATTCAATCGAAATCTGAGATATTTTTATGCACTATCTACACGACACCCCTGCCTGTCCAGTTCCTTCCTGCTCCAGAGAGCACCGTCCCTGCGCTGCGCACTTTAGGGCGCAGGCCACCCCATCTTATGGACAGTCGGAAGTTTTTTGTCTTGTTGCGCAAGACAAAACGGAGCCTTCGACTGGACATTTTTCTGTTTTCATAGTATACTTGCTATCATGGAGTTGGTGCGGCTTGTAACCGCCGCACCCCATAGTAAGAAAAGATTGAGGAGTTGTGTTTGTATGAGTCAAACCACACAAAAGACGACCATCCGTTGGTTCTATCTGGTCGTCGGCGTCATCGCCATGCTCTTTGCCGGCATTATCTACGGCTGGTCCACCATCAACGCTCCCCTGGCCACCTTGTTCAACCTGGATGCCAAGGGTCCCCAGCTCACCCTGAACTTCACCCTCACCATGTCCTTCTTCTGCGTGGGCGGTCTGGTGGGCGCCCAGATGTCCAAGCGCCTGGGCTCCAAGGTGACCATCATGGTCTCCGGCGTTCTGGCCGCTCTGGGCTTCGTGCTCACCTCTTTCCTGAACGGCGGCTCCGTGTTCATGCTGTACATCACCTACGGCCTGCTGGCCGGTCTGGGCATCGGCGTGGCCTACAATGTCATCATCGCCACCGTCAGCGCCTGGTTCCCCGACAAGAAGGGTCTGTGCTCCGGCTGCCTGATGATGGGCTTCGGCGCCAGCGCTCTGGTGCTGGGCAATCTGGCCGCCTCCATGTTTAAGAGCTCCCTGGGCTGGCGCACCACCTACCTTGTTCTGGGTATCGCCCTGGGCGTGGTGCTGGTCATCGCCGGCCTGCTGCTCAAGCGCCCCGGTGCCAATGTGGCTCTCCCCAAGGCCAAGGCCAACAAGGCCGCCGGCAAGGAGAACTTCGAGCCCCGTGACTTTACCACCGGCGAGATGGTGCGCCGCCCCAGCTTCTGGATGGCTTTCCTCTGCCTGGTGTTCCTCACCGCTCTGGGCAGCTTCGTCATCAGCTCCGCCCGCAGCATGGCTCTGTCCGTGGGCGCTGTGGAGACTCTGGCCACCACTCTGGTGGGCGTGCTGGCCGTGTGCAACGGTCTGGGCCGCATCATCACCGGCGCCGTGTTTGACGCCCTGGGCCGCCGCTTCACCATGATCGCCGCCAACGTGATCACCATCGTGGCCGCCGGCATCACCCTGCTGTCCGTGGTCATCACCTCCCTGCCCCTGTGCATCGTGGGTCTGTGCCTCACCGGCATCTCCTACGGCACCTCCCCCACCGTGTCCTCCGCCTTCATCTCCGCCTTCTACGGCCAGAAGCACTTCTCCTCCAACTTCAGCATCGTGGTGTTCAACATGATGATCGCCTCCTTCATCGCCACCGCAGGCAGCTCCCTGTACGCCTCCACCGGCGGCTATGTGGCCCCCTTCATCATGCTGCTGGCCCTGGCTGTGGTCTCCCTGGTGCTCAACCTGTTCATCCGCCGTCCCTGATCCTCAAACGCACACAAAAACGCCCCTGCCATCCGGCAGGGGCATTTTTCTGTCCTTTAGTCCCAGAGATGTTCCGGGTAGAGACCGCTGTCCGTCTTCTGCGCAATGGCGGCCACCACCGTGGGCTTATCCGCCTGATAGGTGACGCCGTGCCACTTGTCGTTGCTGCGCAGCACCTTCACCCGTGCCTTGCCCTCCTCGATGAGCTGGCTCACCACGCTGGGCAGGAAATATTCCCCCTTCACGGGGTTTTCCACCAGCGCCTTGTCCAAAAAGGCGGGGAAGCGGGCCCACGCCTCGTCAATGAAGCTGCGGGTCAGCCCCCACAGATTCATGGACACCACGGTGTCGCCGGGCAGGGTGCCCCAGGTCTCGCCGCCGTCCTCGGTGAAGCGGGCGTTGTCGCCGTCCTTCTCGATGTGGGTATGCTCGGTGACGGTCTGAAGGAAGTGCTCCTCATCCTCCACGCACACACCACGGGCCACATGGCCGTTTTCGGTAACGGTATTGTCCAGCCGGTAGCCCACCATGGAGAACTCATAGCAGTCGGGGCGGTCGGGGTTGCTGCTCAGATACTCGTACACCTTGCGGAAGGCCTCAGGGCCGTAGTAATCATCGGCATTGACCACGGCAAAGGGCCCGTCTACCAGCTTGCGGGCGGCCAGAATGGCGTGACAGGTGCCCCATGGCTTCACCCGATCTTCGGGCACGGCGTACCCCTCCGGCAGGTCGCCCAGCTCTTGATAGGCGTACTTCACGTTGATGACCTTGGACAGGCGGTCACCGATGGCGCTCTTAAAGGTATCCTCAATCTCGTGCTTGATGACGAACACCACGGTCTCGAAACCGGCACGGCGTGCGTCATAAATGGAATAGTCGATGATGAGCTCGCCGTGCTTGCCCACGGGGTCAAGCTGCTTCAGACCGCCGTAACGGCTGCCCATACCGGCGGCCATGACCACAAGAACAGGTTGATTCATAGTCGTTCCTCCCTTTCCGTATGGGCGATCAGGCCCGATAGCCGTTGGGGTTCATGGACTGCCACTTCCAGCTGGAAGCGCACATCTCCTCGATACCCAGCTTGGCCTCCCAGCCCATCTCGTCCCGTGCCTTGTCGGGCTGGGCATAGCACTCGGCAATGTCGCCGGGGCGGCGGGGATCCACCACATAGGGCAAGGTCTTGCCGCAGGCCTTCTCATAGGCGTGGAGCACGTCCAGCACGCTGTAACCCCTGCCGGTGCCCAAATTGCACACGAACAGGCCACAGCCGGTGCCCAGCTTCTTCAGCGCCGCCACATGGCCCTGAGCCAGATCCACCACATGGATATAGTCCCGCACGCCGGTACCGTCGGGAGTGGGATAGTCGTCGCCGTACACATGGAGCTTCTCCAGCTTGCCCACCGCCACCTGAGCGATGTAGGGCACCAGATTGTTGGGGATACCGTTGGGATCCTCACCGATCATGCCGCTCTCGTGGGCGCCGATGGGGTTGAAGTAGCGCAGCAGCGCCACGTTCAGCTCCGGGTCGGCGGCGCAGCAGTCCATGAGGATGCGCTCCAGAAACAGCTTGGTGGTGCCATAGTGATTGGTGGTGCCGCCGGTGGGGAAATCCTCCCGAATGGGCACGCTGGCGGGATCGCCGTACACGGTGGCAGAGGAGGAGAACACAAAGTTCTTCACCCCGTGGGCCCGCATGGTATTGAGCAGCACCAACGTGCTGACCAGATTGTTGGTGTAATACTCCAGCGGCTTGCGCACGCTCTCGCCCACGGCCTTCAGGCCGGCGAAATGGATGACTGCGTCAATGTCGGGATAACGGGCGAACACTTCCTCGGTGGCGGCAGGATCACACAGGTCCACCTTGAGGAAGGGGACCTTCTTGCCGGTGATGGCCTCCACCCGGCGCAGGGACTCCTCGCTGGCATTGCACAGGTTGTCCGCCACCACGATGTCATAGCCCGCTTCCAGCAGCTCCACGCAGGTATGGCTGCCGATATAACCGGCACCTCCGCTGACTAAAATAGACATATGCTACACGACCTTTCTCTGTGGGAACCACAATAGACATACACCAAAATTATACCACATATCGGCGGGAACGCAAGCAAAACCGTGCCCTTCCTTCATCACCCCAAAAAGTCCCCCCTGCTTGTAAAAAAACAAGCATGGGGGTGTTTTTTGTGATATACTACCCCTATATTGCATATCACCTTGGAAGGAGGCCCCCTATGGACTACGAACTGCTGCTGGACGGCGCCTGTGAGCTGGGGCGTGACCTGCTGCGCTGCGGTGCGGAGATCTACCGTGTGGAGGATACGGTGCGCCGCATCCTGGCCGCCTACGGCGTGGAGGGCGAAGTGTTCGCCATCCCCAACTGCCTCATCGTCAGCGCCACCGATGAGGGCGGACACATCCATACCCGAATGCGCCGCACCGAGGTGCAGGAAATGAACATCGAGGGCATTGAGCAGTACAACGCCCTGTCCCGGCAGATCTGCGCCCATCCGCCCGAAGATCCCCGCCTCATCATGGAGCAGGTGAAGCGGCTGCGGGGGCAGCTCAAGAGCTACCCCACCGCACTCCAGCTCATGGGCTACTTCATCGGTGCGTTCTTTTTCTCCTTCTTCTTTTCCGGCGGCTGGCCGGAGGCAGTGGCGGGAGGACTGACCGGACTGATAACCGGACTGTGCGTACTGCTGCTGCGCCGGGTGCGCTCCAACTTCTTTATCAACACGCTGGTGGCGGGCTTTGTGCTGGCCTTCGTGGCCTACGGTCTGCTGGCATTGGGGATCCCCATGAACATCGAGGTGGTCATCGTGGGTGCCATCATGGCGCTGGTGCCCGGACTGGTGTTCACCAACTTCATGAGCAATCTGCTCACCGGGGACATTCTGGCCGGACTGTCCACCTTTGCCCGTGCGGTGCTCACCGCCGGTGCCATTGCTCTGGGCACCGGCGCCGCCATTGCCATCTGCCGGAACCTCTGGCTCGTCCCCGTCGGCACCCACGCTCTGCACCAGTACCCCCTGGTTCTGTACTGCCTGTTCGCCTTCGTGGCGTGCTATGGCTTCTGTTTCCTGTACAACGTGCAGGGCCTGGGCGCATTTTTGTGCTGCCTGGGGGGCGCCATAGGCTGGGCGGTCTATCAGGCCGTTCTGTTCCTCACCGGCGGCAGCGTCCATCTGGCCAGTCTGATTGCCGCCATCGTCGTGTCCATTTACGCTGAGATCATGGCACGGCTGCGCAAGTGTCCCGCCACCGCCTATCTGGTGATCTCCTTCTTCCCGCTGCTGCCCGGCTATCTGGTCTATCAGGCGCTGGACTACGGCATCCGGGGGGACAGCCAGATGTTTTTGGAGACCTTTATCAGCACCTTCGGCATCGCAGGCTGCCTTGCTCTGGGTGCGCTGGTGGTGTCCACCGCCCTGCGCATCATCCACAGCAGAAAGGGGCGCTGACATGGGCCGCTATGATATTGTCCTGCTGGATGCGGACATGACCCTGTTCGATTTTGACCGCTCGGAGCAAATGGCTCTGAACCGCACCCTGCTGCGCCACGGCCTGACCTGCACCGACGAGGTGGCCGCCACCTACGCCAGGATCAATCACGCCCTGTGGGACGCCTTTGCCAGAGGGGAGCTGGATCAGGATTTCATCACGGTGGAGCGTTTTGCCGCCCTTGCCCGTGTGTACGGCGTGAAGTGGGATCCCCGTCGGGTGAACTACGACTACCAGCACGCTCTGGGTGAGGAGGGCTATCTGCTCCCCGGTGCGTGGGACTTCTGCACCCGTCTGAAGGAGGGCGGCCTCACCCTGGCCATCGCCACCAACGGTCTGCCCGCCGCCCAGCGGGGACGCTATGAGCGCACCGGCATGAGCCGGCTCATCCCCCATCTGTTCATCTCCATGGAGCTGGGGGCGGCCAAGCCCCAGCCCGAATTCTTTGATCGGGTGTGCACCGCCCTGTCCGTCACCGACCGCAGCCGTGTGCTCATGGTGGGGGACAGCCTTGCCACCGACATTTTGGGGGGCAATCGTGCCGGCATCGACACCATATGGTACAACCCCAAGGGGCAGCCTCTCACCGGCTCCGCCGTCCCCACCTATACCGCCTCCCACTTCGACGAGATCTGCGCCATCCTCCTGTGACGAGGGGTGCGCTGTAACCTATTTGTAGTTGACGGAACGGCAACGGCGGTGTTATCATGAACAAAATGTCGAAATGAGTCGAGTTGGACTCATCTGCGAAGGAGGTCTTTGTTGTGCGCCGTCCCTTCAAGCATATGCTCCCGCTGCTCCCTGCGCTGGCGCTCTTTGTGGCGCTGGCAGGCTGCGCCGCACCTGAGCAGCCCCCTGCGCCCACCCCCGTCCCCTCCGCTGCCCAGCCTGTGGCTACCCCCACGCCGGAGCCCACCCCC
>JAZNQA010000094.1:0-9037 GCA_045589915.1 Candidatus Enterenecus sp.
CCCGCCGCAGACCTGTCCCTCGCCGCCAGAATGGCGGGCATTTCCCCGGCGCTGCGCAGACCCAGTCCCACCTCCAGCAGGGTGCCGGTGAGGATACGCACCATGTTGTACAGAAACCCCGTGCCGTGGTAGGTGATGGTCACATCCGCCCCCGTCTGCTGTATGTCGATGCTGTGGACGGTGCGGACGGTGGACTTCTTAAACCGCCGGTCTGCGCAGAAGGAGCGGTAATCGTGGGTGCCGGTGAGCAGCCCAGCCGCCCGCTCCATGGCGGCCAGATCCAGCTCCTCCTCCACCCGGTACTGGTACCTGCGGGCAAACACATCGGGCACGCTCCCCAGCCGCAGGCGGTAACAGTACACCTTGCCCTTCGCCGCCAGTCTGGCATGAAAGCGGTCGTCCACCGCCTCCGCCTCCACCACGGCGATGTCCTCCGGCAGATAGCGGTTGACATAATCTTTCACTTCGTGGGCGGTTCGCTCACCGGGCAGCTTCACGCTGGCCACCTGACCCAGGGCATGGACGCCTGCATCGGTGCGCCCTGCACCCCGCACATCCACCGCTTCCCCTGCCAGCTTGGACAGCACCGCTTCCAGCTTGCCCTGAATGGTGTTGTCGGTGTTGCCCTGCCGCTGCCAGCCGTCGTAGCGGGAACCGTCATATTGAATGGTGAGTTTGTAGTTCATGCTGCACCTCGGATCCTACTCCTAAAGGCTCTCCTTGAGGAGAGCTGTCGCCGATAGGCGACTGAGAGGTGTCCCTTGCCTATTCACCTCTCCGGCCCCTTCGGGGCCACCTCCCCTCAAGGGGAGGCTTTTTCGGGCGCACACACAGGTGCGCCCCTACGCTGTCAAACGTAATTCTACTATCAAACGATGGTAGAATCAACACTTTGCAGATTTGTTGTGGTATCATCCGGCTGAGGTGATTCCGATGGAACCCAAATTTCAGTGTATGCAGGAAACTTTACAAGACCTTCGGGAGGACATTACCCTGCTCCAGCTCGCTCTGTTGGGGGCACAGGCATCCATAGATAAGCTCACCCTGAGCTGCCTGCTGCGGCTGAGCGACTACCTCAAGCAGCACATCGAGGACATGGGTGCGGTTTGCCAAGGTGAGGGCCGATGAGGGCATCGGCCCCTACGCAAATCTTCCCATCGGTCTATGGGGACCGCCGCCCTCGGCGGTCCATACGGGCGGGTTTGGCATCCACCCCTGCAAACAGGTTCGATCATTCGCCGTAGGGGCGCACCTGCGTGTGCGCCGAATACACCTCTCAGTCAGCTTCGCTGACAGCTCCCCTCAAAGGGAGCCTTTGAAGTGCGTACCCCCAAAGCCTCCCCTTGAGGGGAGGTGGCATTTGCGCAGCAAATGACGGAGAGGTATCAAATGGGGTCGTCGGGGACGCCGACCCCTACAACTTTTGTCATTTCAAAGGGAAACCTATTCCGAAAGCAAAAAACCGAGGATGCCGCTATGACAACCTCGGTTTTAATTCATTTATATAACTAAAAATAGAACAATTCCTCGAATCTCTTGTCCAATGCCACACACAGAATTAAAGCCAATTTAGCAGTAGGATTAAACTGTCCTGTTTCGATTGAGCTGATCGTATTCCGTGACACGCCCACCATATCGGCAAGCTGTGCCTGGGATAATCCCGCTTTTGTGCGGTACTCCTTCAGCCTGTTTTTTAGTACCAACAATGAATCTTCTTTCATTTCTGCAACCCCAAAATGATCATTCCGATCAGGCAAGCGAGGCCAAGTAAGATACCGATCACCGCTTGTACGAGCCTAAACCGCTCCTTTGTCTTCATGAATTGATAAAGGCTTCGGCTTCCAGCCATGGAGAAATATACTGACCACGCTGCGAGGCCAAGCAAAGGGACATCTATGATTCGTGAAAACAGAATGATCACCACAGATAAAATGCCGCCTACTACCATACCGATCCTTGAAGCATTGGCAAGCACCTGCAATTCACGCTCATCAGGTTTTCCTTCATTGTCCTTCCTGTTGGTTGCCAAAATTTCTTCCCTGTTCATAATGAATCTCCTTTGCCAAGTTTTCTGTGCACGATCACAGGATAGCACCGCCAAGTAAACTTGTCAATAGTTTTTGCAAAGTTTTCTTTGCAACCTTCTTCAGCCCACCCATAAATCAATACTATAACATTGTCATCCGCCATAAAGCACCGGGGCCGCTGCATCGCAGCGGCCCCGAAAACAGTTCTTTACTTCTTCGCCTTGGTGTCCACCACGTCTTTAAGCAGAGCGGCAAACTCCTCGAAGGACATAGCGCCCAGATCGCCGTCGGCACGGTGGCGGGGGGAAACGGTGCCGTTCTCCATGTCACGGTCGCCCACCACCAGCATATAGGGGACCTTCTCCAACTGAGCCTCACGGATCTTCTTGCCGATCTTCTCGTTGCGGTAGTCCACCTCCACACGGAAGCCCATGGTCTCCAGCGCCCTGGCCTTCTCAGCGCAGTAGTCGGCGGCACGGTCGGTGACGGGCAGGAAGCGCACTTGCTCAGGGGCCATCCACGTGGGCAGAGCGCCGGCGTACTCCTCTTTCAGGTAGGCCAGCGTGCGCTCATAGCAGCCCAGCGAGGTGCGGTGGATGATATAGGGCAGCGCCTTTTCACCGTTCTCGTCGATATAGTACATACCGAACTTTTCGGCCAACAGCATATCGATCTGGATGGTGACGATGGTATCCTCCTTGCCGAACACATTCTTGTACTGGATGTCCAGCTTGGGGCCGTAGAAGGCGGCCTCGTCGATGCCGATCTCGTATTCCACGCCCAGCTCGTCCAGGATCTGTCCCATCACGGCCTGAGCCTCGTTCCACTGCTCGGCAGTGCCCTCATACTTGGCGGTGTTGTTGGGATCCCACTGGGAGAAGCGGAAGGTACACTTATCCAGCATACCCACCGTGCCCAGCAGGTACTTGGCCAGATCCAGACTGCCCTTGAACTCCTCCCGAAGCTGGTCGGGGCGGAGCACCAGATGACCCTCGGAAATGGTGAACTGGCGCACACGGATGAGGCCGTGCATCTCGCCGGAATCCTCGTTGCGGAACAGGGTGGAGGTCTCGCCCAGACGCATGGGCAGGTCACGGTAGGAGCGCTGACGGTTCAGGAACACCTGATACTGGAAGGGGCAGGTCATGGGGCGCATGGCGAAGCATTCCTTGCTCTCGTCATCGGGGTCGCCCAGAATGAACATACCGTCCCGATAGTGATCCCAATGGCCGGAGATGCGGTACAGATCACGCTTGGCCATAAGGGGGGTCTTGGTGAGCAGATAGCCACGCTTCTGCTCCTCGTCCTCTACCCAGCGCTGGAGGGTCTGGATGGTGCGGGCACCCTTGGGCAGCAGGATGGGCAGGCCCTGACCGATCACATCCACGGTGGTGAAGTATTCCAGCTCACGGCCCAGCTTGTTGTGATCCCGCTTGAGGGCCTCCTCACGCTGGGCGATATAGGCATCCAGCTCGTCCTTTTTGGCGAAGGCCACGCCGTAAATGCGCTGGAGCATCTTGCGGCTGGAGTCGCCCCGCCAGTATGCGCCGGTGGCGGAGGTGAGCTTGACGGCGTTGCCCTTGATGCGGCCGGTGGAGTCCAGATGGGGGCCGGCGCACAGGTCGGTGAACTCGCCCTGCTTGTAGAAGGAGATGACGGCATCCTCCGGCAGGTCGTTGATGAGCTCCACCTTGTAGGGCTCGTCCTTCATCAGCTCCAGCGCCTCCTCACGGGACAGCTCGAACCGCTCCAGCTTCAGCTTCTCCTTGCAGATCTTGCGCATCTCCCCCTCCAGCGCCTCCAGATCCTCCGGGGTGAAGGGGCGGGGCGTGTCGAAATCATAGTAAAAGCCGTTCTCGATGGCGGGGCCGATGGCCAGCTTCACTTCGGGGTGCAGGCGCTTCATGGCCTGGGCCAGCACGTGGGAGCAGGTGTGCCAGTAGGTCTTGCGGTACTCAGGATTTTCAAAGGTATACAGGTTGTTTTCTTCGGACATTTTGATACGCTCCTTTCTGGCTCCCCTTGAGGGGAGCTGGCAGCCCGCAGGGCTGACTGAGAGGTGAACCTCTCGTTTTCGGGGCAAACTAAAAATGCTTCACCCCTGATGGTTCAGGGGTGAAGCATCAAAATCACGCTGCGCCTGTTCTCTACGGCTCCACGCTTTATACTCCACGGTTCCACCCTGCTTGCATCTGTACAGATGCCGCTTTGAGTCCCTCGATAACGGGAGGATCCCGTCCCGGTCATCCCAGGCCGCTCAGGAGTGGTACCGACCGCCGCCGGCGCAGGGCACTTGCACCAGATGTGCCCCTCTCTGCCCGCCGCATTGCGATCTCTTCTCCGTCAATGCCGTTTGATTGGGGTTAGTGTATCACCCGCATGGCAAAAAGTCAAGACACTCTGCGCCCCGCTGGACAAATGGGAACTTTTTGCCCACCGATCGCACCCCATTGCTGTTGACTTTCCCTGCCGCACACATTAAAATAGTAAAACTGACTTTCCCTGTGGAGGTATTTCCATGGATTTCACTTATTTTGATTACGCTGCCACCACCCCTGTCCGCCCCGAAGTGGTGTCCGCCATGACGGAGGCGCTGTCCCACTTCGGCAACCCCTCCTCCCGCTACGAGTACGGTCGTCAGGCCGCCCAGCGGGTGAAAGAGCATCGGGAAACGGTGGCCCGTGCGCTGGGCTGCACCCCCGCCGAGGTGTACTTCACCTCCTGCGGCACCGAGGGGGACAACTGGGCCATCCGCCGTGGCGTGGAGCTCAACCGCCGAAAGGGGAAACACATCATCACCACCGCCGTGGAGCACGCCGCCGTGCTGGAGACCTGCAAAGACCTGCAAAAGCAGGGCTTTGAGGTCACCTTCCTCTCCCCCGACAAGAGCGGCCGCATCTCGGCGGACGACCTGCGTGCCGCCCTCCGCCCGGATACAGCGCTGGTATCCATGATGCTGGTCAACAACGAGACGGGGGCCATCCTCCCCGTGGCCGAATGCGTTAAGGCGGTGAAAGCCTATGACAGGAACATCCTGTTCCACTGCGATGCCGTGCAGGGCTTTTTGAAGGTGCCCTTCACCATGGCATCTCTGGGCGCCGACCTTGTGGCGGTGAGCGCCCACAAGCTGGGCGGCCCCAAGGGCATCGGTGCGCTGTATGTGAAAAAGGGCATCAAGCTGCCCCCGCTGCTCACCGGCGGCGGACAGGAGGACGGCCTGCGCTCCGGCACGGAGGCCACCGCCCAGATCGCCGGCTTTGCCGCCGCCTGTGAGGCGGCCATGGCAGACAGCGGCCGCCTGGAGCGCACCGCCGCCATCAAGGGCTATGCCATCGGCCGGCTGAAGGAGGCCCTGCCCAAGCTGGAGGTGGTATGCACCGGGGATGCCCCCCACATCTGCGCCGTCACCCTCCCCGACTATAAGAGCGAGGTGGTGGTGCGGGTGCTGGGCGACCGGG
Source organism: Candidatus Enterenecus sp. (assembly GCA_045589915.1). GTDB lineage: Bacteria > Bacillota > Clostridia > Oscillospirales > Oscillospiraceae > Enterenecus. Next base: position 5,486 of record JAZNQA010000094.1, read on the forward strand.
GCGTGTGCCTGTCCTCCGGCTCCGCCTGCCACAAGGGCAAGCCCAGCCATGTGTTCGCCGCCATTCACCTGCCCAAGCCGTGGCTGGACGGGATGCTGCGCATCTCCTTCTCCCCTGACACCACCCGCGCCGAGGTGGACACGCTGGTGTCCGCCCTGTGCGAAGCCGCCAACTCCCTGTTTACCACTCTGTCTTAACTTCAACGAGGTATATTATGTTAACCGTTTTTAAGCGTGAACCGGGCTTTTACCGAAAGCTGCTGGCCCTTGCGCTGCCCATTTTGCTGCAAAATCTCATCACCAACTCCCTGGGTCTGGTGGACACCTTCATGGTGGGCACCATGGGGGAGGGGCCGCTGGCGGGCGTGACGCTGGCCAACATTCCCATTTTTGTGGTGCAGCTCATGATGTTCGGCGTGCAGAGCGGCTCGTCGGTGCTCATCAGCCAGTATCGGGGCAAGGGCGACCTGCGCTCCATCAATCGGGTCATGGGCATCAGTATGTATGTGGCGGGGGCCATCACCCTTATTTTTGCCCTCATTACCACCCTGATCCCCCAGTGGTTCATGGGTCTGTTCGGCAATGACCGTGAGGTCATCGACACCGCTGTGCGCTACGCCCGCATCGTGGGCTGGTCCTACTTCTTCGACAGCTTTGTGCAGATGTATATCGGTGCCCACCGTGCCATGGGCAGCCCCAACCGGGGTCTGTACATTCTGGGCGCATCCATGCTCGGCAACACCTTCCTCAACTGGGTGTTCATCTTCGGCAATCTGGGTGCGCCCCGCATGGGGGTAGAGGGCGCAGCGCTGGCCACTCTGCTGGCCCGTGTACTCTCCTTCACCATCATGGTGGTGTGGGCGGTGAGGGACAAAAAATTTCGCATCGACCCCAAGCTGCTCTTCCGTCCCGGCAAGGAGATGATCCGCCGGTTCGTCCGCTTCGCCACCCCCGTCATGTGCAACGAAACGCTGTGGGGGCTGGGCACCTCCCTATTCCCCACCATCATGGGGCACATGGACGGCTCCAAGGAGATCCTGGCCGCCTATGCCATTGCGGGCAACATCAACAACCTGTGTACCGTGGGCGTGTTCGCCATCGCCGGTACCGCCGCCATCCTCATCGGACAGGAGATCGGTTCGGGCAACAGCCGCAAGGTGTATAGCCTGGGGGCGCTGCTGGGTACGCTGGCCTTCCTGTTCGGGCTGGTGATGGGACTGGTGTTCTTCGTCGTCCTCCATGTGGTGTTCGTCCCCTTCCTCTACCCCATCTTCGACCTGTCCGCCGGTGCCGCCACCATCTGCACCATGATGCTGACGGTGGTGTTCCTGTCCATGTCGGTGCGCTCCTTCTGCACCACCAACATCGTGGGGGTGTTGCGGGGCGGCGGCGATGTCCGCATGGCCACCGTCATCGACATCCTGCCCCTGTGGGTGGTGGCCATCCCGCTGGCGGCGCTGGCGGGGCTGGTGTTTGAGGTAGGCATCCTGTGGGTCTATCTGGCCATGGCCAGCGAAAACATCATCAAATCTGTCCTCGGCTATCTCCGCTTTCGCAGCGGGCTGTGGATCAACGACGTGACCCGAAATACTGCCTCATAACAAACCGCTGGGCGTGTTGCAGAGAAACACTCTGCAGCACGCCCTTTTGTTACTCACCTTTATACTTTTTTCGGGTGGCGATGCCCCCACGGATGTGCCGCTCCGCCTTGTTCTCCTCCAAAATGGCCTTGGCCTGCTGGTACAGGGCGTGATTGAGGGCGGGCAGGCGCTCGGCCAGATCCTTATGTACGGTGGATTTGCTGATGCCGAACTTCTGAGCCGCCGCCCGGACGGTGGTCCGGTTCTCTATGATGTACTGGGCAAGCGTGACGGCCCGCTCCTCGATATTTCCCTTCAAACTGCAACACTCCCCGCCTCTTGTTGCTCCAGTTTATGCGGGCCTTGAGCGGGATATGTCGGGAACCCTCCCCTCTCCTTGACCTCCATTTTCCGATGTGTTAAAGTATATTCACATACTCTATTTGAAGGAGCGGTCATCCATGCTTTCTTTTGAAAACGATTACAGCGAGGGCGCACATCCCGCCATACTCCAGCAGCTTCTGGACACCAATCTGGAGCAGCAGCCCGGCTACGGCAACGACCGCTGGTGCACCTCCGCCAAGGAGAAGATCCGTGCCGCCTGTCAGGCTCCCGACGCCGACATCTACTTCATCTCCGGCGGCACCCAGACCAACGCCGTGGTCATCGGCACCATGCTGGCCCCCTACGAGGGGGTAGTGGCCGCCTCCACCGGCCACATCAACGTCCACGAGGCGGGCGCCATCGAGTTCACCGGACACAAAGTCCTCCCCCTCCCCCAGCACGACGGCAAGCTGCGTGCTGACGAGCTGGAGGGTCTGCTCACCGCCTTCTGGCAGGATGGCAGCCACGACCACATGGTCTTCCCCGGCATGGTGTACCTCTCCCACCCCACCGAGTACGGCACGCTGTACACCCGCTCGGAGTTGACCGCCATCTCCGAGGTGTGCCGCCGCTATGGTCTTCCCCTGTTCATGGACGGTGCCCGGCTGGGCTACGGTCTGGCCAGCCAGAACACCGATGTTGACCTGCCCTTCCTCGCCAGCGTGTGCGACGTGTTCTACATCGGCGGCACCAAGGTGGGTGCTCTGTGCGGCGAGGCGGTGGTCTTCCCCCGCAACAACGCCCCCAAGCAGTTCCTCACCATGGTGAAGCAGCGGGGGGCCATGCTGGCCAAGGGCCGTCTGCTGGGCATCCAGTTCGACGCCCTGTTCACCGACGACCTGTACCTCACCATCAGCCGCCACGCCATCCGCCTCGCCATGAAGCTCAAGGCCGGATTGCAGGCGCTGAACTACCCCCTCCTGCTGGATTCCCCCACCAACCAGCAGTTCGTCATTCTGGAAAACAGCCATCTGGAGCGCCTGCGGGAGCAGGTGGTGTTCAGCGTGTGGGAGCCGGTGGACGCCAACCACACCGCCGTCCGCTTTGCCACCAGCTGGGCCACCCGCGAGGAAGCGGTGGACACCCTGCTGGAGCTGCTGGCCTGACGGGAAAGGAGCATAAACCATGACCAGACGGGAAGATATGGCCGCCCTGCGCGCCCACCCCACCATCCACTATAACTGCGCCCAGTCGGTGCTCATCCCCTTTGCGGAGGACATGGGCATCACCCGGGAGCAGGCCAATGCCCTCGCCCTCAACTTTGGCGGCGGCATGGGCTGCGGCTCGGTGTGCGGCGCTGTCACCGGGGCGCTGATGGCGCTGGGCGGGCTGGGTCTGCCTCAGGAAAAGCGGCTGGAGCTGCTGCGCCAGTTCACCAATGAAAACGGCAGCATCGACTGCGCCTCCCTGCTCAAGGCATCTGCCGAGCGGGGCGAGGTAAAGAAGGTACACTGCGACCGTATGGTGGCCCAATGCGTGGATTTCGTCTGCCAAGCCGCCGGACTGGAGTAAAAGGATACTATGGACACCATGATTCAGCTTTTAGCCAGGGAATTTGACCGCTCGGAGACCCATGTGCGCAACGTGGT
>JAZNQA010000095.1:0-4631 GCA_045589915.1 Candidatus Enterenecus sp.
GGTCATGGGTACATAAGTCCGTTTCGTCATGGGAATACCATCCTTTCCGTAACAGAACCGGGGAGGTGACAGGTGTTCGAGTGATGAAACGCAGGAGAGCCGGTAGCCCGGCGGCTCCTTGAGTTCACATATAATATATCATATAAGATTTTGCTTGTAAAGGGGAAATTAGCAAAATTACACGAAAAGAGCAGAAAAACAAATAAAAATTTCTACACTAATTACCAAAAAAATCCCTTCGATAACCAAAAAGAATAACAGCCCGCTCCGAAAGGAAGAGTTGTCCCTCTTTCGGAGCGGGCTGTGCTTGTGGAAGCGGCGGAATGTGTGGCCGGGGGTCAGGACAGGCTGCCGCCTGACAGCATTCGGTCTTTGATACGGGTCTGATCCAGCACGATGCCCAGTGCGATAAACACCGCAGAGCTGAACAGGCATTGGGTGATATTGCCCGGAATGGCGGCAACGGGGGCGGCAAAGCTGCCGGTGAGCAGTACCTCATAGAGATAGTAGCCGCCCACGCACAGCACCCAGGCAGGGAGCAGCGCCAGCAGGTTGCGAAGGCAAATGAGCCTTTTGGTGCGGGCGGTAAAGCACAGGGTGGCGGCGGCCTTGATGATCACCGATGCCGGCGCCCACAGGGCGAAGCCGGTGAGGCAGTCGGCCAGCAGCGCCCCCACCACGCCCACGGCGGTGCCATAAGGGAAGGGAAGCAGGCAGGCGGCAAGATAGATAAAGCCGTCCCCGATGTGGACATAGCCGGTATGGCTGGGCACGTGCAGATAGGCGGTAAACAGGAAAACGATGGCGCTGAACACACCGGCGAGGCATAGGTGACGAATGGTGCTGCGTTTCATAGGTGATCCCTCCCTGTCAGATTTCCTTCAGATATTCCTCGAAGCAGAGACCGTCCGTTTGCGGCAGGCGGAGCTCCAGCGTCCGGCGCATGGCCCTGGCGATAAAGGATGCGGCATGGCGGACGGAATCGGCCAGCTCCATGCCGTTGACCGCATCTGCGGCGATCATAGCCGAGAAAATGTCGCCTGTACCGGCCCGACACGGGCCTGCCCTGTGTTCGGTGATGACCATGGGCGGCTTGCCCCGCTCAAAGATGAAGTTTTCCAGGTCGTCGCCCCGTTCCAGCCCGGAAATGACGATCTTGTCCGGCCCCATGGCGCTCAGCTTTTCGCAAAGCACGGTGAGTGCGCCCTCGTCCATGTGGGGGCGGTACTCCGTGCCGGTGAGGATGCAGGCCTCGGTCAGATTGGGGGTGAGGATGTCCGCATAGCGCACCAGACGGCTCATCTGCTCCGCCAGTTGGGGCGGGTAGGTGGCATACAGCCTGCCGCCGTCCCCCATGACGGGGTCAATGACGGTGATGGTGTCCTCCCCCTTGAAATGCTCCATAAACCGTTCCACAATGTGGATCTGCTCCGGGGAGCCGAGAAAGCCGGTGAGGATGCCGTGGAAGCGCAGATCCAGCTTGGCCCATTCCTCCATGTAGGCATCCATGTGGGCGGTAAAATCGGTGGAATAAAAGCTGTCATACCCGGTGTGATTGGAGAAGATGGCGGTGGGCAGGGGACAGCACTGCACCCGCAGGGCGGAGATGATGGGCAGCGCCACGGAGAGGGAACAGCGCCCAAACCCGGTGAAGTCATTGATGACTGCGATCTTTTTTTGTCGGTTGTGGGGCACCGTGCATCAGCCTCCCTTTGGTGTTTTTGTTATGCTATGTAAGATAACGCAAAACTGACCATTTTGAAATGGTCAGTTTCCAAAAGTTTTTGGAGGTCAGATGCGTGGGCGGGGATTAGGTTTTCTGCCCTGCTTTTCCCATATTTCTGTTTCATTTTGACTATTTCTGTGATAATATGATTGGAAAAGAGCTGCGGCAGGGCACAGGGCTGTGTCCGCCGTGCCGCTTCACAGCAAGGCGGAGGGAAGTGCCGGCGCTGCTGAACATCTGAGAAAAGGAAAGGGAAGCGTATGAAAGTTGTGTTGCAGAATCTGACCAAGAGATTTCCAAACCGAAATAAGAAGCAGCCCGATGTGATCGCCGTGAACGATTTCGACTTCGAGATCCCGGACGGCAAGCTGGTGGGGCTGCTGGGCCCCTCCGGCTGCGGCAAGAGCACCACGCTGAACCTGCTGTGCGGCCTGCAAAAGCCCACCAGCGGCCGCATTTTCTTCGGGGACGATGATGTGACCGATCTGCCTGCGGAGAACCGGGGAGTGGGCATGGTGTTCCAAAACTATGCCCTGTACCCTCACCTCACCGTGAAGCAGAACATCACCTTTCCCCTGGAAAATCTGAAAGGGAAGGACAAGCTCACCAAGGAGGAGATGGCCAGCCGTGCCCTGGAGGCCGCCAGGCTGGTGCAGATCGACGAGCTGATGGACCGCAAACCCAGCGAGCTGTCCGGCGGACAGCAGCAGCGGGTGGCCATCGCCCGTGCGCTGGTAAAGACCCCCCGTGTACTCCTGCTGGACGAGCCCTTGTCCAATCTGGATGCCCGTCTGCGTCTCCAGACCCGGGAGGAGATCCGCCGCATCCAGAAGGAGACTCAGGTGACCACCGTGTTCGTCACCCACGATCAGGAGGAGGCCATGAGCATCTCCGATATGATCGTGGTCATGAAGGAGGGGGTCATTCACCAGATCGGCAAGCCCCAGGAGGTGTATGACGACCCGGTGAACCTCTTTGTGGCCACCTTCCTCGGCACGCCTCCCATCAACCAGTTCAGAGGCAGGGTGCAGGGCGGCAAGGTGTACATCGGGGAGGAGGCCATCCTGAGCATCAGGGGCGTGCCCGATCAGGAGGTACACGTGGCCATCCGTCCGGAGGGCTTTGTCCTCAGGGAGAGCGGTGCATTGGGCTGCAAGCTCACCGAGGTGGAGATCATGGGGCGTGACATCACCGTGGTGTCCGATCACGAGGACTGCGAGAATGTGGAGATCCGCTCCATCATCAGCGCCGAAAACAGGGTGGACACCAGCTCCAAAACCGTGCGCTTTGATGTGAAGCCCAACAAGGTGTTCCTGTTCAGCAAGAAGACGGAGCAGCGCATCCCCTTCGAGCTGGCTGACTGACGGGAGAGATACTATGGAGAAACGAAAACTGAAAGGCTGGCTCTACCTGCTGCCCGCCATCCTCTTTCTTGTGGTATTCATGGTGTACCCCCTCATCGACGTGTTCATTTACTCCTTTGAGGAGGGGTACAACTTTGCCTCCCAGACCCATTTGGGGGTGGGCGGCTACAACTATTCCTATGTGCTCCACGACCCCTACTTCCTCCAGGCGCTGAAAAACACCTTTGTGCTGGTCATCATCACCGTGCCCCTGTCCACGGGGCTGGCGCTGCTCATTTCGGTGGGGCTGAACTCCATCAGCAAGGTGCGTGAGCTGTACCAGACCATCTACTTCCTGCCCTATGTGACCAATACGCTGGCGGTGGGTCTGGTGTTCATGATTCTGTTCCAGCGCACCCCGTACACCGACGGCCTCATCAACCTCATCATGGGCTGGTTCGGCATGGCCCCCATCGACTTCATCGACGGCCCCTACTGGGCCAAGATGTTCGTGCTCTGCTTCTACACCATCTGGGTGGTGCTTCCTTTCAAGGTGCTCATCCTGACCAGCGCCCTGGCCTCGGTGAATCAGCAGTACTACAACGCCGCCAAGGTGGACGGCACCTCCCGCCTGCGCATCTTCACCCGCATCACCGTGCCCATGATCTCTCCCACCATCTTCTTCCTCATCATCACGGGCTTCATCGGGGCGTTCAAGGCGTACAGCGATGCGGTGGCCCTGTTCGGCACCGATCTCAATGCGGCGGGGATGAATACCATCGTGGGCTACGTCTACGATATGCTCTACGGCAATAGCGGCGGCTATCCCTCCTACGCTTCGGCAGCCGCCATCATTCTGTTCGCCATCGTGCTGACCATCACCTGCATCAACCTGCTGGTCAGCAAGAAACACGTCCATTATTCGTGAGGGCCTGCATATGGGAAAACAAGTAAATTTTGAACGAATTGAAAAGTCCGCCCGCACACGCAGGCTGGTCATCAAGACCGTCACCTATGTGCTGCTGGCAGTCTGGGCGCTCATCGTGCTGTTCCCGTTCTACTGGATGCTTCTGACCTCCTTTAAGAGTTACAGCGCCTACAACTCGGAATATATCCCCCAGCTCTTCACCCTGTCGCCCACCCTGCAAAACTATGTGGACGCCTTTACTGCGGTGCCGCTGGCGGGCTATTTCCTCAACACCCTGATCTTCACCCTTGCCACCACTGCCGTCATGCTGGTGGTCACCATTCTGGCTGCCTTTGCCTTTGCACGGCTGGAATTTCGGGGCAAGAACCTCGCCTTCACCATCATCCTCGCCCTGATGATGATCCCCAATGAGCTGGTCATCATCACCAACTATGTCACCATCACCAATCTCGACCTGCGCAACAGCTTTCTCGGTCTGATCCTGCCGTCGGTCACCTCGGTCTTTTACATTTATTTATTAAAGGAAAACTTTGAATAGATCCCCGACGAGCTGTATTACGCGGCCAAGGTGGACGGCACCTCTGACCTCAAGTACATGCTTCGCGTCACCCTGCCCATCTGCCGCCCGACCGTC
>JAZNQA010000096.1:0-4797 GCA_045589915.1 Candidatus Enterenecus sp.
TCTGGATGCCTTCCCTTTGATCGGCTGAAACTCTTTTTTGAGTTCCTTGAGTTCAGACCTTAACAGAGTTTTTTGGGCGTCGTTGAGTTTTCCGCTTCGAAGAGTTTTTTCTATCTTTGAAATGCGCTTCGCTTTTTCGTGCATTTCCAGATATTTTTTTGTTGCATCGGAAGGCTCGTTTACTTGGCCAATTCCGCCACCTTTTCGAACACTTCCGCTCTGTCCGGCGGGTTTTCCACGACCATTTCCAGATAATCCGCCAGTTCCCACTGTTGATCCTCTGTTTCGAGAAGCGCTATTGCCGCCACGATGTCGTCCGGCTTGAACCCGCAAATTTGCAAGCCACCGATTAAAAGACGCTGCAGTTCGGTTAGCATTATCGTTCACCTCCTTTAGTATGGCATCACTCAGTGCCTGATTCGTGACCGGAACCATGCAAATGATGCGGTAGTCCATGCGACTTAGGTTCTCGTACACATACAGATATTTTCCGCTGTATGCATACCACACCTTAGGGATGTTATTACCAAACTGGCGAAGTCTCTCAAGCCGATTGTTCTCCATGATTTCCAGTTCAATCGACCGCCCACGTTGAGCCCGGCTGCTCGTTTCCCGACTCGCCTTGCCACCGACATTTGCGTCGGTCGCAGGAGGCCCTCTGCTTTCCACAGCGCCGCTGTTCTCGGCAGCATGGCCCATCTCAGTCAGCACTTCTCCGGCTTCGGTTTCCGTGGAGCGCCCGGTGAAGATGTTCATGTCGGCAACACTATCGCAGATAACCTCTTCCCAGATTTCCTCCGGGGACAGGCTCTGAGCCGTGGCTTCGTCATAGGCGCTTTGAAATGCCTTGCTGCCGTCCGTTTTACCTCAGCCTCGTCCGTCTTGGCGGATGTCGTGCGCTTCATCTGCGCCCTCAGCCGCTTATTCCGCTCCTCCAGCCGCTCATTCTGCTTTTCGAGGTCACGGAGCCGCTGCTCCAGTTCACGGGTGCCACGAAGGAAATATTGCCTGTTGACAGAACATATTTCATCGTGTACTATTTCTTCAGTTGAAGACTTTGCGTGAGCATTTGTCGGCACTGCTTTTTCAAGCAATTTCAGCCGGGAGATAAAGTGCGCAGAGTCTTCTTCATTTTTATTGTATTTCCAAACAGTTTCTTGAGGTAATTCTCCGTTGCGTCAACTGCTGTAAACACCAGATTTTAATTCCCTGCTTACATCTCACCTTTGTTGTTTGACTAAGTGTGCCTTTACCCTGCACGACAAAACTTCATCACCCGCACAGAGCGGACAGCAGCGGCCATTCCTCCGTATGGAACAGCAGCTCGATCAGATCGGTGAGGTTCTCCTCCAAGTGCTCCACCTCACGGCTGAAGGCCGACCAGATGAGAGCCTCCTCCGCCGGAAACAGACTGCCCTTCTCCCGCCACGCCAGCAGAGAGAGGTGGTACACCAGCAGGCAGGCCGCCCCCGCCAGCGCCCCTCGGCCGTACAGTCCGTCGTCATTCACCGTTTTGTGCCAATGGCGGAACACCAGATAGCAGGCCAGATTTGCCAGCCGTCGCTCCCAGCCGGGACAGGAGCGCTGGAACCGTTGGCACAGGTCGGCATAGGCATCCTCGTCCAGCCCCTTCAGCTCCTCCCCCCTGCGCTCCAGCAGCGCAGGCCACGCAGGGCGCAGGGATTCCAGCTTGCCGCAGGCGTCCACGAGCCGCACAGCAAACTTGCGTCGGGACAGGGGTCGCTCCACCTCCACCGGCTCAGGCACACAGTCCCCCATGGAGGAAAAGGCCCCGAAGTCGATGCAGTCCTGCACATCATCGGCAAAGGCCAGCAGCTCCGCCAACCGCTGCCAGAGGGGTTTGGCATCGTCGTTGAGCAGCTCCAGCGCCAGCCGGCGGGTGGTGTCCAAGCCCGCCAGCAGCTCGCCGTCCACGCCGTCAAAGGGCTGATCCGCCACGCCGTCATCCCATTCCGTCAGGACAAACCGCTTCTGCTCCATGAGCAGCCGTGCCGCCTCCGGGCAGGAGATGGCCAGCGCCGTTTCGGTAAGGGAGCCGTATTCCTCGGTGAAGCGGGGGTAGGCGGCACAGTGGGCGCACAGATGCCCCTCCCCCCAGTCACGCTGGATGGGGCACAGCCCGTCGGGGGTCAGCAGGGCGCAATAGCCGTCCTCCCGCAGGCGGAAGCACAGGTCGCCCTCCCCATCCTCCACCAGATTGGCGGCGATCTGCTCCCGCAAGGGCTGAGGTGCGGTACGGTAGTCCTCCAGCGCCCCCTCATCCAGCACGATCTCCCAGTCCCGACAGCAGGTGTCCGGGCATTGACCGCCGATGCAGCGGAAGCTGTGGTTGTAATCAGGCTGCCGTGTGACCATTGCCATCCCTCCCAAATGTTTTCTCCATTATAATACCATGCCGTCCTCATCGCAAGGAGAGCCTGCTTTTTCGGTTTTGTTATAGATTTTGGTAGAATAGGAATTTGACAATTCTGTGCACTTTCGGGTATACTGATGATAAGAAATTGGGCAAATGTCCATACAGCCCAAATGAAAGGAGTACATACTATGGCCTTTGAATTTCGCCCCATGCGCAGCGTGATTTATGTGGACTGTGTGCGGGAGGAGTACCGCCACAGACTGCAGCACTGGCTGTACGCCATCCATGTGCCCGACAGCATCAGCAAGTTCGGCACCTACTGCAACAAGTATGCCTTTTACAACGCCCTCCCCACCCCTCCTGAGGGTGAGCGGTTCGGTGCCCGCCGGATGCAGATGACCGAGCACTACTGGATGGTCAACGAATGCACCCCTGAGATGAGCGTCAACGCCTTTACCGAGCGTATGCCCGTTGAGGTGCTGCGCTGGCAGGGCATGATCCCCGACGATGGCGTGGATCTGTCCAAGGTGGCCAACATGGACGGTGACGAGCACCGCAAGTCGGGCGGCGGCGATATGCCTCCCTTCGTGTTTGCCCATGTGCCCATCAACTGGCAGGACGATTACAAGGGCAAGGGCCGCACCATTGACGACGGCCCCAACTACCGCTGGCAGTTCGTCGTCCAGTACCCCGATGCCGAGGCCGGCGAGAAGTGGTTCCAGGAGGTATTCGTGCCCTACTTCCAGAACCGTCCCGAAGTGAACCGCTTCGTCTCCTCCAAGATTTATCCCGACGTGGTGGGCTGCAAGTTCAACCGTCTGGTGGAGCTGTGGTTCGAGGGTCCTGAGGAGTGGTACGCCGCCGCCGTGGAGGGCACCCGTGACATGGCCAAGCCCGAATGGGCCCAGCAGGATCAGTTCCCCTTCCTGAAGCCCAACTTCAACATCGTCAGTATGTTCCTGTCCGACATGGCCAGCAGCGATAACCTGACCCAGTATCGGGGCTATCTCACCATGCGCTAACTTCACATTCGTTGCCAAAACAGCCGGAGTTTGCAAAAACTCCGGCTGTTTTCCTGCTTTTTCATCAAAATTTGAATATTTCCTGCGCATAGAACACCCCGAAATTCCACATCCTTGAACCACAACCATTTTGAAAAGAGGTTCAAGCCATGAAACGAATCATCGCCCTGGTGCTGGCGCTGCTGTGCCTGCCGCCTGTCACCGCTGGGGCTTCCTCGGTGGCGCCGGCGGCGCCCTCCTCCATTTTGATGGAAAAATCCACAGGCACTATCCTCTACGAACAGGAGGCCACCGCCCAGTACGAGCCCGCCTCGGTCACCAAGGTGATGACTCTGTTGCTGGTGATGGAGGCCATCGACAGCGGCGCACTGAGCTGGGACGATACGGTGACCGCCTCCGCCTATGCCTGCTCCATGGGCGGCTCCCAGATCTGGCTGAAAGAGAATGAGCAGATGTCGGTGCGGGACATGGTGAAGGCGGTGGCGGTGGTGTCCGCCAACGACTGCGCCGTGGCGCTGGCGGAGCATCTGGCCGGCAGCGAGACCGCCTTTGTGGAGCGGATGAACCGGCGGGCAGCGGAGCTGGGTATGGAGCACACCACCTTCTATAACTGCACCGGCCTGCCCGCAGAGGGGCACCTGTCCTGCGCTTACGACATCGCCCTCATGAGTCGGGAACTCATTCTGCACCACCCCACCATCCGGGAGTTCACCACCATCTGGATGGACACCCTGCGGGACGGGCAGTTCCAGCTCTCCAACACCAACAAGCTCATCTTCTACTACGACGGCGCCACCGGCCTCAAGACCGGCTCCACCGACGCTGCGCTGTACTGCCTGTCCGCCACGGCGGAGCGGGACGGCATGGAGCTCATCGCCGTGGTGATGCACGCACCTACCTCTACCGACCGTTTCAACAGCGCCCGTGCGCTGCTGGACTACGGCTTTGCCAACTATGCCCTCACCCCGGTGTACCCCGATCAGGCCGTGGCGCCGGTGCCGGTGCTGCTGGGCGTGGCGGACACGGTGCAGCCGGTAGCGGCACGGGACTGCGTGATCCTGCTGGATCAGAGCAAGACGGGGGCCGTGACCACCCAGATCGAGTTGGCGGAGAGCGTGGAAGCGCCGGTGGAAGCAGGGCAGAAACTGGGGCAGATCGTGGTGTATGTGGACGGGCAGCAGGTGGATTCCATCGACCTGGTGGCCGCCGCCCCGGTGGAGCGGCTCACCACCGGCGGCATCTTCAAGCAGTTGATGGATCTGCTGTTTTTGCGCGGAGAATGAGCGGCGATTCTTAGTCGGTGGTCACCTCTCCGTCACGGCATCGCCGTGCCACCTCCCCTCAAGGGGAGGCTTTGTAAGGACAGAAATCGTAACGGCGGCAGTCCGAAGGGACTGC
>JAZNQA010000097.1:0-17008 GCA_045589915.1 Candidatus Enterenecus sp.
GTGGGGACGACCCCCGCTCGGAACTGTTCCGGCGTGACGCCCACCTTTTTCTTGAATATCCGAAAGAAATACTTTACGTTGTCATAGCCCACAGCCTTGGCGATCTGGTACATTTTCCGCTCGGAGTGAAGCAGCAGCTCCTTGGACTTCTCGATGCGGATGTCATTGAGATAGTCCACAAACTTTTGCCCGGTCTTTGCGCGGAACAGGGTGCTCAGGTAACTGCGGTTCAGATAGAAGAGGGAAGCGATGAACTCCTGTGTGAGATCCTTGCGGTAGTTGCGCTGCATATAGGTCTGGATGTTTTCCACCACGTCATCACCGGCATAAACGCTCTGATCCTTCAGCAGCTCGGCGGTATTGAGGAAGAACTGCAGATAGTAGTGCTTCAAGTCGGATAGCCGGAAAATGTGATTGACGATGTTCTGCGTGCTGTTGGCGGTGGGTTTTACTTCTTTCTGATGGCGGTAGTTGCCCATGATCATCCGGCACTGGTCAGAAAGGTGGTAGCAGAAGTACTTGGCATCCGCCAGGGTGAACTCCGGCTGCCGCAGGAACCAGTCGAACAGCTCATCGGTCAACACCGTGATCTCCTCGGTCATGCAGGCCTCAATGCGGAACAGGAACTCTTCCTGCCGTGCCCATGCCGACATTTTCGGTTCTGTTTCTTCGGTGTAGTGGTAGCAGCAGGTGCCTTCGGACACCAGCCTTTGCCGGTTTAGGGCGGAGGAGGTCTCCTTGAAAGCGGTATGTAACTGCTGCAGGCTGTTGTGGGGCTTGCTGATGCCTATGATGACCTGTGTATCACTGTGGTGCATGAAGGAGATGAGGGAGTCAGTCATCTGGCTGATGAGCTGCTTGGGGGTAAAAATGCTGTTCCCCGGTATAAAGAGGAGGAGGAACCCCATCTGCGGATTGGTGGGGTGGGTGAGATAGAGCGCCAGGTTGCCAAAGCCGTTGGATGAGAGCCAGTCGGAAATCTCCGCACCGGGTGGGGCAACCGTAAAGTGAAGGGTGAACAAAAGCAAATTATGAGTGTTGTTGATAAAGCTCAACTTGCGAGAGGATACGGTGGTCGCCTCCGTGTGATAACCCAGGATCAGGTTTTTTAACACCTGGATGTCGTACTCATAGTAGGCGGACTCCCGTTCCTCTTCGCTGGCGATGATCTGGTTTTGCACGGCGCTGCTGTCTTCCAGACGGGCAATGGCATTGCGCATACAGTTGCAGATGCTCTCCTTGCTGAAAGGTTTGAGAACATAATCAATCGCTCTGGCAGCGATGGCGTGCTTGATGTAATCAAAGTCCCGATAGCCGCTGATCACAATGAGGGGTAGTTCGGGGTAATGCTCGGCCAGATAGGGGAGAAGCTGCGTGCCGTCCATGACCGGCATCTGCATATCCAGAATCACGATGTCGGGGTGCAGCTCTTCGATTTTGCTGATGCCGTCGGCACCGTTTTCCGCCTCGCCGATGCAACGCACCTGATCGGCCATGGAGGTCAGTTTTTTGATGGTTCCTTTGCGTATGAGCTCCTCGTCGTCAATGATGATGCAAGTGTACATCAGAGCAGCTCCTCCTTTCCGATGGCAGGTACCTTGATCCAAACCTCTGTCCATTCCCCAAGTCGGCTGGACACGGTGAGCCCGTAGCCACGGCCGTAGTACAGCTCCAGGCGGGAGTGGATGTTCTTCAGCCCGATGCTGTGTCCGGTACGGCGGCCCAGCTCGGTGAACGAGGCCTCTTCCTGAAGACGTTCCCGGATCTGGGCGAGCTGATCCTCGTCAATGCCCTGCCCATTGTCTTTGACGCAAATCAGCAGGTTGTTGTTCTCCACATGGCCGCTGATGGTTATTGTATCGCCTTTGGTGCAGTGCCCCAAACCGTGATAGAGAGCGTTCTCCACCAGCGGCTGGAGGATGAGCTTCAGCACCTTTTCCTGCCGGAAGGCATCATCCATGACCACCACCAGCTTGAAGCGGTCCTGGAAACGGATCTGCTGGATGGATGAATAGTCCAGCACATGGCTCAGCTCATCCTGAACCGATACCAGCTCGCTCTCCGTCTTAATGGCATAGCGGAACATATTGCCCAGCGCCTGGGACATGGTGGCGATCTGCTGGTTGTCCGCCAACTCGGCCATGCTGTTGATGGACTCCAGCGTATTGAACAGGAAGTGGGGGTTGATGCGTGCCTCCAGCGATTTCATCTGGGCGTCCAGCACGATGAGCTTGTCGTGATAGTCACGCTTGATGGATGAGTTCAGCTCCTCCACCATGGAATTATATTCATTATATAAGGTACCAATTTCATCGGTGCGGTTCAGATAGCGGCCGCTGACCAGCAGCTTGTGACCTCGTTGAGAGGCCATCTTCCGGCTTAGATGCTCGATAGGATGCACCAGATTGTGGGACACCACATAGGCCAGCAGTATGATGCCCACCACGCAGGCTGCGCCGATGAGCAGCAGCACGATGCCCGTCATTTTGAACTCCCGGAACAGCGCATCATAATCGAAGACTGCGGTGAGCTGGAGGGGGTTCATGTTCAGCGGCTCCTGCATGACGGTGGTGTTTTTCTGCGGGAAATTGCCGCCGAAGTCGCTGAAGTTGGAGTACAGCACGCTGCCGGTGTCTCTGTTGTCCAGAGTGAGCAGGGTGATGTCCGGCATGGTGTTGATGAGGTTCAGGTCAAACACCGCAGGATCGCAGTCGATGACCAGTACGCCGAGGAACTCATGAGTATAAATGTCTTTCAGCCGCTGAGAAAAGAAAACCGATGACTTTTCCCCGGAAAACATATCGTGAACCGCAAGGTCGCTGACATAAATTTTGCCGTCCAACGCCAGCGTCTGCCCGTACCACTCCTCGTTGGAGGGATCATAATTCAGACGAATGTCGCCATTCTTGCCGATGGAGTGGCCAAGGATAGCGCCGGAAGGCGTGATGATGTAGATGCTGTTAATATAATTATAGGTATAGAATACGCTCTGGCACATAAATTTGAGCTCCTGGTTGGCCTCCAGCACTTTGTAGGCATCGTAGCCTTCTTCTGGATCAGAAAAGGGCTCCAGCAGATCAATGACGGAAAAGCCGCTGCCAGGGTAGAGGGTGAACATTCCGGCGGCCTGCCGAATGGTGTTCAGGGAGCTGTTGATGCTCTCCTGTGCGTTCTCAAACAGGTGAGAGGAGATCTCATCCATGTGCTGATGGACGCTTTTCACATAGCGGCTATATGCAAAATAGGTCAAGACCAGCAGCGGCAAAATGGCAATGATGGTGAATATGGCAAATACTTTGGTGTGTAATTTCAAGCAAAACACCCCGAATCTAAAAAATGTACACTATGACGCCCAACAAAAGTATACTATAACCGTAATAAAATGTAAACAACAGAAATAGTAATGAGAGAAGAAATGTGGGCAGGGAAGCCCACAAAAAAGTAAAAGGAGGAAACCAACATGAAGTTCAAGAAAGTTGCAGCACTGTTCTGTGCTGCGGTCATGGCTTGCGGCATGCTCGCCGGCTGTGGCTCCAAGACCCCTGAGGCCAGCAAGGCCCCCACCACCGACGGTTATGACAAGACCGCTCTGGAGAATGCCGGTGAGATCACCATCACCTGGATGAGCTCCGGCGTCGAGACCGAGAACGATTTCGAGACTCAGGTCCTGCCCGGCCTGGTCAAGGCCAAGTGGCCCAACGTCACCCTCGAAGTCACCAAGCTGCCCGACGATCAGTACTACACCGCTCTGAACACCCGCCTGAATTCCGGCGAGTGCCCCGACCTGATCCTGGTCCAGCCCATGTGGGCCGGCGCCAACGCCTGCTACGACCTGGCCAACGCCGGTCACCTGGCTCCTCTGAACGATCTGGAGTACACCAAGCTGGCTAAGGATCTGAAGGCCATGACTGTGGACGGCAACATCTACTCCACCGCCAACGGCGTGTCCATGCTGGGCGTGTTCTACAACAAGGATATGTTCGCTGAGGTCGGCATCGACGGCGTTCCCGCCACTTGGGACGAGTTCCTGTCCGCCTGTGAGAAGCTGAAGGCCGCCGGCATCCAGCCCATCACCATGGGTGACAAGGATCAGTACGTGCTCCAGTTCGGTCTGTACCAGCTGGCCGCCAACATGATCTACCCCAAGAACGCTGACTACGACAACCAGCTCCGCACCGGCGAGACCAAGTTCACCGACGAGGGCACTTGGGACGTGGTCCTGGGTATGTACAAGGAACTGTACGACAAGGGCTACATTGATGCCAGCCAGTCCCTGGGCATGGGCGCTACCCAGGCTCAGCAGACCTTCATCGACGGTCAGGCTGCCATGATCTTTGACGGCAACTTCAACACCAACGCTGTTCTGGCCATCGGCGCCGGCGGCGAGTTTGAGCGCGGCTACTTCCCCATGCCCGGCGCCCAGAACGACGGCAACGTCTACACCGCCACCTGCCTGAGCTCCGGCATGGCCATCTACTCCGGCTCTGACTACATCGACGAGTGCAAGCAGCTGCTGGACTGGATCTATGACGGCGAGTCCGAGGCTTGGGACGCCATGATCGGCTCCGGCCGCTACATCTTCACCTACGGTGAGGGCGCCGATTCCGCTCCCAACTACGATCTGTTCAAGCCCTTCATCGACCTGATGAACGATGGTAAGGCTTACCACTGGTGCAACCAGGCTTGGCCCTCCGGCACCGAGGTCGAGATGGAGGCTCTGTTCAGCGCCTGCGTGGGCGGTCAGGGCACTACCGTTGAGGACATCACTGCCGGCATGCAGGCTAAGTTTGAGGACCTGCTGGCTGACTGATTCTAACCTGAATATGTAATTTGGGAGCCGGCAACTGCTATCATACATGTTGTCGGCTCCCTTTTACTGAAAGCGAGGATGCTATGGGAAAGCAAACAAAGAAAGTGCGTAGCCTTCGCTCGCCGGTCTTCAACAAAAAGATGTACTGGTTCATCCTTCCGGCGACGGCTATGTTTCTCGTGTTCTGGGTGTTTCCCCTCCTGCAACTGTTCCAATACAGCGTCACCAACTTCAATGGTGTGAACGCCAATTATGACTTTGTAGGATTTAACAACTTTATCAGAATCTTTAAGAACGGAACGCTGCCCAATGCGATCAAGAACACGCTGATCTACACCGTGGTCATGGTGGTGCTCAGCAACCTGATCGGCATTGCGGTGGCTATGCTGCTGAATATGCGGATCAAGGCCAAGGGCTTGTTCCGCACCTGCGCCTATTTCCCGGCACTGTTCTCCGCCATCGTGGTGGGCTTTATCTGGTCCTATGTCTATATGCCCGGTTCCGGCATGATCGCCGGTCTGATGAAGCTGGTGGGTCTGGATGCCACCTCCTTCAACGCCCTCGGCAATTATAAGACGGCGCTTATCGCCATTGCCATCGTCGAGGTGTGGAAGAGCTTTGGTACCACCATGATCATCTACTTAGCCGGTCTGCAGACCATTGATGAAAGCCTGCTGGAGGCCGGCCGTATCGACGGTTGTACCGAGTGGCAGCTCATCCGCAAGATCAAGCTGCCTCTAATCTCGTCCACCATCACCATCAATGTGATCCTGAATGTCATCGCCGGTCTGAAGGCCTTTGACTACTCCTTCATCATGACCAACGGTGGCCCCGGAAAATCCACGCAAACCCTGATGTTCCAGATCTATCAAATAGCGTTTACTGAGAAGAAAATGGGCCGTGCCGGCGCCTTCTCTGTGGTCTCATTCCTGGTCATCATTCTGATTACAGTATTTATGCTGTACTTCCTGAACAAGAGGGAGGAGGAGGCATAATGGCACGAGGAAATAAGAGTCAAATCGTAGCGGGAAGAAAGGATAAGATGAGCGTCAGTCGGGTACTGCTGTATCTGGTCATCATCCTGTTCTGCGTGATCGTCATCGCTCCGCTGGTCATCGTGTTCTCCAGCTCGCTGAGAAACCCGGATAATATGCTCTCTCCGCTGGTTCTGTTCAACGAGTTTACGCTGGAAAGCTATGTAGCCGCCTGGAGCAAGATGAATTACCCCATGCAGCTGCTCAACAGCTTTATCACCACTGCGGGCTCTGTGCTGGTGGTCGTGATCATCGCTACCATGGCGGCGTACCCCATCGGACGTATCAAGGCCAAGCTGGCCCGATTCCTGTACTTCTTCTTCATTGCCGGTCTGATCGTCCCCTCTCAGATGGTCATCATCCCGGTCATGCAGATGATCGCCAATTTGGGTATCCCCAGAACGCAGTTCACCCCCATGATCATGTTCATCACCTGTTCGCTGCCCTTCTCCGTGTTCCTGTATGCGGGCTTCATGAAGAGCGTGCCGGTGGAGATCGAGGAATCTGCCTATCTGGATGGCGCAGGTCTTTGGAAGCGGTTCAGCTCCATCGTGTTCCCGCTGCTCAAGCCCGCCACGGTATCCACCGTGATCACTCAGGGTCTGTGGATCTGGAACGATTACTTCTACCCCATGGTGTTTGTGACCAAAAAGGCACAGTATCCGCTGCCCGTGGGTCTGATCCAGTTCCTGGGCGATAAGGAGAATCCTGCTCAATGGAATATCCTGTTTGCAGCTTGCGTGCTGTGTGCGCTGCCGCTGATCATCATCTTTGCCGTGCTGCAAAAGCAGTTCATAAACGGCATCGCAGCGGGCGCTGTAAAGGGATAACACTTCACTGACGAAAGAGGCAGACACATGAAGCGCAGCCAAGAAGCAGCAGAAAACAAGCAGCGGGTCACGCTGGATTATATCTGGACGTACTATAAGCTGCCGATACTGGCCGGTGTGATCGCTCTGGCCATCGTGCTGAGCTTCGTGGTGAGTGCCCTGACCAGGAAGGAGACTGTGCTCCATGTTATGCTGGTGGACTGTTCCGCCTCGGAGGACGGAGCCTACATGGGCGACCGGTTTCTGGAGCATCTGGAGCTGGACGGCGACAAGTATGCCGTGAACATCCAGACCAACTATGTGTTTGCCAGCGCCACCACGGGCACCCTTGCCTTCACCAGCCAGTCCAAATTTTCTGCCGACATCGGTACACAAACCCTGGATGTTTGTGGTATGCTGGAGGCGGACTTCCTGGTCAATGCAGATGCGGACTGCTTTCTGGATCTGAGCGAGTATCTCACAGCGGAAGAGCAGGAGCGGCTTGACGGTCAGCTCCTCCGCCGCAATGGGCAGATCATCGGCATTTATGCCGATGATCTGCCGGGTATGGCTGCCAGCGGCAGCTATCAATCGCAGGAAAACCGGGGCGTGTTGGGGGTCATTTACAACACGCCTCGGTTAGAGTGCGCCCTGGCGTATCTGCGATATGTGGCCGGGCTATGAAATTGATTCCCGTCCGTCAAAGTGCACTATTTGCATTTGTTACACAGAAAAGGGGATAGAAATGGGCGTTTTCTCTACGGAGGGCAAGCTGGCAAAGGTTTTGAACCGCATTGCCGATCTGGTGATTCTGAATTTCGTCACCATCCTGTGCTGTCTGCCTGTGTTCACCATCGGCGCCGCCATGACGGCGCTCTATTCCGTCACGCTGAAAATGGCGAAAAACGAGGAAGGAGCCGTTGTAGCCTCCTATTTTCGGGCATTTAAGGCAAACTTCAAACAGGCCACGATCCTCTGGCTCATTGGCGGCGGGATCATGGCTTTCATTGTGTTTGACATCTATCTCCTGCGTGCGCTGGAGGGCTCTTTTGCCTATGTGTACAAGGGCGTTTTGCTGGTGTTTCTGGCCGTGGTGGCCCTCATCGTCATGTATATCTTTCCCGTGCTGGCACGCTTTGACAACACCACGAAGAATACCGCTAAAAATGCGGCACTGTTCTGTGCCATTCATATCATCCAGTCCATCCTGATGCTGGCGGTGACTCTGCTGCCGGTGATCCTGCTGTTCATTTCTCCGTGGTTTTTGGCGGTGGATGTGCTCATCGGATCATCCCTGCCCGCATACCTCACCAGCATCTACTACCGCAGCGTGTTCAAAGATTATGAAACCCAGGAGAGCGAAGAAGCATGAGCAAAGAAGTAAAGCTTGTCATGAAGGATACATCCATGAAGCGCAAGGTGATTGATGCGTTTGTGGAGAAGGCAAAGGCCTGTGAACCTGTGCTGCTGGAGCGGCATGTGCGGGCCAAGTCTCTGGTGGCGGCGGAGCGGTGCGCCAACGGCAAGGTGGCCACAAAGCTGGTGGCAGATGCCTCCCGCATGAGCCGTTATCCTATGAAGAAGGGCGACTCCATCTGCCTGGACTTCGGAAGCCACTATGTGGGCTATGTGACGCTGAAATTCAGCTCCGTGGGCAGCCCTCCCGACGCTCCGGCATACATCCGTCTGAAGTTCAGCGAGGTGGCTAAGGAGCTGTTGGAGGATTCCGCCGATTACGACGGCTGGATCAGCCGCAGTTGGATCCAGGAGGAGTTTCTGCACATTGATGTGCTGCCCGCCACCATTTCGCTGCCACGGCGCTATGCCTTCCGCTATCTTGAGATCCACACCATCGACACCTCGGTGAAGTGGGAGCTGGTGCTGGAGGATGCCCAGTTGCGTGCGGTGTCCGCCGTGGACGGAACCGCCGTCACCCCCGGCGGCTTTGGCGATAAGCTGCTGGATGAGATCGACCGTGTCAGCCTGCGTACGCTGGAAAACTGTATGCACTCGGTGTTCGAGGACGGTCCCAAGCGTGACCGCCGCCTGTGGATCGGTGATCTGCGCCTGCAGGCGTTGGCCAATTACGATACCTATGGGCAGAATGATCTGGTCAAGCGCTGCCTGTATTTGTTTGGCGGTCTGTTGCGGGATGATGGCCGTGTGGCTGCCTGCCTGTTCATCCAGCCGGAGTACATTGCCGACGATACCTTCTTCTTCGACTATTCGCTGTTTTTCATCTCCTGTCTGTATGACTATTATAAGGCCACCGGCGACAGGGAAGTGCTGGACGATCTGTGGCCCTGCGCCCTCAAGCAGGTGGAGCTGGCCAGCCGCTGCTTTGATGAGGAACACCGCTACGTATCCAACGGTCTCACCGACAGCTTTATCGACTGGAAGGCGGGACTGGACAAGCAGGCGGCATCCCAGGCCATCTATATCTACTGCGTGAAGCAGGCCGCAGAGCTGGCTGCCATGGTTGGTGACCATGCAGCCCTGACCATGCTGGAGCGGGAAGGGGCAGACAAGGCCGCCGCTGCCATGACCCACTTCTGGGACGAGAAACAGGGCGTGTTCGTCAGCGGGGAAGCGCGGCAGGTGTCCTACGCCAGTCAGGCGTGGATGGTGCTGGCGGGTGTGCCCACGGCTGAACAGGGGCGGCGTGCGTTGCTCCAAGTGCTGGAAAGCAAGCCGGAAATGGGCATGGTCTCGCCCTACATGAATCATCACTTTGTGGAGGCGCTGCTTCAGGTGGGGGAGAAGGAGCGTGCCATGGAGTATTTGAAATACTACTGGGGCGGCATGGTGGCCGAGGGTGCCGATACCTTCTGGGAACTGTACAATCCGGAAGATCCTGAGGAGTCCCCCTACGGTTCCAGCATGGTGAACAGCTATTGCCATGCGTGGAGTTGTACACCGGCCTATCTGCTGCGCAAATATTTCGGGGAATAAGTTCCGCATATTCCACCCTTTGGGTGCATACAGTATGAGCAGAACTGTATGGACAAGGAGGGGTGGATGTGGAAACTGCGTTTCACAAGAAAACGGGCACGGGCAAGTTGAGGACGGCTCGCCGCCCGACCACGCCCGCTCGCAGGAGCGGGGATCAACGGGAACGGCGCAGGCTGATCCAGCTTCTGGTCAGCCTTGCGCTGTTTTTTCTGGTTTTTATCGGACGAGGTGTGCTGCCCGCTCAGTTCCAGAGCTGGAGTCATTTGATTGGCTCCGATATTGACTTTCAAGCAGCCGTTCAGCAGTTTGAACAGGCCCTGTCCAATGGAGAGGGGGGGCTGGAAGCCTTCCGTCAGCTCTGTGTCACCGTGTTTGGCGGACAGCCGGAAGAGCCGGTGCAGGAGCCTGAAGTGGCGGTCACTCTCTTGGGTGATATGCCCCGTGGAGGGTTGGGCGTGGTGTCCCAGCTTGGCATACAGGCACGCCGTGATGAGCCGGAGCCTGCGCCTGAGTCCACTCCTGAGCCAACGCCGGAACCTACCCCGGAGCCTACCCCCCAGGTGGTCACCGCAGTGGCGCAGACCCATGATGCCAGCGGTGCGGCGCTGCCCGCCAACGTCAGCTTTGTAAACTATGAGCTGGGACTGGAGCAGACCATGGTGCCCGTGCAAGGAGAGGTGACCTCCAACTTCGGATTCCGCACCCATCCCATCAGCGGCAAGCAGGAGTTTCATCTTGCGTTGGACATTGGTGCAGCGGAAGGGACGGAGATCGGTGCCTTTGCAGACGGTACGGTGGAGTATATCGGACAGGATGATTCCTTCGGGCTGTATTTTAAGATCCGCCATGCCAACGGTGTGAGCAGCTTTTACGCCCATTGCAGCAAGCTGCTGGTGCAAAAAGGGGACACGGTCACCTGCGGTCAGACGGTGGCTTTGGTGGGGCATACCGGCTCCGCCACCGGCCCCCATCTGCACCTCACCATCGAGAAGGACAATATCCGTCTGGATCCCGCTTATTATGTGGACTTGTCGTAAGCGATCAAGATTCGAGGTCACTCCTGGCTTTCTTCTGCTGATGGCAGCGCTGCTCTATCTGGATGAGGGGGTGGGGCTGTTGCCGTGGGCGCTGCTGGCCAGCCTTGTCCACGAGCTGGGCCATATGGTGGCGGCCTGGTTGCTGAAAGGGGAGCTGCACCGCCTTACCCTGTCGGTGGTGGGGGCGGAGCTGCGCTTTTCCTATCCACAGCCGCTTTCCTATGGCGGGGAGAGCCTGGTGGCGTTGGCAGGGCCGGTGGCCAATCTGGTGATGGGCGCAGTTGCCTACGGGGTGGGCGCTTATCTACCGGCCATCCTCAGCTTTGGCATCGGCGGCTTCAATCTGCTGCCTGTTTTGCCGCTGGACGGTGGGCGGGTGCTGTATGGGCTGGTGGCGATCCGCTTGGAACCGCCGTGGCCGGAGCGGATCATGACCTGCATTGCCGGGGTTCTGATCGGGCTTCTGATGGGCGGGGGTGCCATTGCTGCGGTGAAATATGCCAATGTGACCCTGCTGCTCACATCAATGTGGCTGTTGGCAGGCACCATACGCAAAGAAAGTGGGAAAAACTGAAATAATTAGAGAAAAAACACTTGCAAATGTAGTTTTGATATGGTACACTATCTCAGTCTGAAAAAAGGGTGGTCCTCTGCACGGTCGCTGACTTGGATGCACGAACGCCTATGTTTAGGAGGAAAAAGATATGGAACTGATGAAGCAGTTCAGCCAGAAGTACATGAAGGAGTCCGCTCCCGAAGTCAACGTGGGCGACACCGTGCGTGTGCACATCCGTGTTAAGGAAGGCAGCCGTGAGCGTATCCAGGTCTTCGAGGGCACCGTCATCGCCAAGAAGCACGGCGGCATCGAGGAGAGCTTCACCGTCCGCCGCATTTCTTACGGCGTCGGCGTGGAGAAGGTCTTCCCCCTGCACGCTCCTACCATCGAGAAGGTGGAGACCGTCCGCAAGGGTAAGGTTCGCCGCGCCAAGCTGTATTACCTGCGTGACCGTGTGGGTAAGGCCGCCAAGGTCAAGGAGAACCTGTAATCTGAGCATCGCAAATGCAAGAAAAGGAGCGGAAAAATTCCGCTCCTTTTTTGTATTTCGCCCCTATTCTTTGGATACAAAATTTAGTATAATATCAGCAATATGATTTCAGTTGCTTTCAACAGGAGGGCTGGAGCGTGAATATACAATGGTATCCCGGCCACATGACCAAGACCCGCCGGCAGATGGAAGAAGACGTTAAGTTTGTGGATATGGTGGCCGAGGTGGTGGATGCCCGCATCCCGATCTCCAGCCGCAACCCGGACATTGACGGTATCGTGGGCGACCGTCCCCGCATGATCATCTTCAACCGTGCAGATCAGGCTGACCCTGCCGTGACCGCCCAATGGCTGGCGTGGTATGCCCAGCGTGGCTTTGCCGTGCTGGAGACCGACGCCAAGACCGGCAAGGGTGTCAACCGTTTCTCCGCCGTGGTCAAGGCGGCCTTGAAGGACAAGATCGCCGCATGGCAGGCCAAGGGTCAGGTGGGGCGGCCGGTTCGCATCATGGTGGTGGGTGTGCCCAACGTGGGCAAGTCTACCTTCATCAATAAGGTCGCCCGCCGAAAGTCCGCCAAGGCGGGGGACAGGCCCGGCGTAACCCGTGGCAAGCAGTGGGTGAACGTGGACAGCGGGCTGGATCTGCTGGACACCCCCGGCATCCTCTGGCCCAAATTCGAGGACGAGACCACCGGTATGCACCTTGCCTTCACCGGTGCGGTGAAGGACGAGGTGATGGACAGCGAAGCGCTGGCCTGCGGTCTGATGGAGCTGCTGCGTGACCGATACCCCGACGCCCTCACCCAGCGTTACAAGGTGACGGCCGACCCCGATGCCCAGGGCTGGGAGCTGCTGGAGCAGGCCGCCCGCAAGCGTGGTATGCTCATCTCCGGCGGCGAGGTGGACACCGAGCGGATGTCCAAGGTGCTGCTGGACGAGTTCCGTGGTGGCAAGTTGGGACGCTTTACACTTGAAACGCCGGAGGACATTCAGAGGAGGAACCCCTGATGGATTGGTCATTGGAACTGGCTGCACAGGAGCAGGGTCATAAGCTGGTCTGCGGCTGCGATGAGGCGGGTGCGGGCCCGCTGGCAGGGCGTGTATATGCCGCAGCGGTCATTCTGCCCATAGGACTGGAGCTGCCCTATCTCAACGACTCCAAGAAGGTCACACCCAAGCGCCGTGAGGTGCTGTTTGACCTGATTTGTGAGAAAGCCGTGGCATGGTCTGTGGCATGGGCGGAGCCGGAGGAGATCGACGAGCTGGACATCCTCAACTGCCGTATGCTGGCCATGCAGCGTGCCATGGATCAACTGGAGCCTGTGCCGGACTATGCCCTCATTGACGGCAACCGTGACCACGGCAGCCGCTGCGCCATCACCACCCCCCATGAAACGGTGGTGGAGGGCGATGGCAAGTCCCCCAGTATCGCCGCCGCCTCCATCCTGGCCAAGGTGAGCCGTGACCGCCATATGGCGGAAATGGCTGCCCTCTATCCTCAATATGAGTTTGAGCGTCACAAAGGCTACCCCACCCCGCAGCACAAGCAATTGCTGCGTCAGCACGGCCCCTGTCCCATCCACCGCCGTACTTTTCTGAAAAAGCTATGAGCGGGGGAATGGAAGCCCGGCTGCTGGGAAAGTGGGGAGAACGGCTGGTGGCGGAGGATCTGCGCCGAAAGGGCTGGCGCATTATCGAAGTCAACCACCGCTGCCGCCACGGTGAGGTGGATGTCATCGCCGCCGACCACCGGTACATCATCTTTGTGGAGGTCAAGCTGCGGCGGGGGAGCCGCTATGGGCGAGCCTGTGAGGCGGTCACGGCAGAGAAGCAGCGCAAGCTGCGTGCCACCGCCGAGCTGTACTTAGCCAACAATCCCACCCATCTCCAACCACGCTTTGACGTGGCGGAGGTGTATGCACCCCAGGGCATGAATACGGTGGATCCCGGCATATCCTATCTGGAAAACGCCTTTTGAGGAGGTTCCAATGAAAGGATTGTCTGTGTTTGATGCCCATTGCGACACCATTTCACGCTGCTGGGAAACAGGGGAGGGGCTACGGTGCAATTCCGGCATGGTCTCGCTGGCGGATACAGCCCATGTCTTTGAGCGCTACGCCCAGTTTTTTGCCTTGTGGAGCGATGTGGCCCGACCGGGTCATGCCACTTATGAAGAACTGCTGGCCTGCTTTCGTGAGCAGATGGAGCGCAACTGCCGCCACATCGTGCCGTGCCGCCGGGGCAACGAGGCGGAGCGGGCCAATCGGGAGGGGAGAGCCGCCGCATTCCTCACGGTGGAGGGTGCCGAACTGCTGTGCTGTGACCCGAAGCGTTTGGAGCAGGCCGCAGCCGACGGCGTTGTGGCCATCAACCTGACGTGGAACCACGCCAATGCCCTCTCCGGCGCCCACAATGACCTCCCGCAGCAGGGTTTGACCGATCTGGGGCGGCAATTTGTCGGACGGATGGAGGAGCTGGGCATTTTCGTGGATGTGTCTCACCTGTCGGAACCGGGGTTTTGGGATGTGGTGGAGTTGACCCGCCGCCCTATTCTGGCAAGCCATTCCAATGCCCGTGCCATCTGTGACCATACAAGGAACTTGACGGATGAGCAAATAACTGCCATAATAAGAAGTCGAGGTTTGATCGGTCTGAACTTCTATCGGGAGTTCGTGGGAAGGAGCCGTGACTTCGATGCGGTGTACGCTCACCTGGATCATATCCTGTCTTTGGGTGGCCGCTGCCATGTGGCTTTGGGCGGCGACTGGGACGGCTGCGACACCATTGAGCAGCTTCCCACCGTGACCCATCTGACCGATCTGTACGAATACCTGCTATGCAGAAACTATGATGAAACGATCCTGCGGGATCTGTTTTATAACAACCTGATGAGAGTGGTGAGTCTACCATGAACTATGTAAGTACACGAAACAAGGAATTGCGGATGACTGCGGCTCAGGCCATTGCCAAGGGCCTCGCTCCCGACGGCGGACTGATGACCCCGGAGCTGCTGCCCCGTCTGCCGGCCAATGCGCTGGAGACCATGAAGGATATGTCCTACCAGCAGCGGGTGGTCTACGTGCTCAAGCGGTTTCTGGATGAGTTTTCTGCCAGCGAGCTGACCAACTTTGCCAACGCTGCCTACGGCGGCACGAAGTTCTCCGACCCCGATGTGGCCCCTGTCCGCAAGCTGGACGACAATACCCACTGCATGGAACTGTGGCACGGCCCCACCTGTGCATTCAAGGACATGGCGCTCCAGATGCTGCCCCACCTGCTCACCGCCTCGCTGTCCAAGACCGACGAGAAAAAGACGGTGTGTATTCTGGTTGCCACCTCCGGCGACACCGGCAAGGGCGCTCTGGCGGGCTTCCAGGACGTGGAGAACACCCGCATTCTGGTGTTCTACCCCAAGGATGGCGTGTCCGACATTCAGGAGCTGCAGATGGTCACCCAGGAGGGCGGCAACGTGGGCGTTTGCTCGGTCATCGGCAACTTTGACGATGCCCAGACCGGCGTAAAGAAGCTGTTCTCCGACAAGGAGCTGGCAGAGCAGCTCGCCCAGCGGGGATACTTTCTGTCCTCCGCCAACTCCATCAACTGGGGCCGTGTGCTGCCTCAGATCGTTTACTACATCTCCGCCTACTGCGACCTGCTCAAAACCGAGGCCATTACCCTCGGTCAGCAGATCAATGTGTGCGTGCCCACCGGCAACTTCGGCAACATTCTGGCCGCTTACTACGCCAAGATGATGGGCGTGCCCATCAAGACCTTCATCTGCGCATCCAACAGCAACAACGTGCTCACCGATTTCATCAATACCGGCGTGTACGACCGTAACCGCACCTTCTATAACACCATGTCCCCCTCTATGGACATCCTGATCTCCAGCAATCTGGAGCGCATGATCTTCGAGCTGTCCGGCCGGGATGACGCCAAGGTGCAGAACTACATGACCCAGCTTGCCGAAAACGGCAGCTATCAGGTGGATACTTCTATTCTGACCAAGCTGAAGAAGGAGTTTGCCGCCGGTTACTGCGACGATGAGCAGACCCTGAAGGTCATCGAGCGGGTGTGGAAGGAGCAGAATTACCTCATCGACCCCCATACTGCCGTGGCTTTTGACGTGCTGGATCAGTACCGCAAGACCTCCGGCGACGACACCGTTTCCGTGGTGGTGTCCACCGCCAGTCCCTTTAAGTTCTGCGCCAGCGTGCTGGATGCCCTGGGTGTTACCGAGCATCGCAAGGGCACCGACATTCTGGATCAGCTCGCCGAGGTCACCGGTGTGGAGACCCCTGCGCCGCTGGCTGCCCTGAAGAATAAGGAGCGCCGCTTCGATGCCGTGACCGAAAAGGAGCGCATGGTGGATCAGGTGCTGAATATGCTGAACTGACAGAGGTGAGTGGATGGCGCTCTATGCTTTGGGAGACACCCATTTATCGCTGAGCACCAACAAGTCCATGGACGTGTTCGGCGGCGGCTGGGAAGGCTATGTGGACAAGCTGCGGGAGGGCTTTGCCACGGTGGACGACAGCGACACCGTGGTGCTGTGCGGCGACCTGTCCTGGGGCATGAGCCTGCAGGAGGCCAAACGGGACTTCGATTTTCTGGATCGGGAGCTGCCCGGCGAGAAATGGCTGCTCAAGGGCAATCACGACTACTGGTGGGCCACCGCCGCCAAGATGAACGCTTTCTTTCGGGAGAACGGCATGGAGCGGCTCCATGTGCTCCACAACAACTGCGCCCACTACGGCGATCATGTGGCTTTGTGCGGAACCAGAGGCTGGTTTTTTGAAGAGAACGCCGGGCCCCAATGGGAAAAGGTGTTCAACCGGGAACTCATCCGGCTGGAGGCTTCGCTGAAAGCGGCAGGGGAGCGGGAGCGGTACTGCTTCCTGCACTATCCGCCCCTGTACAGGGGCTATCGCTGCGAGGAGATCATTGACCTGCTGGAGCGGTATCAGGTGACCGCCTGCTATTATGGTCATCTTCACGGCCCCAGCCACCGTCTGGCCATCGAGGGCGAGCAGGGCGGCGTGGACTACCATCTGGTAGCTGCGGACTACCTCGGATTCCGTCCGAAAAAAATTTTGGATTAGGCAAAAAAAGAGTGGAAATCTTCTATCTAATCTGGTAGAATAGATTGGATTATTTAGAAAGAAAGGCTTTCAGACCTAAAAGGGTCAGGCCGAGTTGGAGGAACGTAAACCATGAACATCAAGAGCAACGAGAAAAAAGAGAACAGCGCCATCGAGCTTGTCATCGAGGTGGGCGCCGCCGAGTTTGAGGCTGCCATCGAGAAGGTGTACAACAAGCAG
>JAZNQA010000098.1:0-11906 GCA_045589915.1 Candidatus Enterenecus sp.
TACGGCGGCAACGCCATGATCTCCGATGAGCTGCGCCGTGCCGTCATCTCCGACATCGTGCTGCTGTCGCTGGTGGGCATCCATGTGGTGGTGGTTCACGGCGGCGGCCCTGAGATCAACGAGATGCTCAGGAAGATCGGCAAGGAATCCAAGTTTGTGGACGGCCTGCGCTACACCGAGGAGGAGACCATGGACATCGTGCAGCAGGTGCTGTGCGGCAAGGTCAACAAGGAGCTGGTGGCCACCCTCAACCGCTTGGGCGGCAAGGCGCTGGGTCTGTGCGGCATGGATGCCGGCCTGTTCCAGGCGGTGCGGCTGGACGAGAGGTACGGTCTGGTGGGCGAGATCACCAGGGTGGAGCCCGCCATCGTCACCGATGCCCTCCATGGCGGCTACATCCCCGTGGTGTCCACCGTGGCGCAGGGCACCGATGCCGACACCGCCTATAACATCAATGCCGACACCGCCGCCGCCAAGCTGGCCGTGGCGCTGGGTGCGGAAAAGCTGCTGCTGCTCACCGATGTGCGTGGTCTGCTCACCGATCCTTCCGATGAGAGCACCCTCATCACCTCCGTGCGGGCCTCTGAGATCCCCGGTCTGGTGAAGGACGGCGTCATCAAGGGCGGCATGATCCCCAAGATCGACTGTGCTGTGGAGGCGGTGCGCTCCGGCGTGACCAATACCGTCATTCTGGATGGCCGCATCCCCCACTCCATCCTCATCGAGCTGCTCAGCGATGAAGGGCTGGGCACCATGCTCACTCTGTAAGGAGGGAACGTCATGACATTTGAAGAACTGAAATCGCTGGACAGCCGGTATGTGGTGCAGAGCTACGGCCGCAACCCCATCGCCATCGACCATGGACAGGGCGCCACCCTGTACGACGTGGAGGGCAAGGAGTACATCGACTTCGCCTCCGGCATCGGCGTGCTCTCCGTGGGCACCGCCCACCCCAAGTGGCAGGCTGCGGTGGCCGAGCAGGCGGGCAAGCTGGGTCATGTGTCCAACCTCTACTATTCCGAGCCCTACATCAAGCTGGCCGAGAAGCTGTGTACCCGCTCCGGCATGGCGGCTGCCTTCTTTGGCAACTCCGGCGCTGAGGGCAACGAGGGCATCATCAAGCTGGCCCGCAAATATTCTTATGATAAGTACGGCGAGGGGCGGGGCACCGTCATTACCCTGAACCGCTCCTTCCACGGTCGCACCATCACCACTCTGGCCGCCACCGGCCAGGACGTGTTCCACCAGTATTTCTTCCCCTTCACCGAGGGCTTCCGCCACGCCGACCCCAACCTGAACTCCGTGCAGGAGGTGGCCGGGCATGACGTGTGCGCCGTCATGGTGGAGCTGGTGCAGGGCGAGGGCGGCGTGCTGCCCCTGGACAAGGAATTTGTCCACGGCCTTGCCAAGCTGTGCGAGGAGCGGGACTGGCTCCTGCTGGTGGACGAGGTGCAGACCGGCGTGGGCCGTACCGGCTCCCTGTTCTGCTTCCAGCAGTACGGCATCCTGCCCGACGCCTGCTCCTTCGCCAAGGGCATCGCCGGTGGTATGCCTCTCAGCGGCTTTATGGTCAATGAGAAGTGCCGCAACGTGTTCGGCCCCGGCACCCACGCCACCACCTTTGGCGGCAACCCGGTGTGTGCCGCCGCTGCCTGCGCCGTGCTGGATATTCTGGACGATGAGACCATCGCTCAGGTGAAGGAAAAGGGTGCCTATCTGCGCACCGCCATCGAAGATATGGAGCTGCCCTGTCTGGGCAAGACCCGTGGCATGGGCCTGATGATCGGCGTGGCCGTGGCGGAGGGTTACTCCAATAAGGAGCTGTGTGCCAAGCTGAATCGGGCCGGTCTGCTGGCCCTCACCGCCGGAGCGGGGCTGCGGCTGCTGCCGCCGCTGACCATCACCCGTGAGGAGATGGACAAGGGCCTTAACATCCTGCGGGAAGCATTGAGCCAACTGTGAGAAGGGGACAGGTGATGACAATGAAAAAGGATTTGTTGAAGCTGCTGGATCTGAGCCGGGAGGAGATCATGGAGATCCTCGACATGGCCGACCAGATGAAGTACAGCCAGAAGCACGGCATCCCCCACGACTACCTCAGGGGTAAGACGCTGGCCATGATCTTCGAGAAGAACTCCACCCGTACCCGTGTCTCCTTCGAGGTGGGTATGTACCAACTGGGCGGTCACGCCCTGTTCCTGTCCGGCAAGGAGAGCCAGATTGGCCGGGGCGAGCCCATTGAGGATACCGCACGGGTGCTCTCCCGCTACTGCGACGGCATTATGATCCGTACCTACGGTCAGGACGAGGTGGAGGAGCTGGCCAAGTACGCCTCCATCCCCGTCATCAACGGACTGACCGACTTCTGCCACCCCTGCCAGGTTCTGGCCGATCTCATGACCGTGCGGGAGAAAATGAGCCGTCTGGAGGGCCTGAAGCTGGCCTTCATCGGTGATGGCAACAACATGGCCAACTCGCTCATTGTGGGCGGCCTGAAGTGCGGCATGGATGTGTCGGTGGCCTGCCCTGAGGGCTACGACCCAGATCCCGAAGTGCTGGCCTTTGCCGCCACCGTCACCGACGCCAGGTTCGAGCTGGTGCGCAGCCCTGCCGAAGCGGTGAAGGACGCCGACGTGGTGGTCACCGATGTGTGGGCCTCCATGGGTCAGGAGGAGGAGAAGGCCGTGCGTGAAAAGGCCTTCGCCGGTTACTGCGTGGACGATGAGCTGATGAAGCTCACCCACCCCGGCTGCATGGTGCAGCACTGTCTGCCCGCCCACCGCGGCGAGGAGATCACCGCCGAGGTGTTTGAGGCTCACGCCGATGAGATCTTTGAGGAGGCCGAGAACCGGCTCCACGCCCAGAAAGCGGTCATGTACCTGCTGATGAAGGACTGAAAGTAATCAAACAAGGGCCTGCTGCATTTGCAGCAGGCCCTTGTTTTATGTTTGTCCTCCATCGGTGGCGGTGGCTTCCGGCACATTGGCGTAGTCCCACTGGTGGTCGGTGGCCGCCATGTAGTCGCTGGTGACGTTGAAGTAGTCCCAGGAAACGGGGCGGCTGAAGCCGGTATCCCATGTGGCGTCCACGCAGTACCATTGTCCGTCCAGCCGCACCATGTTCCATGCGTGATCCTCCTGAGAGAGGAAGGCT
Organism: Candidatus Enterenecus sp.; assembly: GCA_045589915.1. Lineage (GTDB taxonomy): Bacteria > Bacillota > Clostridia > Oscillospirales > Oscillospiraceae > Enterenecus. The sequence goes on from JAZNQA010000098.1 coordinate 3,154, forward strand.
GCTCCCACCACCACGATGCACTCCAGTCCGGCCAGCTCGGCCAGGAGCTGAAAGGTGACGGCAAAGCCCAGGCAGATGCCCTTGCCGTTCACCAGCGGGTTGTAGGGGGTGGAGGAGTGGGGGGAGAGCTGCGCCAGACGGTCATAGTGGTCGTAGTCATACTCCACATGGGTGACCACCCATTGGTAGATGGCCACTTCTTTTTCATAATCGCTCATGTCCGGCGTGAGGATGCTATCCAATACCGCACGGCAGCGGTTGAGGATGGTGCGGTCATCGTCTGACAGGGTGGAATCATCCCCGCTGTGCCACGCCTCCACGATGGCCGAAGTGTCGTAGATGGTCATGTCGTCGATGTTGGGGGCGGTGAAGGGGACACGCCCTTCATAGGGCACAGGGGTGGTGACAGCGGGCTGGGAGGGGGGAGGAGCACCCTGTCCCAGCGCAGCGAAGAAGGCACCCTCGGCTTGGGAGGACTGTCCGCAGATGAGCAGGGCGGCGTACCGCCCGCCCTCGGACAGAGCCACCCGACCACCGCTCACGATGGCGGCCTGCTCCGGGTCATAGCCGGTGAAATCTCCCTGACGATCCACCAGATAGCCGTTCAGCCCATCCAGCACCCGCTGGAGGGGGGCATCTTCGGACAGGCGGATCACTGCGATCTCAAAGGCATGGGAGGGGTCTGCCGCCCGATAGACGGCACAATCCTCCCAGTCACCCTCCCTCAGGGAGTAGAAGCCGGTGAGCCACAGGGACAGGTCGTCCCCGGACACCTGTTCTGTTTCCGGTGGTTCGCAGGCGGACAGGATGGCCCGTGCCACCTCGTCGGCAGAGAGCCGGGGATCCGTTTTGGCTGCGCCGCATCCGGAGAGCAGCAGCGCCATCGTCAGGAAAAGGGCGAAAACTCGTTTCATAGTCACTCCTAAAGGAAAACGGGAGCTGTTTGTACGACAGCTCCCGTATGGTCATTCGCCAAGATAGTTCTTCAGCAGCACCTGCAGCAGTTCGTCCCGATCCAGCTTGCGGATCAGGGTGCGGGCGTTGTTGTGGTTGGTGATATAGGTGGGATCTTCGCTGAGGATGTAGCCCACGATTTGGTTGATGGGGTTGTAGCCCTTTTCCCGCAAAGAGCGATAAACCGTGGTCAGAATGACTTTGATCTCATCGTCCTTGTCGTAATTGACGCTGAATTTGCGTGTGTAGTCCATCTCGTCCATCGGGCACACCCCCAAAAAGATTATACTTTATTTTATCGTAGCCGAAGGGAAAAGTAAAGAGAAAAAAGCAAAAACCTCATCAGTTACGCCATGACCGGCTGCGGATGCAGCCGGTCATGGGATCCATGTGTCAAACTGTGCGGCATCAGCCGATGCGCTTAAAGCCCACCACATAATTGCCGTAGTAGCTTCCGAACAGGGTGTCATACTGCACCCGGTAGGAGGTGGTGGAGGCATGAATGAACTGGTTGTTGCCCACGTACATACCCACATGGGTGGTGGGCAGCGTGCCGCCGGAACCGTCAAACTTGGGATCGAAGAAGAAGACCAGGTCGCCGGGCTGGATATTATCTGCGGAAACGAAGGTGCCGCTCTGCCGATACTGGCCGGAGGAGCCACGGGCGATGGGGTGGCCCAGCTGACGGAAGATGTAATAGAACAGACCGGAGCAGTCAAAGGTGTTGGGGCCGGCGGCACCGTACACATAACGGGAGCCAATCAGAGACTTTGCCATCTCCGCTGCGGCGGCGCCCACTTCGCTGCTGGGCACGTTGGTGGCGGGGGGGATGCTGGGGGCGGAGCTGCCGGAACCGCCGGAGCTGCCGGAGCCGCCGCTGCTGGGGGGAGTGGGGGTTTCCACAACGCCCAGGGTCACATACTCGGCGGACACATAGCCGGTGACGGTGCCGTTGGTGACCATGTACCAGCCATCGGTGCTGTTGTCCAGCACGATGACACCTGCACTCTTCTTCAGAGAACCCACCTTGTCAAAGCCGGTGCCTGCACCGGCACGGACGTTCAGCGGGCCGGCGTTGACCCAGGCACGCTCGGTCTTGGAAACGCCGTCAACGGTGATATACTCGGTGGACACATAGCCGCTGACGGAGCCGCTGGTGATCTTGCACCAGCCGCTGGCGGTGACGGCGGAGACGGTGACGGAAGCGCCCTGCTTGAGGGTGCCCACACGGTCGTAGGAAGTGCCTGCGCCGGAGCGGACGTTGAGCACGCTGGCGCTGACCTTGCCGGTGATGGTGGAGGGAAGGGTGGGAGCGGTGGTGGTACTGCCGCCGGAGCTGGAGCTGCCGCCGGAACTGGAACCGCCGCCAGAGCTGGAACCGCCGCCAGAGCTGGAACCGCCGCCGGAGCCGGTGGTACTCAGCGTGATATAGTCGGCAGATACATAGCCGGTGAGGCTGCCGCTGCTGACCTTATACCAGCCGTTCTCGCTGCCCAGAATGGTGACGGCAGCGCCCTTGTTCAGGGTGCCCACACGGGCGAAGGAGGTGCCTGCGCCGGAGCGGACGTTGAGCGGGCCGGCGTTAACCACGCCGGTGGAGGGCTGAGGTGTCACGGTGCTGCTGCCGGAACCGTCCAGCGTGATGTAGTCGGCGGACACATAGCCGGTGAGGCTGCCGCAGCTCACCTTGTACCAGCCCTTGGTGCTGCTGTCCAGAATGGTGACCACAGCGCCCATACGAAGGGTGCCCAGCCGGTTGTAGGTGGTGCCTGCGCCGGCACGGACGTTGAGCACACTGGTATTGACCTTGCCGGTCTTGGCGGTGGTGTCATCCTTGTTGTCAAGGGTGACGTCCAGCCAGTCGGCGGACATATAGCCCACAGTGTTGTTGTAGGTGACCTTGTACCAATCGGGGCTGGTCTCCTCCAGGATGATGACCTTGGCGCCCTCAGGAGCGCACATCAGCGTGTCGGAGGAGGTGGTGGCCTTGCTGCGCAGACGCAGAGAATCGGCAGTGACGGTGCCGCTGCCGATGGAGGCCAAAGCGATGCCGGTGGTGAGAATCAGCGCCAAACCGCCGGCAACTGCTGCTTTGAACAGCTTAGGTTTTGAATTCGTGGAATTCATAGGTCGGATCCTCCCGATTTTTTCTCTGGGTGATGCTGGTCTTACTTGCCGGACAGTGCCCGCATGAGCCAGATGGAGCCCATGTCGATGGCGGAAAACAGGTCGGGCAGGTCGCTCTTCTTCACCACACGATCCCGGCTCTTCAGGTCGGGGTCGGTGAGCTGGAGCTGCAGGTGAACCTTGCTGGCGATCTCCAGATCGCCGTCCTTGGTGGTGCCCATCACCTGGATCATGATGATGTACTTATCGGCCATGGAGCCGTAGTAAATGAGATTGTCCTTGCGGCGCAGGGGGTGACCCTTGTACATGAGGGTGCTGTTCTGTTCAGCCATAATAGCCTCCTTGAAGTTGTAACCGAATTGTAACCATTGTAACGCCTACGTTTCTCCTTGTCAACACTATTTCGGAAGAAAAACCAATCTTTGCAGCGAAAAAATCATTGCCCTGAGTCGCTTTGACGGCTCAGGGCAAAAATCTCTTAAAATGTGACCCAAATCCACACCAGCAGGGCGGCGTGGAGCAGGAAAAAGAGGGGGATCAGGATGCGGAAACGGGGCTTGCGGATCTTGTGGCGAAAGAGCAGCATCCCCAGCAGACCGCCGGTCGCACCGCCCAGCAGGGAAGCGCCCAGCAACGTGAGTTCCGGGATCCGGCTGCGGCCCAGTTTCGCCATGAGTTTGTCCCAGCCGAACAGCAGGAAGGTCAGCCCGCTGACCACGCCCAGCCAGATGAGCAGGGCGTATGCCTGATCACTCATGGTTTTGCAGCTCCAGATATTCCTCGTAGCTCATGCGGCGATCCACCAGCTTGCCGTCGGCGGTGAAGTCGAAGATGCGGTTGGCCACGGTCTGCACCAGCTGATGGTCGTGGGAGGACACCAGCACATTGCACTTCACCGCCTCCAGACCGTTGTTCAAGGCGGCGATGGATTCTAGATCCAGATGGTTGGTGGGCTGATCCAGCAGCAGCACATTGGCGCCGGACAGCATCATGCGGGAGAGCATACACCGCACCTTCTCGCCGCCGGACAGCACATTGACGGGCTTGAAGATGTCGTCGCCGGAGAAGAGCATCCGGCCGAGGAAGCCCCGCAGGTAGCTCTCGTGCTCATCCTCGGAGAACTGGCGCATCCAGTCCAGAATGTTCAGCTCGCAGCCGTTGAAGAAGGGGGAGTTGTCCTTGGGGAAGTAGGAGAAGGAGGCGGTCTGGCCCCACTTCACGGTGCCCTCGTCGGGCTCCCACTCGCCGGTGAGGATCTTGAACAGGGCGGTGTGGGCGTTCTCGTTTTCGCCCACGAAGGCGATCTTGTCGCCGTGGCCCACGATGAAGGACACCTTGTCCAGCAGCTTCACGCCGTCCACCGTCTTGGACACGTCGGTGACGAACAGAATGTCCTTGCCCACCTCACGGTCGGGGGAGAAGCCCACCCACGGGTAGCGGCGGGAGGAGGCGGGCATTTCCTCGATGGACAGCTTTTCCAGCAGCTTGCGGCGGCTGGTGGCCTGCTTGGACTTGGACTTGTTGGCGGAGAAGCGGGAGATGAACTCCTGCAGCTCACGGATCTTGTCCTCGTTGCGCTTGTTCTGCTGCTTGATGAGGTTCTGGACGAGCTGGGAGGACTCGTACCAGAAGTCGTAGTTGCCCACATACATCTTGATCTTGTTGTAGTCGATGTCCACGATGTGGGTACACACGGTGTTGAGGAAATGGCGGTCATGGGACACCACGATGACGGTGCCCTCATAGTCCATCAAAAAGTCATTGAGCCATTCCACGGCGGCGATGTCCAGGTTGTTGGTGGGCTCGTCCAGCAGCAGGATGTCGGGGTGGCCGAACAGCGCCTGGGCCAGCAGCACCTTCACCTTCAGGCGGGCGTCCAGATTGGCCATGTCGTTGTAGTGGAGATCCACGCCGATGCCCAGACCCTGCAGGATGCGGCTGGCGTCGGACTCGGCCTCATAGCCGCCCATCTCGGCGTATTCACCTGCAGGTCGGCGGCCCGCAGGCCGTCCTCGTCGGTGAAGTCCTCCTTCTCGTAGAGGGCGTTCATCTCGTGGCCGATGTCGTACAGCTTCTTGTTGCCCATGATGACGGTGTCCATGACGTTGTAGGCGTCATAGGCGTTCTGATCCTGCTTGAGCACGGACATACGCACGTTGGGCAGGATGGACACCTCGCCGCTGGTGGGCTCCAGATCGCCGGACAGGATCTTCAGAAAGGTGGACTTGCCCGCGCCGTTGGCGCCGATGATGCCGTAACAGTTGCCACGGACGAATTGCAGATCCACGTGGGAGAACAGAGGGGCGCCCTGATAGCTCAGGGTCAGGTCGGAAACAGTGATCATGACGAACTCCTTATATAAATAGTAGGGAAAGAAAACGCACAGTACATTTTATCATATCACAGAAGGGTGACAAATGGTAGTGCCATTTTTGGAAAATAACAGCCCGGCGCAAAATAAAAGGCCTGCATCCGTGATGCAGGCCTTGTGTATGTTGGAACTGTCTTACTTCACACGCTTGAAGGTCAGGGTGTCGAAGCCGCCGAAGCCGCCTTCGGGATCGGTGATGGTCAGGGTGTCGCCCTTGATGGTGTAGTCCTGGGGCATATCGGGATCAACGGCGTAATCCAGACCGGCGGACAGGAACAGCTCGCCGTCCTTGACCTTGTAGTTGCCCTCGCACTCCATCTCGGAGATCATGTCGTCCACCATCTCCTCGCTGAAGGCCTCGGCCATCAGATCGTCCATGGACATGCCCTGCATGGCAAGGAAGTCCTCCACGGACATCTCCAGGCCGGCATCCTCCAGCGAAGCGGCCAGATAGTCCTCCATGCCGGCGGACAGATCGGCAATGAACTCATCCAGAGTGTCCTCCAGAGCGTCGCGATCCACAGTCATGGAGTAAGTCTCGTCCTTCTTGAACTCCATGGTGATGGTGACGGCGAACCTGTCCACGGACAGGTACTCGGCCATGTCGGGATCAGCGGCAAACATGCTGTTCATCATGTCGGTCATGTCCTGCTCGCCGGTCCAGGTGCCCACGATGCCGTCGCCCTTGGCGGAACCGCCGCAGCCGACCAGCATCACGGACAGGAGCATAATCAGGCTCAGCAGAGCTGCAATTTTCTTCTTCATTGAGTTACCTCCCTAAAGTCGTTGGAAAGGGGATCCCCTCTCTTTCCCAGTATATTACTGTAAAATTAGTAAGTTGTCAACGACTATTTTCGACAAAACTTGGCGCTGGATCCCCTTGGAGTTTGGAGGGTGCAAAAAGGGTCTGCATCCACGATGCAGACCCTTTTGTGTATCAGGAAACTCTGGTGAACACCATGTCGGGATTATATCCCGAAGACACGAGTGCCGGATCGGTAATGGTGAGCACTTCGCCGTCCACGGAGTCGTGGAGGGTGTACAGAGAATAGATGTCCGGATCGATCTCGCCGTACTCGCTGGTGAACAGATACAGCTTGCCGTCCTCCACCTTGTACCGGCCGTAGGTTTCAAAAGCAGAGGCCACATCCTCCAGCATATCTTCGTTGTACATCTCGGCCATCAGATCATCCATGGTCATGCCCTGCTGGGCCAGGAGATCCTCCACGGACATATCCACGCCTTCTGCGGCCAGCTCCTCGGCCAGAACAGCGGTCAGATACGCCTCCATGCCCGGCTTGAGGTCATCCATCATTTGGTGCATGGTGTTATTCAGGGCATCACGATCCACGGTCATGGAATAGGTGCCATCCTCGGAGAACGTCATGGTGACCAGAACGCTGAACTTGGAGATGGACAGGTGTTCGGCCATCATCGGATCGGACGCAAAGGAGTCGTTCATCTCCTCGGTGATATCCTGCTCGCCCGTCCATACGCCCACGAGCTCATTGGTCTGCTGCTGGGGAGCGGTGTTCATCAGCATCATGAGCATCACAAAAAAGCTAATCAGTGTTTTCATTGATATAACCTCCCGCTTGGTCTGGAAAGATCATCCTTTCCCTCTTTGCCCATTTTAGTGCGGGGGGCTCTCGCTGTCAACGACTTTTTGGAACAGAATGGGAGCGCACCCCGTTTTTCTATAAAAAAACGCCGCCTTGCCAAATCATGCCTTGACAAGCGGCTGGTTTTGTGGTACGATAAATCGCTATTATATGCTGCAGGCGGAGGGGGCGATACCCACCCACGCTAACGGCAGTATAACAGGCCCTGCCGAAAAAGGCAAGGGAAACTTTTGAAAGAGTGACAACAGCGCCGGGTGTGCCGCAAGCGGCCACCTAATTTCTACGAAGTGGAGCGTGATCAGCAAATGGCAAGAGCGGTCAAAGACGTGCTGTATGGCAAGACCTTGCGCAAGAGCTTCGCCCGCAGCGAGGAAATTCTGGAGATGCCCTATCTGCTGGAGATCCAGAAGGAATCCTACAAGTGGTTTTTCGAGACCGGGCTGCAGGAGGTGTTCAACGACGTAGACTCCATCACGGACTACGCCGGCAATCTGGAGCTGTCCTTCATTGGCTTCTCCATGGACGATCCCCCGAAGTACACCATCGAGGAGTGCAAGGCTCAGGACGCCACCTACGCCGCCCCCATCAAGGTGCAGGTGCGCCTGCGCAACAAGGAGACCGGCGAGATCAAGGAGCAGGAGATCTTCATGGGCGATTTCCCCCTGATGACCGATGCGGGAACCTTCGTCATCAACGGTGCGGAGCGTGTCATCGTTTCCCAGATCGTCCGTTCTCCCGGCGTGTACTTCGCCAAGAACGCTGACAAGGCGGACAACATCACCTTTGCCTCCACCGTCATTCCCTACCGTGGTGCATGGCTGGAGTACGAGACTGACCTGTCCGACGTGTTCTATGTCCGCATTGACAAGAACCGCAAGCTGCCCATCACCTGCCTGATCCGTGCCGTCGGCCCCAAGACCGATGCCGAGATCATCGAGCTGTTCGGTGAGGATCCCCGCATTCTGGCCACTCTGGAGAAGGACTCCTGCAAGACCTACGAGGAGGCCCTGCTGGAGATCTACCGCAAGATGCGTCCCGGTGAGCCCCCCACGGTGGACTCCGCCGAGAGCCTGCTCTCCGCTCTGTTCTTTGACCCCCGCCGCTATGACCTGTCCGCCGTGGGCCGCTATAAGTTCAACAAGAAGCTGGCCATCTGGACCCGTCTGACCGGCCAGAAGCTGGCCGCCCCCGTGGCCGACCCCACCACCGGCGAGATCGTCGCCGAGGCGGGCGAGGTGCTCACCCGTGACCGTGCCCGTGAGCTGGACGCTCTGGGTGTCAACGAGGCGCTGGTGGAGGTGGAGGATCTCCACACCGGCACCCATCTGGTGAAGGTGTTTTCCAACGGCATGGTGGACATGAGCCGCTTCGTGGACTTCGATCCCGAGGAGGCGGGCATCTCCGAAAAAGTGCGATTCTCCGTCCTGCGTGAGCTGCTGGCCAAGCGTGAGGAGGAGGGCCTGTCCGATGAGGACTTCAAGGATCTCATCCGTGCCCGTTCCGCTGACCTGATCCCCAACCACATCATTGTGGACGACATGATGGCCTCCATCAACTACCTGAACTGCCTGGCCTTCGGCGTGGGCACTCCCGACGACATCGACCATCTGGGCAACCGCCGCCTGCGCTGCGTGGGCGAGCTGCTCCAGAACCAGTTCCGCATCGGCTTCACCCGTATG
>JAZNQA010000099.1:0-28078 GCA_045589915.1 Candidatus Enterenecus sp.
GGGCGGGATCCATGGGGTTGCGCACCGTCAAAAAAGTGTGCAGCACCACGTCGTCACGACCCTCCCAGAGCGGGATCTTTTTGATGATCACGGTGTTTCCCTCCTGAATACAGATTTCGTGAGAAAAGTATATCATGGGAACTGTCTGTTGAACAGAGGCAAATCTGCAGGATGTGATGCGCTGCCGACGAGAAGGTCTTAAAAAATTGAGTTTCACCAGGAAATGGCTCCGTTTGCAAAGGAAGGGAGCTTTGCGCGCCGAAAACGGCGTGACTTTCGGAAAAATGGCTTGAAACGGGAACAAGTTGCGGAGGGGCTGCGGAGGAAGGACTGCTGACACGAAGGGGAAAGTCTTTCTGTCAATTCATTTGCGGGCGATAAAACCTTATGAATTTGCACTTGCGTCTTTACAGCGGCAATTTTTTAGTGTTATAATACTATTATTATATAGTAAGGAGGCGCTGCTGATGGAAGCACGGCATGAGATCATCCCCTTTGACCGGGATAGTCCCGTCAGACTGTTTATGCACAAGCTGGGCGATGTGTCGCTGCATCGTCACGAGAGCCTGGAACTGCTCTTCGTTCTGGTGGGCGAGGTGACGGTTCTGGCCGGTAATGAGCAGACGGCCCTCTCTCAGGGGGATATGCTGCTCATCAACAGCAATGTCATCCACGAGCTTCACTCCAAGGAGTGCGTGCTCATTGCGGTGCAGATCAAGCTGTCCAAGTTCGATCTGCCCCCCGATCTGGTGCAGAACCTGTACTTCGACTGCAACTCCCGCACCGTGCTTGCACAGGACGTGTTCCGCAACATCAAGCGGGTCATCGCATCCATGCTGCAGGTCAGCGCCGCAGGGGATGAGGCTGCCCTGCTGCGCAACCGTTCTCTGGCCTACGAGCTGCTGCTGGAGCTGGTGCAGAACTTTAAGACCGCCAAGCCGGCCGCTGAGGTCAACACCCACAAGCATCTGGAACGGCTGAGCAACATCCTGCGCTACATTGATGAGCACTATCAGGAGCAGCTCACCCTGAGCCAGCTTGCCGAGCGGGAACATCTCTCTGCCCCCTACCTGTCCAGCTTCTTCGAGAAGTATATGGGCATCAATTTCTCCACCTACTATACCAATATCCGGCTGGAGCGTGCCATCCGTGACCTGCTGTACACCGACATACCGGTGGAGCAGGTGGCGCTGGACAGCGGTTTTTCCGATCCCCGTGCATTTGTCCGTGCGTTCAAGAAGCGATACAACATGGTGCCCAGCGCCTACCGCAAGCTGGCCTCCGCTCCGGCGGCGCAGACGCCGGAGGATCCCCTGCTGGCCATCAATTATCTGGACTTCGAGCCGGAGAACTATTTCCACATCCTCTATGAATACCTGCCGGGGGCGGGGGAGACTCCCGTCCGTGCCCGACGCAACGAGGTGCGCCCGCTCCCTGTGGGGGAGGTGGACTGCACCCATACCGAGCGGACGCTGCGCCATAGCTGGCGCACCGTGGTGGGGGTGGGGCGCGCCAAAGAGCTGCTGTACAGCGAGGTGCAGGATATGCTCCGCCAGCTCCAGCGGGATGTAGGCTTCCGCTATCTCCGCTTCCACGGTATTTTCTCTGACGATATGCTGGTTTGCCGCACCGGGCGGGATGGAGCGCTGCAATTCAGCTTTACTCTTGTGGACAAGGCGCTGGATTTCATCCTGTCCATCGGGCTGAAGCCCCAGATTCAGTTCTCCTTTATGCCGGCGGCCATGGCTGCCGAGCCGGACCGCACCGTGTTCGCCAGCCCCTTTACCATCAGCCTGCCCCGCCGCATGGAGGAGTGGAACCGGCTGGTCACCCTGTTCCTCACCCATGTGCAGAAGCGCTACGGCACCCAGGAGATCCGCTCCTGGCTGTACAGCGTGTGGAACGAGCCGGACACCTCCCGCCAGATGTTCGGCTTTGAGGATCGGCAGCAGTTCTTCACCCTCTATGAGGCCACCTGCCGCACGGTGAAGGAGTTCGACTCCGAGCTGGTCTTTGGTGCGCCGTCCCTGTTCCCCATTACCAAAGAGAATTACAAGTGGATGCGGGACTACCTCTCCTTCGCCGATGTTCACGGCTGCCGTCCCGAATTCATTGATGTACACTATTACTCAGACGATTTCCATCAGCTTCCGCCGGGTGTTTCCACCTTCACCGCCCCTGCCACCGCCAACGGAGACCCTGACCACTTCGGCAAATTCATTACCGAGCTGCACGACTTTCTGGAACAGGAGTCGGTGGGGCATCTGCCGGTGTATATCACGGAGTGGAACCTCACCGTGTCCCACCGCAGCCTCATCAACGACACCTGCTTCAAGGGCTGTTATCTGGTCAAGAACTTCCTGGAGAACTACGACCGGGTGGATGCCGTGGGCTACTGGTGTCTCACCGACTTTCTGGAGGAGTACCAGCCTGCCCAGCACCTGTTCCACGGAGGCATGGGCCTGTTCACCGTCAACGGCATCAAGAAAGCCCCTTACTATGCCATGGAGATGCTCAGTCGGCTGGGAGATACGCTGGTGGCTGCCGGTGAGGGCTACTTCGTCACACGGCGGGGGGAACGCATGGTGATGGTGTTCTACCATTACGAGCATTTCAATCCCCTCTTTGTGCAGGAGGGCTTCGGCCTGTCCCTCACCAGCCGGGACGGGGTGTTCCCCAACGGGTGCGACCTTGAGGTGAGCCTTACCCTCACCCACCTGCCCGATGGACTGTACCGTGTGCGGGAGACCATTCTCAACCGTCAGCACGGAAGCTGCTTTGACCGGTGGGTGGACATGGGTGCGCCGGAGCTGGGAGAGAGCGAGGCGGAATGGCTCCGCCAGAATTCTCAGCCTGCCCTCCGCATCTACCAGACCACGGCTACCCAGGAGGCCCTGTCCTACTCCGCCACGCTGGCTCCCCACGAGGTGCGGCTGGTGGAGGTGTCACCCGCCGGGTCGGGCTATCAGACCCTCTAAAATGACGGCATGAAACTTGTGCAAGATGCACAAAAAAGGGGTCGGTGGTTAAATTAGTGCGCCAACTAAGCCCTCTCGTGCCCTGATTTAGGTTATGGGACGGTGCTTCCGCATGGGAAGGCTCAAAATTTTAATGCGGCAAACCGGCACTTGGGAAGAAAATGGAAAAGCTCGCTGAGAGAGCGCCGAAAAGTGCGTAAAAATTGACGGAGATTGCCGTAATATTTTGCATTAATTTTTTGCACGGGATTGATTATAATGTAGCAAGCGATTCACCCATTCTACGAATCGCTGCAAAAAATTTATGGAGGTACCAAAATGAAGAAGTTTGCTGCTCTGCTGCTTGCTCTGGTCATGGCCTTTGGTCTCATGGCTTGTGGCAGCAAGACCCCCGCTACCAGCGAGCCCGCTGGTTCCGAAGCCCCCGTTGAGTCCGTCGAGCCCACCCCCGCTCCCGTTGAGCCCAAGGGCACCATTATGTGGCTGTCCAACCTGTCCAGCGGCGCTCAGTATGACGCTTCCGTGGCCTACATGGAAGCCATCGGCGAGAAGCTGGGCTATGAGCTGACCGTTGTTTACGGCGACTTCCAGAACGACGCCGCCAACAACCTGCTGGCCGTTCAGAACGGCATGTCCGACGACGTGGTCGCCCTGATCGTCAGCCAGGACGGCGGTCTGGCTTCCATCATGGAAGAGTATCCCGACCTGTACGTTGTCGGCTACAACACCGACCTGCGCTCCGTCTACAATGAGGGCGGCGAGAATGCTGCCTGCCTGCAGAGCGACAAGTTCCTGGGCTCCATGGCCGACGGTTTCGCCAAGGGCGACGGCCTGGGCGAGCTGATGGCTAAGGCTGTCATCGACGGCGGCTACAAGTCCATCTCCTTCATCAACTTCCCCGCTTTCGCTTACCCCAACCAGGGTGAGGCCGAGGTCACCTTCAAGGCCGCCATCGACGCCTACAACGCTGACGCTGCTGAGCCCATCACCATTGTTGGCGAGACCACCACTCTGATGTTCCAGCCCCTGGAGGACTCCTTCTTCCTGGAGGAGGGCCGTGACCAGCTGGACGCCATCGTTGCCGTTGCCGCTGGCATCGACTTCGTGTACCCCGTCATGATCGCCGCTATGGAGAACGGTTCCTGCTCCGCTGACACCAAGCTGCTGACCGCCGGCTTCCAGACCGACAGCGCCGTGATCGCCGACGTCGGCGGCGAGGGCGTCATCTCCATGCTGTTCATGTCCCCCGCTGAGGCTCCCGCCTACAGCATGATCCTGCTGGACAAGGCCATCACCGGCACTCTGCCCGCCGACTTCGAGGCCGTTGTTGTTGACAGCGCCGCTTTCGTCATCGACAGCGCTGAGGACATCAGCAACGTCATGGAGAAGTCCCTGCTGGGCACCGGCGATGCTGCCAACGCTCTGATCTCCGTGGACGACGTCGTGGATATGGCCACCAACGCCGACCTGACCTGGGCTGATCTGGTTGCCACTTTCCAGAACGTGAGCGCTGACCAGCTGGCCTAAGCCAACATAACTCTGCGATACTTAAGGGGAAAGGTTCGCTCCGCGAGCCTTTCCCCCATTTTAACCGGGAAGGAGATGCGTGCAAATGGAGCAAAATGTCGTATTTCGCACCAAGGCACTACGGAAAGAATTCGGCCCAACCATCGCTCTGAAAGGGGTCGACATTGAACTGAAACAGGGGGAGATCCGTGGTCTGGTCGGTGAGAACGGCTCCGGAAAATCCACCATTATGTCTATTGCCGCCGGTATGCAGGGGGCAACTGCGGGTGAAATGGAGTATCTGGGCAAGCCCTGGAGCCCCCATACCATGGTGGAGGCCCAGCGTGCGGGCATTTCCATGATCCTGCAGGAGGCCAACACCATCCCTGGTGTTACCGTGGCACAGAACATTTTTGCCGGCCGTGAGAAGGATTTTTCCGTCCTCGGCCTCATTAACATGCCCAAGATGTACCGCGCTGCAGACAAGCTGCTGCAGAAATTCGGGATCAACCACATCCGTGGCAAGGATCCCATCGACATCCACACCTTCGAGGACCGCAAGCTGGTGGAGCTGGTGCGCTGCGTCAACGACGACACCAAGATCCTCGTGGTGGATGAGACCACTACTGCCCTGTCCCACACCGGCCGTGAGATCCTCTACAAGCTGATCCACAATATGGCCAATGAGGGCAAGAGCATCGTTTTCGTTTCTCACGACATGGACGAGATCCTGGAGCAGTGCACCTGCCTCACCGTTCTGCGTGACGGCGAGATCATCGGCACCCTGAACCGTGAGGAGATGGATGCCCCCGGCGCTGTCCAGCGCATCCGCTACATGATGGTCGGCCGTGAGATCGGCGAGAAGTATTATCGTGAAGACTATGACTCCAGCTGCTCCGATGTGGTGGCGCTGGAGATGAAGGATGTCTGCTTCGGCAACATCCGCAATTTCAACCTGACCCTCCATGAGGGTGAGATCGTGGGTATCGGCGGTCTGTCCGGCTGCGGTATGCACGAGATCGGCCGTGCCGCCTATGGTCTGGAGAAGCTGGAGAGCGGCGAAGTGCTGCGCAACGGCATGCCCGTGACCAGCTGCCTGAAGGCCATCGAAATGGAGATCGGCTACATTTCCAAGAACCGTGACACCGAGGCACTGATCCTGGAGGCTCCCATCCAGAACAATATCACTCTGCCCTCCCTGCGTTCTCTGTCCCGTGCTACCTTTATCAGCCCCAAGGCAGAGAAGAAGATGGCTGACGGTGAGATTGATGCCTTCCGCATCAAGTGCAACAGCGGCCGCCAGTGGGTGAACACCCTGTCCGGCGGCAACAAGCAGAAGGTGTCCTTCGGTAAATGGACCGCCCGTGACTCCAACGTGCTGGTTATGGACTGCCCCACCCGTGGCGTTGACATCGGCGTGAAGCAGGCCATGTACTCCATGATCGAGGAGATGAAGAAGGAGGGCAAGGCCATCCTGATGATCTCCGAGGAGCTGAGTGAGCTGGTCGGTATGGCAGACAGGCTCCTCATCATGAAGGACTTTGAAGTGAAAAAAGAGTTTGTCCGTTCTCCCGACCTGAAGCAGACGGACATTATCGAATACATGATTTAAGGAGGAGAGAAAATGGAACAGAAGAAAACCAATTCGCTCCTCATGTGGGTCAAAAATCACAAGAGCGAGATCGGTGCGTACTGCGGTCTGGTATTCTGCCTGCTGCTGTTCAGCATCGTCCCCCCCATGTCCGGCAAAAGCATCTGGACTGCCGATTCGCTGGAGAAGCTGATGACCAACGTGATCGTCATGGCCCTGCTCTCCGTGGGTGCCGTGTTCGTGTACGCCCTGGGCAACATGGATGTCAGTGTCGGTAAGCAGGTGGGTCTCTACGGCACCCTGACCGTGGTGCTGGGCAATGCCACCGGCAGCCTACTGTGGGGCATCCTGTTGTCGCTTGCCATTTCCGTGGTCATCGGTATCGGCAACGGCGCCATTGGCGAGCTGCTGCACATCCACCCTGTAGTGTCCTCCGTGGTGTTTATGATGATCCTCGGCGGCATCAGCTCCATTACTTATACTGCTCTTGGTTCCCGTAACGTGGCGCTGAAGTCCATCGACCACCACATTTTCAAGGAGCCCTGGCTCATGGTGCTGGCTCTGGTGGTGGAGATCGTGGTCATTACTTACCTGTTCAACTTCACCAAGTTCGGTAAGTATGCCAAGTCCATCGGCGCCAATTCCACTGCCGCCCAGCAGAGCGGCATCAATCTGGTGAAGTATAAGATCATTGCCTATGTCATCATGGGCGTGTGCGTGGTGCTGGCCTCTCTGTTCCAGATGGGCTACACCGGTTCCGTGTCCGACTCCACCGGTACCGGCTTCGAGATGAACATCATTGTGGCTCTGGTTCTGGGCGGTATGCCTCTGAACGGCGGTATGCGCTCCAAGGTGTCCTGCGCTGTGGTAGGCTCCTTTACGCTGGCTCTGCTCACGATTGGTCTGCCCATGATCGGCGTCAAGCCCAACCAGGTGTTCATCATCAAGGCTGTCATTTTCCTGATCGTGGTTCTCATCACCTGCCGTAAGAAGAACGGCACACTGCCCAGATAAGGAGGGGAACAGGATGAAACGTAAAAGTGCAATTAGCCGCATCATCGGCACCCTGGCCCTCCCCGTGGTCATGTACCTCATCATGATGGCACTCTGCTACAGCCACGGCAAGATGTACTTCGGTACCTGGCAGATGTGGCAGACCCTCATCGTGGACATCGCTCTGTCCATCACCTGTGCCATGGGCATCGGTCTGCAGTTCAAGTGCGGCCGCTTCGATTTCTCCGGCGGCTCCATCATGCTGCTGTCCTCCATCATTGCCGGTAATATTGCCCAGTCTCAGGGCAATAATATCGTCATCATGGTGGCGCTCTGTATCGTGTGCTGCGTGGCCCTCAGCGTGCTGGTGGCGATCTTCTATGTCTACGGCCGTGTGCCCATCGTCATCACCACCATTGGCTTTGCCATGCTGTACGAGGCCATCACCTGCCTGATCTTCCAGGGCCGCGGCATCAATCTGGTGTCCAACATGACCCTGCGTCTGTTCTCCAAGTACCCCTACGTTCTGGCTCCCATGCTGCTGGGCATTGGCATCTATGCCTTCTACAGCTACTGCACTGTCACCGGCAAGCAGGCCAAGCTGCTGGCCAACAACCAGCAGGCTGCCCTGAACATCGGTATCAAGGAGAAGAAGAACGTCATCATCAGCTATGTGTTCAGCGGTCTGATCTTCGGCTTCGCCACCATCATTTACATGGCCAACAGCATGCACCGTGCCGCCTTCGTGTCCATGAGCACCGTGGGCGAGCTGTTCACCAACATTCTGCCCGTGTTTATCGGTCTGATCGTTGGCGTGTTCTGCGGCGATACGCTGGGCACCATCATGGGCTCTGTGTCCCTCTGCCTGATGACTTATGGTCTGCGTGCCGTCTTCAGCAATGAGCTGGGCAGCGCCATTTCCACCATCTGCATGGGCGTGTTTATCCTCGTGATCAACGTGATCGGCGCTCAGGGTGGCAAGGTCGCCAAGTTGTTCCGCCGCAAGAAACCGGAGGAAGCAAAATCGTGAGTATGATCGATTTAACCAAGAAGCCCTTTTGCCTGAACGCCAAGCAGATCGAATGGGTGGAGACCACTCTGGCCGGCATGTCCGAGGACGAGAAGGCCGAGCAGCTCTTCTGCGGTCTGCTGTTCAGCAATGATCCCGGCTATCTCACCCACGAGATCCAGGAGTACCGCTACGGCGGCATCATGTTCCGTGCCGCTCCCGGTGCGGAGGCTCAGGCCGCCATCAACACCCTGCAGGCCAACTCCAAGATCCCCCTCATCATCTCCGCCAACCTGGAGGACGGCGGCAGCGGCATCGCCACCGACGGCACCAACATGGGCCGTCAGATGCTCATGGCTGCCACCGGCGAGGAGGAGCAGGCCCGCCGTCTGGGCGAGATCTGCGGCGTTGAGGGCAATGCCGTGGGCGTCAATGTGGGTTATGCTCCCATCGTGGACATCGACCGCAACTTCATGAACCCCATCACTAACGTGCGCACCTACGGCAACGACGCCGACCGGGTGCTGCGTATGGGCCGCTCCTATATCAAGGGTATGGCCGGTACCGGCGTGCTGCCCACCATCAAGCACTTCCCCGGCGACGGTGTGGATGCCCGTGACCAGCACCTGCTCACCAGCGTCAACAGCCTGTCTCTGGAGGAGTGGGAGGCCAGCTACGGCCGCATCTACCGTGAGCTGGTGGCCGAGGGCGCTCCCATCGTCATGGCCGGTCACATCGCCTGCCCCGCCATGGAGGAGTTCTACGACAAGCAGCCCTGCCGGAAGGTGGTTCCCGCCTCCTGCTCCGCCAATGTCTTGCGCTATCTCCGTGAGGAGATCGGCTTCAACGGCCTGATCAGCACCGACGCCAGCCCCATGGTGGGCTTCATGGCGGTCACCAACCGTAAGGACGCTGTGCCCCTGTGCATCGAGTACGGCTGCGATATGTTCCTGTTCGGCAAGGATCTGCACGAGGACGTGCAGTTCATGAAGGACGGCATCCGCAGCGGCCTGCTCTCCCAGAAGCGTCTGGACGAGGCTGTCACCCGTATTCTGGCTCTGAAGGCCATGATGGGTCTGCCTGAGCGCCAGGCCGAGGGCACCCTGCTGCGCACCGAGGCCGATCTGGCCGTGGTGGGCAAGGACGAGCATCGGGCTTGGGCCCGTGAGTGCGCCCAGAAGGGCGTCACTCTGGTGAAGGACACCGCCGGCCTGCTCCCCCTGAATCCTGCCAAGCACAAGCGTGTGCTGCTGGAGATCCTGGGTGACTTCCCCTCCAACGATCGGGTGTACAGCCACTTCGAGAAGCGCCTCACCGAGGCCGGCTTCGAGGTGACCAAGTATATCCCTGAGACCTTCGAGACCATCTTCCTGGATGGTCGGGTGCAGGATTTCACCGCCAAGTACGATCTGGTCTTCTATATCGGCAACATCGAGAATGCCTCCAACAAGACCACCGCCCGTATCAACTGGCACACCCTGTTTGGCGCCGGCAACAACCTGCCGTGGTTCGCCAAGGAGGTTCCCACCGTGTTCGTCAGCGTGGGCAACCCCTATCACCTGTACGATGTGCCCATGATCCCCACCTATGTGAACGCCTACTGCAACGCCCCCACCGTCATCGACGCTGCGGTGGACAAGGTGCTGGGTCTCAGTGAGTTCCAGGGCACCAGCCCCATTGATCCCTTCTGTGGCTGCTGGGATACCAGACTGTAAGCGGAAGCTGGTTCAAACCAAATGAACCGAGCCCGGAGCAAACGCTCCGGGCTCGGTTATTTAGTGTAAAAACCGCCGCATCGTCGAGCTTTGACGGTGCGGCGGGTGTTTTTTACAGGAATGTGACGGTCTGCTCAGGGTACCATGCGCAGGCGTCCCGAATACTTTTTTTGGCGGGCAGTCCGTTGCCGTAGAGCACCACCAGACGGTTTGCATCCTCCACCTCACCGAAGAAGGGCCTGACCTCCACCAGCGGGCCCACGCAGTCCACCAGATGGCGTCCTTCAGGGAGATCCACAAAGCCCTTGATGCGATAGGTGTCCTCGGCAAACATCCGCAGGAAGGCGGTGAGGGCGGTAAGGTCGAACCCGCCCACCTCCAGCATCAGCTTCTGGAGGGTGATGTCCCGGCTGTGGTTGCCTGCGGGGGCGGCTTCATCTGGGTCGGTATCCATGGCGTCCAGCCAGTCCCGCTCGATATGACCGAAGGAGGTCTCGTATACGGGACGGCCAGGCTTTTGTGCCTGCACGATGCCGCCAATCTCGTCCAACTGCTCCCGGCTGGCCAAGTCGGCCTTGTTGATGAGGATGAGGTCGCTGATGGCAAGCTGCATCCGGCACACACGGGCGGTCTGGTACACCTTCTGGAAGCGTACACCGTCCACAAGGCAGATGGCCCCTGCATACTCCAATCCGTCCCCCACGCCGGGCTGCTGAAGGATGGAGCGGATGGTGGTGGGGTCGGACAGGCCGGAGGCCTCCACAAACACATAGTCGGGCTGCTGTTGGGCGGCGGAGCGCAGGGCCTGCTCGAACTGCCCGATCTGGCAGGCGCAGAAAATGGAGCCGTTGTTGATCTCGGTGAGGGCGATGCCCGGATCACGGAGCAGGGTGCCGTCCACCCCCGCCTTGCCGAACTCGTTGATGATGAGCACGATCCGGTTGTCGGGGAAGAGACCCACCAGCTTGTGGAGAAAGGTGGTCTTGCCCGCACCAAGAAAGCCGGTGATCAGATACAGTTTTGCCACGGCAGATACCTCCCGGCAGAAAAATTACAGCAGAGAATCAGTCTTCACCAGATAGTCGTAGTTGAGATCAATGCGGCTCTCGTCGCCACGCAGCAGTCCGGTGAAACCGCACTCGAACAGCAGCTTGCGGCAGCGGTTCATGTCCCAGCCACGGCCTCTGCTGGTGTCCTCCCGAATGTCACGGGGATTGGCGCCGGTCTCGGCGGTGACGAAGTTGGCGCCGGACAGATAGCCCAGCTCGCAGGGCTCGTGGACGCCGAAGAAGCGGGCGCTGTCCACACAGGCGTATACCAGTCCCACACAGCCCATGATGTGGGCCATCTGCAAATTGCTGATCTGCCCGTGGGCATACAGGGGGGAGCCGGGCACGGCGATGCGCCGCATGGCGCCAAACTGGGACACACCCAGATCCATGCACAGGAAGATGTTGTCTGCCAGCTCGTCGATGGTGTGCTCCGGACCAATGGGCTCGCAGCAGCTAAACAGATCCAGCCCGGCGGCCTTGATGTTCTCCAGCGTGCGGAAACGGGCTTTGGGATCCAGCATGGTGTCGCTGCCTTCGCCCAGACGGCAGACGTGGTAGGCGCCGCTGGCACCGGCAGCGGCCAGCTCCTCAAAGAATCGGCGGTCATGGTCGCCGGTGTTCACCCAGATCTGGGTGGTGGGGGAGGTGACGGAGCGGGCGTAGGCCACCATGTCCAGAGTGAAATCCCCGTCGCTGTCCGCCATGGTCATCAGGTACACGCCGTACAGGTCGTCCTCCTTGCGGAAGCCGTCCAACGCAGATTTGAGGGCATCCTTGGTGAGCTGGATGGTGGGCACGGCGGTGTGACCCTGACCGAAGGAGCAGAACTTACAGTCGGCGTGACAGGGATGAACGTCAATGCCCACCTGACCGATGATGATGCCCGCATTGCCCGTCTTTTCCCGAATGAGGGAGTCGGCGGCGCTGCGAATCACGCCGGAGGCAAAGGAGTTGGCAGGCTGGCTCAGCAGATATTTGCAGTCCTCCTTGGTGAGGGGGAGCCGCTGGGCGGCCTGATCCAAAATGGTTTGGAGCCGGGGGGCGATGGTGAGCATGGTGAGTCCTCCTCTGGGCGGGAAAATGGAAAAAACAACTCCGGGTCACTGTAATCAATGACCCGGAGTGCAGTTGGATCTTACATGACGTTCCGGATGGCGGACTCCAGCTCCTCCTTGGAGGGGATGATGGACTGGAAGGCCAGCTTGCCGTTGATATACAGGGAGGGCAGGTTGGGCACGCCCATCTTCTTGGTGCGGGCGATGTCCTCTTTCTTGGTGTACAGGTACACCTTGTAGTCAATGGCGTCGCCGAAGGTGGCCTTGGCCTCGTCGGTGGCAGCCACCATGTAGGTGCAGGCGGCGCAGGTGGCGGGGTCGAGGGTGAAGGCCTCCACCAGAGGACGCTCCAGATTGTCGTAGTCGGGCAGCTCCACGTCGGCGGTGTCGTCCACGGCCACATAGTCCTTCACCATCTCACGGACGGCGTCGGTCTGAAGCACGGCCTGCACGCAGCCGATGGTGTTCTCAAAGGGCACATCGAAGGGCATATCGCAGCCGGGAGCCACCACCAGACCGGTCTTGTCGTCGATGGTGTCCAGCAGATCCACCACCCACTTCATGTTGTCCTGCTGGGTGCCGTGGAGCATGGTGGTGGTCAGGGGGATGTTGCCGCCGATGCTGACGTTGTACTGGTCGCAGATGGCCTTGGCAGCCTTCAGGTTCACGTTCTCATCCACGGAGATGGCGTTGCAGCCGGTCTGGCACATGACCTCCACGTTGCGGGTGGCATCGCCGCACACGAAGAAGGAGGCGTAAGCGCCACGCTCCTTGATGTGGGCAAACAGGGCGGAGAAGGGCTCGGTCATGAACTCCTCGAAGTGAGCGGTGGAGATCTGGGAGATGAGGGGATCCACCACGGCGATCACGTCCATGCCGGCGTCGATGTAGTAGTCGGCCATCTTGCAGGCCACCTTGTTGCAGTAGGCCAGCAGATCCTGCACGTACTCGTCATCGTCGAACATATCCATGAAGATGTCGCTGCCACGCAGGTGGGAGGCCAGGGTGAAGGGGCCGGTGATCAGACCGTACAGAGCGGTGGTGTCGCCGATCTCGGCCTTGACACGGCGCATGGCGTTGCAGATCTGGGGGATACGGCCGTCATTGGGGCCGGGGATGGTGCAGTCACAGGGCACCACGGGGTCGTCCTCGGTGGCCAGGGGGTGGGAAGCCACGGAGGGAGGGCCGTCGTCCGCCCACATCAGGTCGCAGCCGAGGATCTCGGCCTCCACCTGCAGGTCGAAAATGCAGCACTCGCCGTCGGGCTTGAACATACGGTGGACTTCCAGCAGGCACTCCACCATCTTGTCCTCGCTCTGGAGGAACTCGGTGGCGGTGTAGCCTTTCAGCTTGGCGGCGTGAGCGCCGGCGAAGGGAACCCAGGCGGGACGGGGAGTGGGCTTGTGCTCCAGAGTGGCAAACAGCAGTTCTTTGGGAGTCATGTACGATTCCTCCATTTACATTTGATTTACACGGACAGGCAGTCCGATGGCTTACCATAAGGGCAGGGGTGATTCAACGCCACCATTATACGGGATACAGGAAGGGAATGTATAGAAAGTAACTGTGATTCTTGGTAAATATTTGCGATCTGAGCGAATAAAAAGCGCAGAAATTTTTTATTTCACGGAATAAGCGCCGGTGAGGAATGGCGGCTCAATTTCTTTGGCAAACTTGAATGGAATGCGCAGCTCAGAAAAGGTGACAGAATGGCGGCACAGGAAACGGAGGGGCGGGCCATATGAAGAAAAAAGTAATCCGCATGGTGGTCACGGCGGTGCTCACCATCGCCGTCATTGGCGGCTGCGCCGCCGTTGTCGTCCTCAATACGCCGGAGTATGCGCTGCTGTCCCTCGTTTTGGATACAGAAGAGTACGGCTTGGATGGGTTAAGACCCCATCTGAGCCAAAAAGCACAGACCTCGCTGGATCGGGTGGATGCCATCTCCGATTATGTGCCGCTCCATTCGCTCCTGTCCTTGCTGGATCGGGAGGATCGGGCAGCGGATGTGCGGGAGGAGTTGGCAGAGATCGACTGGAGCCTGGACGAGGTGCGCAGAAAGTCGGGCACGGCCACGCTGTACCTGCGTTTTGAGTATCGGGATCGGGTGAGGGGCACGCTGCCGCTCACCATGGTCAGGGAGGGGGGCAAATGGAAGCTGGACAGCATCCGTATGCCTCAAATTGAGGAGCTCAACTGGTAGAGGGGGCAGGGGTGGGGAGTTCCCCTCATTCAGCGCTCGGATGGGTCTGGCTGAACTTGCCCCAGGGGATGAAGGTGTTGTCCCGTGGTCCGTCGTGGACGATGACCTTGGGGGACTGGAGTACCACGGTGGCGTTGGCGGGCACGTCGAAGGTGACCACCGCATTGGCGCCAATGCGGGCGCCGTCCCCCACGGTGACGGCGCCGATGATCTTTGCCCCTGCACCGATGTAGACATTCTTTCCGATGGTGGGGGCACCGCAGCCCCGGCTGTCCGCCAGGGTGTTGGAGCCAATGGTCACCTGATGGAAGATGGTGCAGCCCTCTCCGATGTTGGCCCCGTAGGAGATGAAAATGCCCGCCAGTCCGTGGGGCGTGGCGAAGGGCTGGATGCGGTCGCTGCAGGGGATGACGGCATTGTGCCGATCCAGTATCTTCTGGTTGGAGTGGACGTACATCGGGGTGAACAGCTTGCGCCAGCCGGAGGGGCGGACGATGCGTGCCCGATTGCGCCAGAATTTCGTCACCGGGTCGGGGCGAAGGGCCCGTTTGAGCTTGCGGAGCAGATTCCACATGGTAAAACGCCTCTTTCGTCATGAGTTGTACTTATGGTATCGAATCCGCAGATGAAAGTCAATGGAAAGGTGTCTTTGGTGGAGGGAAAGCGCCCGCTGACGCTTGAAAAGGCGGTGCGGATGTAGTAAAATAGAGCGGTAAAATGCTTTTTTGCTTTAATGCAGCAGAATGGAAGGGTGCAGGATCATGGTTTCGGAAGCGATGCGCAGGCTGGGAGCACAGGGCAATCCCATGCGGGTGCTGTTTGAATACGGGAAAAAGCGGGCCGCCGAGGTCGGGGAGGAGAACGTGCTGGACTTCGCCCTGGGCAACCCCTCCGTGCCCCCACCGGCACGGGCGAACGAGGTCATCCGTGAGGTGCTGTCCGGCCCCCGGGCGGACTCCATCCACGCCTATACCGGCGCCCCCGGCGAGCTGTCCGTGCGGGAGACCATCGCCGCCTCCCTCAACCGCCGGTTCGATGCCGGATGCGGGGCAGCCGATCTGTTTCTCACCTCCGGCGCAGCTCCCGCCCTGTGCGCCTGTCTGAAGGGGCTGTGCTGCCCCGGTGACCAGTTTATGGTCATCACCCCCTATTTCACCGAGTATCGGGTGTTTATCGAGGGTGCGGGTGCGGAGGTGCTGGAGGTGCCCGCCGCAGCGGAGACCTTCCTGCTGGACATTGAGGCCATCGAGGCCAACCTGTCCCCACGGGTGAAGGGCATCGTCATCAACTCCCCCAACAACCCCAGCGGCGTGGTCTATCCCCGCCAGAATCTCAAGGAGCTGGGTGCGCTGCTGCGGCGCAAGAGCGCCCAGTACGGCCAGCCCATCTACCTCATTTCGGACGAGCCCTACCGTGAGGTGGTGTATGACGGGGTGGAGGTGCCCTGGGTGCCCCACTGCTATGAAAATACGCTGGTGTGTTATTCGTACAGCAAGGCCATCTCCCTGCCCGGCGAGCGCATCGGCTATGTGCTGGTGCCCCCCTCCATGGAGGATCACGACATGGTCTATCAGGCGGTGGCGGGTGCGGGGCGGTGCACGGGGCACATCAACGCCCCCAGCCTGTTCCAGCAGGTGGCGGCGGCCTGCGACGGCATGGTGAGCGACCTGACCGCCTATGCCACCAATCGGAATCTGCTGTACAACAGCCTGACGGAGATGGGCTTCCAATGCGTCAAGCCGGAGGGGACGTTCTACCTGCTGATGAAGTCCCCGGAGCCGGACGCCGCCGCCTTCAGCCGCAAAGCCATGGAGCTGGATCTCCTGTTCCCCGACACCGGTAGCTTCGCCTACCCCGGCTATGTGCGCATCGCCTACTGCGTGCCCACCCGACGGGTGGAACTGTCCATCCCCCGGTTCCGCAAGCTGGCGGAGATTTACGGGCTGAAGAGGCAGTAAAGGCGGGAACGGTAAGGGTCGTCGGAGAGATGGGCCGTCCTGTGCCCTGCCTTGAAGGGAATTCGCCCGAATCCCACGTGCGGGCTTGTATTTCCCGTCAATTTCCTGTATAATGCTCCAGTTAGATCGCAGTTTTGACGGAAAGGACGTCTTTACCATGAAATTAGGCATCGTGGGTCTGCCCAATGTGGGAAAATCGACCCTGTTCAACGCCATTACCAATGCCGGCGCAGAGAGCGCCAACTACCCCTTCTGCACCATCGACCCCAACGTGGGCACCGTGGCCGTGCCCGACAGCCGTCTGGACTGGCTGGCTGAGTTCTACCAGCCCAAGAAGACCACCCCCGCCGTGGTGGAGTTCGTGGACATTGCCGGCCTGGTGAAGGGCGCATCCAAGGGCGAGGGTCTGGGCAACAAGTTTCTGGCCAACATCCGTGAGTGCGCCGCCATCGTCCATGTGGTGCGCTGCTTTGACGATGTGAACGTCATCCACGTGGAGGGCTCCACCGATCCCATCCGTGACATCGACATCATCGACCTGGAGCTCATCATGGCCGACGTGGAGATGGTGGACCGCCGTATCGACAAGGCCCAGAAGGCCGCCAAGGCCGACCGCAAGTTCCTCCACGAGGTGGAGGTGTTCCAGGGGCTGCGGGAGTGGCTCAACGAGGGCAAGTCCGCCCGCACCTATCTGGCCGAGGTGGATGAGGAGGACGGCGAGCTGATCCGCACCTCCGAGCTGCTCTCCCTGAAGCCGGTGATCTACGCCGCCAATCTGGACGAGGACGGCTTTGCCGACCCCTCCGCCGTCAGCTATTACAATCTGGTGTCTGACCGTGCCGCCAACGAGGGTGCCCGGTGCATCCCCGTGTGCGCCAAGCTGGAGGCTGAGATCGCCGAGCTGGACGGCGAGGAGAAGGCCATGTTCTTAGAGGATCTGGGCATTGCCGAGTCGGGTCTGGATCGGCTCATCAAGGCCAGCTACACCCTGCTGGGCCTCATCTCCTTCCTCACCGCCGGTGAGGACGAGTGCCGTGCATGGACCATCACCATCGGCACCAAGGCTCCCCAGGCCGCCGGTAACATCCACTCCGACTTTGAGCGGGGCTTCATCCGTGCCGAGACCGTGGCCTTTGCCGACCTGAAGGAGTGCGGCTCCATGGGCGCCGCCCGTGAAAAGGGGCTCATCCGCTCCGAGGGCAAGGAGTACGTGGTCAAGGACGGCGACATTATCCTGTTCCGTTTCAACGTATAAGCTGTACACAGGGGGCACCGTGAGGTGCGCCCTGTTTTTGTTTAGGAGGGGTCGTCGGGGACGCCGATCCCTACGCAAAGATGTGCGGGCGTGAAGTGTGCGGGCTGTTTTCATGTGTGCCCGTTTGAGGCGCGTCAAGGATGCCGCACCCTACGATTCGGTGGGCCATTCGTAGGGGCCGGGTTGCCCGGCCCGCCTGCACGCCGGGAAGAAATGGCGGCGGGGAGGGCTTGCAAAACGGGGGTGGCTCGGATATAGTATAAGGTGATGAAATGAAAACAGGAGGGTGAGCGCATGGGGACAAAGGTGAAGCTGCTGCTGGCGGCGCTGTGTCTGGCGCTGCTGGCCGGATGCGCCGCCCCAGCCCCCACCCGCAGCCCTTCCGGGCAGGATGGGAGCGGCAACTGGATCTTTGATGACACCGTGACGGTGGGGCGGGTGGTGCCCCTCACAGGGCCGCTGGCCTCCTTTGGGGCGGGTACGCCCTATGTGGAGCAGACCGCCATGGACGCCATCAACGCCCAGGGCGGCGTGGTGCTGGACGGCAAGCGCTGCCGTCTGGAGCTGGTGTACGCCGATTCCCGCTCCAACGCCCAGCGGGCGGGGGAGGCGGCGCAGGAGCTCATCCAGGCGGGCATCGACATCATGATCGTGTCCAACACGGCGGATACCGTCTCCCCGGTGTCTGCCGCCTGTGAGCGGGCGGGCATTGCCTGCATCTCGGTGGATGCCCCCGCTTCCGCATGGGTCATGGGCGGCCCATACCAGAATTCGTGGCACACCTTCTTTGACAACGAGCGGGAGATGCTCTGCTTTTTGGAAGCATGGGAGAGCATCGACACCAATAAGACCATCGGTCTGCTCACCGCCAACGACAGCGAGGGCGTGGAGATCACCACCTTTATCAACCACTTTGCCGCCGCCAAGGGGTACACCATCGTCGACCCCGGCCGCTACACCATCGGCATGGACAGCTACGCCGAAATGGTGGAGGTGTTCGCCGGAGCCGATTGCGACATCATTTTGGGCGTGATGAACACGGTGGACTTCTCCGTGTTCTGGCGGGAGTGCCTGTCCTCCGGCTACCGCCCCAAGATGTGTACCGTGGCCAAATCCTGCCTGTTTTCCTCTGACGTGGAGGCGCTGGGCAGTCTGGCGGACGGGCTCATCACCGAGGTGTGGTGGCGGGGTGACTTCCCCTACTCCTCCTCCATCACCGGGTGGAGCAGCGCCCAGCTGGCGGAGGATTACCTCACCAATTTTGACACCGCTCTGTCCATTGCACCCCCCACGGTGGGATACAAGCACGCCAATGTGGAGATCCTGTACGACATCCTGCGGCGGGCCGGCTCGCTGGAACTGTCTGCCATCAACACCGCCGCCGCCCAGACCGAGCTGGACACCGTGGTGGGCCATGTATCCTTCAACGCCGACCATGTATCCATTATGTCCTGCGTGGCGGGGCAGTGGGTCATGGGGGAGGACGGCTCCTACCGGCAGGAGATCGTGGGCAACTATCTGCTGCCGTCGGTGGAGGTGACGGCGGACATCATTCTGATCCCCGACGGGGCAGCACAAGAGGAGGGGACACCATGAAGGCATTGATCGTGGAGGACGACAAGATCCTGTCCAACAACATCTGCGAGAGCCTGAAGCACAAATTCGACATGACCCAGGCCTTTGACGGGGAGGAGGGGCTGTCCCGCCTGTTTCGGGAGTGCTTCGATGTCATCATTCTGGACGTGATGATGCCCAAGCTCAACGGCTTTGAGGTGCTGGAGCAGCTCCGTGCCGGAGGCATCACCACCCCGGTGCTCATGCTCACTGCCCTCAATCAGGCTGCCGATCAGGTGCGTGGTCTGCGTTCCGGGGCGGACGATTACCTGTCCAAGCCCTTTGATCTGGACATTTTCCAGGCCCGTCTGGAGGCGCTGGTGCGTCGTGCCCGTCGGGACGAGCCTGCGGCAGACAACCGGCACACCTTTTTGGAGCTGACCATCGACACCAATACCCGCACTGCCCGCATCGGGGACAGAAAGCTGGAGCTCCACGGCAAGCAGTTTGATTTCCTGCTGGTGCTGGTGGAGAACCAGAACGTCATCGTCCACAAGGAGCGCCTGTTCCAGCGGGTGTGGGGCTTCTACTCTACTACGGAGTTCTCGGTGGTGGAGGTATACGCCAGCCAGCTCCGCAAGGTGCTGCGGCAGTACGACTACGAAAAGTACCTGAAAACCGTGCGGGGTGTGGGCTACATCCTCACCGACGATAGTGAGCTGTATGGATAGAAAACATTTTTTGCTGAAACGGCGACTGCAGTACATTGGGGTGCTGTTCGTGGTGTTTCTGGCGCTGTTCTCCACCTTTGACATCATCGTGTACAGCATTTCCGCCGGAGCGCTGTACGAGGAGAGCGACAGCCAGATGAAGGAGGCGGGGGAGGAGATCCTCCGTGACCCCGACGGAGCGGTGGAGAATTTTCTGCAGGGCCGCAACATCGTTTACCATGACAACGGCAGCAGCTATGTGGTGACCTACCGCATTTTCCTGCTGCTGCGCAACGGGGAGGGGGAGATCCTCAACGCCGCCCACCTCACCTCCTTTGACTATATGCTCAACATCGCCTTTTCCGCCGCCAACGAGGGCAGGATCCGCACCGAGAAAGCGGAGCGCAACAGCTCCACCCTCTATTACCGCACCTATACCATTGGGGTGGAAACCGGGGACGGCGAGGTGCGCTATATCCAGATGGCCACCGATTCCACCGACATCGAGGCATCGCTGGACATCATTCTGGATGTGCTGCTCAAATGCACCGCTGCCGCCATGTTGCTGGTGCTGGTGGCGGGGTGGTATCTGAGCAAGTCGCTGGTGCAGGGGGTGGCCGAGGCGTGGGAAAAGCAGGATGAGTTTATCAGCTACGCCTCCCATGAGATCCGCTCGCCGCTGGCGGTCATCCACAGTTCGCTGGAGCTGCTGCTGGAAACGCCGGGGCAGAAGATTATCGAGCGCAGTGACCTCATCATGAACTCCCTCACCGAGACCAGCCGCCTGCGCAAAATGTCCTCCAATCTGCTGGAGATGGTGCAGCTTCAGGCCTCCGAGATGCGGCTGCATTGGAGTAAGGTTGATTTGGAGGAGCTGGTGAGCGACTGCATCGAGCCCTTCTGCTATCAGGCGGAGGCCGCCGACAAGCGGCTGGAGTATCACCTCCAGCCCAAGCTGGAGCTGGCGGCAGACCGGCAGCTGCTCACCGAGCTGCTGGTCATTCTGCTGGAGAATGCTCTGAAGTACACCGAGCCGGGCGGTCTCATCCGTGTGATGACCCGCACCGAGGACGGCAAGGCGGTGCTCACGGTGGCCGATTCGGGCATCGGCATCAGCGACGAGGCCATGGCCAAGGTGTTCACCCGCTTCTATCGGGAGGAGCGGCAGCAGTCCAAGGCGGACGGCAGCGGCCTGGGGCTGTATATCGCCAGCCTTATCGTCCAGCGCCACGGCGGGCGCATCACCGCCGAACATAACAAGCCCAAGGGCACGGTGTTCACCGTCACCCTCCCCCAGCGCCGCCGAGGGATGGAGCTTTGATCGTTCCACAACCCGCCGCAGATTGATTCTGCGGCGGGTTTTCCGTTTATTATCCTTGAGGGCATTTGCGTAGCAAATGACGGAGAGGTGTGAAACGGGCGACTCTGGGAGCCGCCCCTACGGCATTGCCGATAGAATTGCGTAGGGCCCGATGCCCACATCGGGCCGAACAAGCCTTCCCCTTGAGGGAAAGGTGGCTGCCCGCAGGGCAGACGGATGAGGTGTCTGCGGGCGGGCCGGTGTCCCGCCCCTACAAGACATGATCGAACAGGGGTGTAGGGGCCGCACACTGGGCGGCCGGCAATTACGGCAAGGGCAGAGCCCTTGCCCTGCGGGGATTCTGCATAGCCTCCCCTGGAGGGGAGGTGGCATTTGCGCAGCAAATGACGGAGAGGTGTCTAGCGGGCGGCTCTGGGAGCCGCCCCTACGGCATTACCGATAGAATTCCGTAGGAACCGATGCCCTCGTCGGGCCGCACAAGCCTTCTCCTTGAGGGGAAGCCTAATAGCCTCCCCTTGAGGGGTGGATTTGTCCTGCGTCTCTCCCATAAAAAGTGCCAATATTACCATTATGCACAAAAACTGGCGGGATTTTTCTATGTCTGTTACGCCCTTTTCACAGTGAGTTTAAGGTTAGTTAAGGCGGTTTTTAAGGTTTGCTTAAGGTTCTCTCTGATAAAATCATCCCAAGTCCGGGATAACCGGGGCCTTTTGCCTGAGCAAGAGGTGTAAACGTTCAAAACAGCGGGTACTCAGGAAGGTAGCCGCTGAAAATGAAAGGAGAAGAAACCATGAAGAAGAGAGTTCTTGCACTGATCCTTGCCGGTGTCATGTGCCTGGGCCTGCTGGCCGGCTGCGGCGGCAAAGAGGGCGGCGGCAGCTCCGGCGACGCCATCAAGATCGGCTACGTCAACCCCGACACCGGCGCTCTGGCCGGTAACGGTGAAGGCGCTGACTGGCTGATCAACGAGATCGAGACCTATGTCAACACCACTCTGGGCGGCATCGAAGTTGATGGCGCCAAGAAGCCCATCAAGGTCATCAAGTATGACTCCGCCTCCGACACCACCACCGCTACTGAGATGGCTCAGAAGCTGTGCGAGGAGGACAAGGTGGACATGATGATCGCCATCCAGACTCCTGAGACCGTCATTCCCGTGGCCGCCGTTGCCGAGCGCTATGGCGTGCCCTGCGTGGCCATTCAGGGCCCCGTGGACGCCGTGGCTCACGCCTACGACGACTATCAGTGGACCTACCACGCCTTCTGGACCATCGAGAAGGTCTATGAGCAGTACAAGGCCCTGTGGACTGCCGCCGGTCATGCTCCCGGCTCCGGCGCCAAGATCGGCATCGCCTTCGCCAACGACGCTGACGGCTCTGCCTGGTACAGCGTGTTTAAGGAGAAGATCGTGGCTGACGGCTACCAGCTGGTGGATCCCGGCCAGTATCCCTCCCCCACCACCGACTTCACCAACATCGTTGCCACCTTCAAGAATGCCGACATCGACATTCTGGCCGGTACCAACATTCCCCCCGACTTCATCAACCTGTATAACCAGGTCATCGCCGCCGATGTGGAAGTGGACTGCGTTACCATGGGTAAGTGCTGCCTGCTGAAGGGCGACGTGGAGGCTCTGGGCGACCTGGCCGAGGGCATCATGACCGAGGTCTGGTGGGCTCCCACCAACACCTATACCTCCGCTCTGACCGGCGTGTCCTGCGCTGATCTGGGCGCCAAGTATCTGGCTGACAACGGCCGTGATATGCCTCAGCCCGCCGGTTACGGCTACGCCGCTCTGGAGCTGGCCGTTCAGGCTTTCCAGGCTGCCGGCACCACCGACAAGGAGGCCGTCCGTGACGCTCTGAGCAAGCTGGACACCACCACCATCGTCGGCCCCATCAAGTACGATCAGGAGATGGCCGGCCTGACCTACGGTGACACCGTCATCGGCGGCGGCCAGTGGCAGAAGAACGATGCCGGCGAGCTGGAGCTGGTCATCATCGACAACAGCGTCTACCCCGAAGTTCCCACCACCGGCGCTTACAAGCCCGGCAACGCCACCCAGAACTGAGAGATACCTGACGAAACTGCAATAATCTGACCTGATCGAGCGGGGAGCCTCCGGCTCCCCGCTCTCAATACGGGAGGGAAACGATGGATACCATTCTGTCTTTCAAAAATGTCAATGCCGGCTACGGCCGGGTTCAAATTCTCAACGACCTGACCTTCGAGGTCAAAAAGGGCGAGGTCTACGGCGTCATCGGCCCCAACGGCTGCGGTAAGACCACCATGTTCAACGCCCTCATCGGCCTGATCGTCCCCACCAAGGGCGAGATCATGTTCGATGGCCATAATGTGACGAAAATGAGCGCCAATACCCGCTGCCGCATGGGAATCGGCCGCACTTATCAGGTGCCCCGCCCCTTCGAGGGTATGAGCGTTTTTGAAAACGTGCTGGTGGCCGCCGTGCATGGTGCGGGCCACAGCGAGAAGGAAGGCCGCCGGGTAGCGCTGGATGCGCTGAAGCTCACCGAGCTGTATGATAAGCGTGAGGTGCGTGCCGGTGAGCTCACCCTGCTGGACCGCAAGCGCATGGAGATCGCCCGTGCCCTGGGCACCGAGCCCAAGCTGCTCCTGCTGGACGAAGTGGCCGCTGGTCTGACCGAGGCGGAGGTGCAGGACGTGATGAAGATGGTGGCCAACCTGAAGGCCGCCGGTTATTCCATCATCTGGATCGAGCACGTCATCCAGACTATGGTGCAGTCCACCGACACGCTGATGTGCATGGCCGAGGGCCACAATCTGCTGGTGGGCAAGCCGCTGGAGGTCATGAACTCCAAGCTGGTGGAAGAAGTTTATCTGGGGGTGGAAGACGATGAGTGAGCCTATCCTGAAAGTTGAAGGCGTACAGGCCAAGTACGGTGACTTCATCGCCGTGGAGTCCGCCACCCTGGATGTGCCTCAGGGCAAGATCGTGTCGGTCATCGGTGCCAACGGCGCAGGCAAGTCCACCCTGATGGACACCATTGCCGGCATCCACAAGCCGTCCGCCGGCAGGATCATCTTCAAGGGCGAGGACATCACCGGTATGCCCGCCGAAAAGGTGGTGCTGCGGGGTCTGTCCCTGGTGCCTCAGGGCAGCCGCTGCTTCATCCGCATGACGGTGGAGGACAACCTGATCATGGGCAGCTATCCCAAGGCCGCCCGCAAGAAGGTCAAGGAATCCCTGGAGCGTGTGTACGAGCTGTTCCCCGTCCTGAAGCAGAAGCGCAACGACCTGTCCGGCTCCCTGTCCGGCGGTCAGCGCCAGATGGTGGCCATTGGCCGTGCGCTGATGAACAACCCGGAGTGCGTCCTGTTTGACGAGATCTCGCTGGGTCTGGCCCCCACCATCATCAAGGATATTTATGCCCGCATCAAGGAGATCAGCGCCGACGGCATGACGGTGGTTCTGGTGGAACAGGATACCCACCGTGCCATCCGCACCGGCGAGATCAGCCATGTGATGCTGAAGGGCCGGGTGGTCCTGTCCGGCGTGTCCAAGGAATTGGGCGAGGACGAGATCAAAAAGGCCTATTTCGGTCTGTAAGGAGGGGGAGAACGTATGGATGCTATTCTGAATTTCATCACCGGCACTTTGCTCAACCCCCAAACGTGGGTGAACGGCGTGCTGCTGGGCGGTATTTACGCTCTGCTGGGCGTGGGCATGACCATGATGTTCGGCATCGTGAAGCTCACCAATCTGGCCCACGGCGAGTTCGTCATCATCGGTGCCTTCGCCTCCACGCTGCTCAGCGAGGCGCTGGGCGTTGACCCCATCCTCACGCTGGTCATCACCGTGCCGCTGATGTTCCTCATCGGCGTGCTGCTGCAAAGTACCCTCATCAACCGGGTCATGCTGCAGGGCTCGGAGCCTGCGCTGCTGGTCACCTTCGGCCTGTCCATCATTTTGCAGAGCGCCCTGCTGCTGCTCTTTACCGCAGATGCCCGGCACACCATCGTGCCCTATGCCACCAACACCATCCGCATTTCGAAAAATCTCCATATCCCGGTGCTCAATCTGGTGGTTCTGGTCATCAGTCTGGTCACCATCCTGATCCTCACTATTTTCCTGCGCAAAACTTACATGGGCCGTGCCATCCGTGCCACCTCTGACGACACCGTGGCCGCCTCCCTCATGGGCGTGAGCGTGAAGCGCACCTACGGCATCGCCATGGGCATCGCCATGGCCACCGCTGCTGTGGCCGGTCTGGGCGTGGGCATGCTGTGGACCTATTATCCCAGCTCCGGCGGCAACTACCTGCTCACCGCCTTCGGCGTGGTGGTCATCGGCGGCATGGGCTCCATCCCCGGCACTTTGGTGGCCGGTCTGGTGTATGGTCTGGCTCAGGTGTTCGGCGGTGCCAACTACGGTGCGCTGGTGAGCTATGTGATCCTGATCATCATGCTGGCTGTCCGTCCGCAGGGCCTGTTCTCCAAGTAAGGGAAGGAGGAAATGAATATGAAAAAAGCTGATACCTCCATCCGGAAACAGGTTCGTGTGCTGGATGGCATCCCCATGCTCATCGTCGTTGCCGTGCTGGCGGTGGTTCTGTTCCTGCTGCCCTTTATCGGTGTGAGCAGCAACCTGCTGCGCTATTTGATGAAGATCTTCCTGTACTGCACGCTGGGCTCCATGTGGAACCTGATGAGCGGCTACACCGGCATGACCAGTCTGGGTCAGCAATCCTTTATCGGCGTGGCCGGCTACTCCCTCACCGTGATCACCGCCACCTACGGCCTGTCCTACTGGATCGGTTTCCTGGTGGGCGGCGCCATTGGTGCGGTGCTGGCGCTGGTGCTCTCCCTCATCCTGTTCCGGATGCGGGGCATGTACTTCGCCGTGGCCACCTGGGTCATCGCTGAGGCGCTCAAGACCTTCTTTACCAGCTGGAAATACGTGAAGCAGGGCGGCGGTATGACCGTGACTGCCCGTCCCTACCCCACCACCGACAAGATCTACCTGATGGCTCTGGTGCTGTGCATCATTGCGCTGGTGGTCATCTATCTGCTGCTCAAGTCAAAGATCGGTCTGGGGCTTACCGCCATGCGTGACGATGCGGATGCCGCCTCCTCCGTGGGCGTGAACATCTTCAAGTCCAAGCTGCTGTGCTTCGTGGTGGCCGGTCTGTTCACGGCGCTGGCCGGTGCCGTGTTCTACCTGAACAAGGGCTCCATCTATCCCAGCGGCGGCTTCGGCATCAGCTGGACGGTGTCCATCGTGTTTATCGTCATCATCGGCGGTATCGGCACCATGTCCGGCCCCGTGGTGGGCTCCATCGTCTACGTCATTCTGGAGGAGCAGCTGGCGCAGCTCAAGCCCGGCTGGTCGGATATTGTGCTGGGTCTTATCGCCATTCTGGTCATCCTCTTCATGCCGGACGGCATCATGGGCACCCTGCAAAAGAAGCTCAACTTCGAGATCCTTTCCCAGAAGCGCTTCTCCAAGGAATAACGCCAATTTCGGCACAAAAACGGAGCGCCGCAGCTGCGGCGCACCGTTTTGCTGTCAAAAAAGCAGCCGTACTGCCCAGCTTGCCGCCCAAAAGCCGGCAATGTCGCCGCACAGGGCGGCGGGGACGGCGTAGCGGCTGCGGGCTACCTTGGCTGCGCCGAAGTAGACGGCGATGGTGTAAAAGGTGGTCTCGGTGGAGCCCAGCATCACCGCTGCCGTCCGCCCCACCAGCGAGTCGGGGCCGTAGGTGGACATGAGCTCCGCCCCCACTCCCAGGGCGGCGGAGCCGCTCACCGGCCGCACCAGCAGCAGGCCGATGGTCTCCGCCGGTACGCCCACGGCGGACAGGACGGGCTCCAGCACCTGGCCCAGCAGCTCCAGCGCCCCCGATGCCCGCAGCATATACACCGCCGTCAGCAGGGCGATGAGCGGGGGCAGGATGCGGGCCGACACCTTCAGCCCTTCGCCGGCGCCGTCCACCAGCGCCGACCAAAGATCTACCCGCCGTGCAAGTCCCCACAGCGCCACCCCCAGCATCAGGGCGGGCACCAGCATGGTAAAGGCAAGCTGCATGGACTCACCTCCACAACCGGGCGAACAGCTTGGCTGCCCCGATGCCCACAATCACCGACAGGGCAGAGGCCAGCCATACCGCCGGCAGGATGT
Organism: Candidatus Enterenecus sp.; assembly: GCA_045589915.1. Classification (GTDB taxonomy): domain Bacteria; phylum Bacillota; class Clostridia; order Oscillospirales; family Oscillospiraceae; genus Enterenecus. Next base: position 27,061 of record JAZNQA010000099.1, read on the forward strand.
CAAAGGGAGTGGTGCAGCCCGCTGCGCTGCGCAGGCTGGCCACCGTGGTGGGGATGAGCTGGATGGAGGCGGTGTTGCACACCACCAGCATGCATAAACTGTCCGATGCAACGCCGGGGGTTCGCTGTGCCATCAGCTGCGCCGCCTTCAGCCCCAGCGGGGTGGCGGCGTTGCCCAGCCCCAGCAGATTGGCGGATACATTGGCGCTCACCGCATCCATCACGGCCCCGTCCCCGGCGAAGTCAGGGTAGAGCCGCTTCAGCACCGGCCGCAGCAGGCGGGACAGCCCTGCCGCCAGCCCGGAGCGGCGCATTACCTCCATCACCCCCAGCCACAGGCACAGGGCGCCCGCCATGGCGATGGTGAGCTGCACTCCGGCGGCTGCACCGTCCAGCGCAGCGGCAGCCACCGCATCGCTCCGTCCCGTGGCCAGCCCACACAGGATGGAGGCTCCCACCATCAATGTCCAGATCACCGACATGGCCATAGGCCACACCCCCTCAAATGCTGTTGTCCTATGATACGTGGCGGAGGGACAAATCATGTTGCCGGATCAAATATCGTGCAAAATTCGACACAATGAAATTGTGTGTCAAAAAAACACAATTATTGTTGACAAGAATATACAATATGTTATAATCAAACTGGTTTATTTGGTAAGCGCATTGGACTGCGCGAGGAGGAGGTAAAGTTATGAAGTCTACCGGTATCGTGCGGAAGGTGGATGAGCTGGGGCGCATCGTGCTGCCCATCGAGCTGCGCCGCACCCTGGATATCGCTGAGCGTGACCCGCTGGAGATCTATGTGGACGGCTCGACGATTATCCTCAAAAAGTATCAGCCTGCCTGCATTTTCTGCGGGGATTCCGACGATGTGACCATGTATAAGGGCAAAAATATTTGTTCCGCCTGCATGAAGGAACTGACCCGGAAGTAAGTCGATCCATCCATGAGAAAAGGACGCCGCGGAGTTCTCCCGCGGCCTCTTTGTTTCTGGAAAGGGGGCCGCCGGGCTTTTT
>JAZNQA010000100.1:0-24539 GCA_045589915.1 Candidatus Enterenecus sp.
ACGGAACACGGAGACAATGCTGGTGGGGGCAAGGCTCCACACGGGGGCAGCCATGATGTAGCCGTCGCTCTCGAAGAACTTGCGGGTGAGCCAGCCGCCGTCATCCTTGAGGATGCAGGCGTCGGGATCCTTACCGCAGGGGCCGTTGGGACAGCCCTTGCAGGCCTTCAGGTCGCAGTCATTGAGGCGGATGAGCTCCACCTCGATGCCCATCTTTTCTATGGCCATCAGGGCTTCCTTCACGAAGATCTCGCAGTTTCCGTTTCTGGCGCCACAGGTGAATGCTGTTACTTTTGGCATGATTCTCTCTCCTTCTTTTCGTCCCATCCTCCGCCTGTGGCGGCCTCAGAGCTCCTCCTGCACGGAGCAGACATTTCCCCGGAAATGCGTGTCCCCGCATTTGATGTGCGACATTCAGCGTTGTAAACATCTTCAAGCCGATCTCACCGCCATTATAATATGAGGCCGCCGATCCGTCAAGCTGACACACTTGCCGCACTGATGCGCTTTGTCGGGGAACAGAGCACCAACTGAATCAGACGCAAAAGGCCCCGCCATCCGTGGTTCGGATGGCGGGGTCCTATTCTGTTCCCGAAGAAACTCAGAGCGACTGAGCCTGTGTGCCGGCCCGGTGACCGCTGACCACCTGTGCGGCACCTGTGCCGGAGAAGGCACGCAGCGTGTACCATCCGCTGTTTTCGGCAGGCTCGCTCCACCGGGTCTGGCTGCCGGACACGCAGGCACAGCGCTGCCATGCGTCCTCCTCATTCACCTTGTGGTAGATGTAATAGCCCTCGGCGCCCTCGACCGCATCCCAGGTGACATGGTTCATGCCGTCCAGCGTGAGCACCTGAGCGATCTCCGGGGTGGCCACGCCGGTGCGGATCATCTGGGGCTTGGTGAACTGACCGAGATAGTGCTTGCCGTCCTTTTCCCCCTCGGTACACACCATGTACCAGTACTCGGTAAGGGGCTTCACATCGCTGTCGTAGAGATTGCCGGCAGCGCCCCGCTTGACGAGCTTCCAGTCGGAAGTCGCAGTCTTGCGGAACACCAGTACCGGCGTGCCCGCAGCGGAGACGCATTGCAAGCGCACATTACTCCTGTCATTGACCAGCTCACGCAGCTCCACCCTGCGCAGCAGGGGGCTTTGGAAGAGTTGGCTCTTGACCCCGATCACTCCGCTGTCGGCGGAATAGTCCTCATAGGCACAGGGGAAGTCCGTTGCATCATCATCCTTGCCCTTGCCCGAACCCGCCGCCTTCAGGGCGTCGATCAGCTCTGCGGGATACTCAGAGGCATTCTTCTTGGTCACATCCCGCAGGGTATGCTCGCAGGTATCGTAAATGCGGGCCAGCTCATTCTCGTATTTCAGCAGCAGCTTCCGATCCAGACGCACCACTGCCCTGTCCAGCTCATCCAGCATCAGCGCCTCGTCCAGCAATTTGGGGCTGTTTTTCCCCATCAGACGAGCCAGCCGCCTGATCTGGATCTGACCGGGATAGCGGTTGTAGAGCTTCTGCTCCGGCAGCTCCTGCATGATTTTGCGGATGACTGCATGGGCATAGAGGTAGCACTCATCCTCCTTGTGGGCAGGCGTGTTGGAAATGTAGCCGCAGTCATCCGGCAGGAAGGGCTTATAGGTGTCAATGCAGTAGCAGCCCAGCCGTTCGCCCACAGTCTTGAACACTTTGTCGGTATAGGCCATGGTTTGGTCAGGATTCTTCAGCTTATAGATCACATCGTCGTCCCCGATCCAGTGGTTTCTGCGCTGACCGTTGATGAGGATGATCTTTTCACCGTATTTCTTCTTGATGACCCCAAACCAGTCGGACATCTTGTCCATGATCTCGTCCCAGTCGCCCATGACGGTGGGGTCACGGTGGATGGACACGCTCTGGGCCCCCAACTGTTTGCTGATCCTGCGGTTGTAGTCGGTATAGTAGCAATTGTTGTACTTATACTGGATGACCGTAACGAAGGCAAACAGGTCGATGACCAGCCACTCCGCCACAGATTCCTCGATCTGTCGATACACGGTTCCGTCGAACTGATCCTTCACCAGACGATCCGCCCAATGGGGACGCTCCGGGAACATCCCGGCGGGATAATCCACCCTCTCGTTGTAGTTCTGGAAGGGCGGGATCTGGAACCAGTAGCGGTTGACGGCGCAGTCATGCTCCAGCACATTGAAGGCGGTGCGGCTGATACAGGAGCCGTACACATCCACCACAGTGGGCTTGACCACCGTTCTCTCGGTCATATACGCCTCGGTGGGCAGACCCAGCATCTTGGCAAAGTAGTAGCCGGCATTTTCCGTATTCACCTGGATGGGCAGCACCTCGCCCTTGGCGGCCACATCATCCTGCAGAACGGTCAGCAGACCGACGGGGGCAATATGGTTGCGGAACAGGCTGGCATAGTCGGCATTGGGGTCACGATATTCCCCTTGCACCACCTTTGCAAAGGCGTACATGATGGTCTGGATGTTCTGCGGTGCGCCGCAGGTGGGCATTGCCTCCAGCGCCGCCTTCGGATCGCTCCAGTCCAGCGCATCCAGCATGGCCAGACCCTCGTAGTTGTTCTTCACGAACTCCCGTGTGGAGGACAGGATCAGATGATCCAGCAGATAGTCCTTATTCAGGAAGGTAGAAAAACCACGCAGGTAGAGGGTAAATCTTCCATCAATATAGCGCTGCATACTGTAACGGAAATTGGGGCGGGCTGTCTTACCGCTCTCCCCACAGCAGATTCTGGAGATCTGTTCCGCCATGTCCTGATAGCAGTATTCCTCATAGATGAGGTCGGTGAGCGGTCTGCCCTCTTCCTTCTTGTGAAAATAGAAGCGGGCAATGTCCACCACATGGCACTGGGTCTTGTCCGCAAAGTATGCCTCCAGCTCATCATACCACTTCTGGTTCTTGGCAAAGGCGGCAAATCCGTCCCGCATACGGGGCGCTTTGCCGATCCAGTAGAACTCAGGCAGATGGGTGTGCACCAAAATGATCTGGCGGCGGTTGAAGTGGGTGCGCAGGGTGTCGATCAATCGGTCAAGCGCATCCCGTACCCACGTCTGCTCCATCTGGGTGGGGTCGATCAGGGCGATGGAGTCCCGCAGCAGCAGCTTCTCGTTGGCGGGAGTGGCGGTGAGGTAATGCCCCGCCACATAGAACATCTGCATGGCGGCGGTGTGCAGGTCGAGCACGATATAGTCGGCGGCTGCCTGCTCCAACTGCTCGTCCAGCTTCTTGGTCCAGGAGGCCAGCTCCCCGCCCCCAAACGCACAGTCCACATCACTCAGCGGAGAAATACCCAGCAGCTTCCCAGCGATCTCGCCGGAGCGGGACAGCTCGCTGGACAGCCGCTGCATATGGTTTCCACCAAACAGATAAAAACGGGTTGGCTGATGATTCATATGTTGATTGCTCCTTTGCTCTGTCTTTGGGTGCGATTTACTGCTGTGCCCCACGATCCGTTCCGATCAATCAGCCCAGTTTGCCCGATACGCCGGCCTTGATCTCGCTCCACACGCTGCCATTGCTGTTTTCGGCACGGGCCCGGATGGCATACAGGTAGGAAACCTCTGCGGAGGGGGGAACATCATCGTAGGACAAACCTCTGTAACCGTCTTCCAGCCAGGCCCATTGAGCGCCGGGCACATTCTCCTTGCGGTACAGCCGGTAATCCACTGCATTGTCCACCGCCTCCCAGGACAGATGGATTCGATCCGCCCCGGATGTTACCCTGAGGGTGGGCGCCTCCAGATAGGTAATGCTGAGGGGATCGCTGGCCATATGGATGTGATAGGCCTCCAGCACCTCCTCGGTGTCCCCCATGGCGCAGATCTTGCCGTGATCCAGCCACATGACACGGCTGCAAAGGCTCTTGACCTCGCTCAGATTGTGGGAAACAAATACCACCGTTCTGTCCTTGTCCATGATGAGCTGCTCCAGCGCAGCCCGGCTCTTCTTGCGGAATTGCAGGTCGCCCACCGACAGGATCTCGTCGATGAGCAGAATGTCGGTGCGCAGGGTGACCGCAATGGAGAAGGCCAGCTTGGAATACATACCGCTGGAATAGGTCTTGACCGGACGCAGGATGGCATCGCCCAGCTCGGAGAAGGCCACGATGCTGTTATACTTTTTCATGATCTCCTGCTTGGAAAAGCCCATGGACAAGCCGGACAGGATAATGTTGTCCTTGCCGGACAGGTCGGGGATGAAGCCCGTGCCCAGGGAGAGGAGCGAAACGGTCCGCCCATGAAGATCCACGCTGCCCATGGTGGGAGCCATCAGCCCTGCAAGGGTGCGCAGCAGCGTGGACTTGCCGCTGCCGTTGGAGCCGATGATGCCGAGGATCTCTCCCTTGGGCACCTCAAAGCTCACATTGCGCAGCGCATTGATGCAGCGAACCTTCTTATGCTTGGAAAAGAGATTGAGTACACTGCGCCGTTCCACAGTTTCATATCTCACATAAAGTTTTTGAACTGAAATTGCGGCTTCCATAGCACGCCTCCTTTCCGCCAAAACAAAGTTTCAGCGAATGGCTCATACTTATAAGATCTTGATATACTTGCGCTCCGACCGATAGATCACCCACACGGCCAGCGCACTGATGGCCACGGCCACCGCAGCGTAAATGACGATGAGGTGCCAATGGCAGGACTGCGCATAGAGCAGCGCATTTCTCGCCTCGTGCAGGAGCATGGCAATGGGATTGAATGCAAAGAGTTTGTTGGCCAGGGACGCTTTCAGCAGCTCCTGAATGGGGTAGAACACGCCGGAGATGTAGAACACCAGCTGAAGGATGATGGTCATCAGCTTATTCAGGTCTTCCACATAGACGCCGATGTGCATACACCAACAACTCACGCCGAAGGTGAGCAGGAAAAGCAGCACCGTGATGGGGATGATGGCGAAGATATTCCAGCTCAGGGGCACCTGATAGTAGATCATGAGGATCACCAGCGGCACATAGGAGCACAGCATCTTAAAGGCATTACTGAGCATCAGGGAGCACACCAGCACGAATTTGGGGATGTACACCTTGGAGATCACCGCACGGTAGCGCCGGAGCAGCGTGATGCTAGAGAGCACACAACTGTTGAAGAAGCGCCAGTAGGTCAGACCCACCACGATGAAGGCCACCACATAGGTGGTGGTGCGCTGGAATGCCACAGTGTACACAAACATATACACCAGCATGAACAGCATGGGCTCCAGCACCCACCACAGGCCGCCTAACCACGAGTTGGCCAGCTCCGCCTTGAGCTGCGCCTTGGCAGAGTAGAGCATATACCCCTTGTACTTATTTAAGTCTTGAAAAAAACGCAACATAATTCAACTCCAGAAAGTGGGCAGCGCTGCCTGCCTGCGGGATGATTACTGCCCCATCAGGCCGGACAGGGCAGCCACGGCGGGCTCACTGCCAACACATTGAAAGTTTCTGATGGCTTCTTCTGCCGACGGATACTGCTCGTCATACAGCCTAGCAAACACCTCGGCGTGCTCCGCCACCACATCCGCAGGCAGCTTGAGCAGGCAGTCGTCCAGCCAGCTGTCATGGAACAGCGAATGGAGCAAGGGATGGCCGGGGTTGGCGCCGCTCAGACGGGCGATGCGCTTGACACGGGTGCGGTTATCATAGGTGGTGAAGTGTTTGCGCTCAGGCTTCTCCTCCATGATATAGCGCATCAGCTTCTGCACTTCTTCATAGAATTCGTTCTCAAAGTGACCGCTGTTCAGGTAGAGTATATTCATCTCATCGGCCAGGAACTGATCCACCAGGTCGATATAGTAGCAGCCGCAGCGCTCGGCAAGGTAATCGTTATACAGGTCGTTGTAGGGCTTGCGCTCTGCATTGTCCTGATAGTCCTTGTCGGGGAATCGGTTGATCTTGCCCTGGAAATCAAGGAAGTGCTCCCAGCGTCTGTGCTTGACGAGGATGACACGGTCGCCATAACGGCTTTTCAGATAATCAGCCAGACGATCCAACTGCTCCAGAATCTCCGCCTCCGAGAATCGCTTGTGCAGGGTGATATTCTTGGAACCCATTTTTCTGGAGCAGAAATTCTTGTTGTCGCAGTACACCTTGCCCTGGTACTCAAACAGCGACTTGGCCGTGAGGGTATACAGATCAAGGAGGAGCCAGCCGGTGTTGGTCTCGTTGAGAGTCTCACGCAGCTTGCTGTCCAATTGGAGCTGAACCACACGGTCGTCCGAGCTGATGGGAGGCGCAAACAGCTTCTTATCATAGCGCACCTCAGGCCCGTCCAAAAAGAGCGGGAACGCCTGGAACAGATTGCCCCGGAACACCAGAGAGCCCCGACGAGCCACCATATCATACTGGATGTTCAGGCGGGAAACACAGCTTCCCCACACATCCAGCACATAGGGGGTGAGTATCACGGTCTCATCAGCCCGCATGGCTTCCATAATCTGCTCGGCACGGGCCCGCACCGTCTTGTTGTGGGTGAGTTCCATCTGCATCCGGGCAAAGTAGTAGCCGTAGTTGACCTCGGTGACCTGCTCCGGGAAGATGTCCGACCAGTTGGCACGGGCGTACTTCTGCACCTCCTGCCACATAACACGCACGGTGATGCGGTTTTCAAACAGCAGGTCGTAGCGGATATTGGGATTAACAAAATCCTTCTTGGCGGCGGCGCCCATGGCCAGCAGGATGTCACGCACCACAGGGGCGTTCTTCATGCTCATGTCCAGAGCATTGGCCACATCCGTATAGCCCGGCAGCAGCAGCTTTTCCGCCTCACGCAGCAGCTCGTAGTTCTCCTTGACGAACCAGGGCTCGCTGCTGTAAACCAGATTCTCCACCGCATTGTTCACCCGAAGGAAGGCACCGAAGGCCCGCTTGTAGAGGTTATCATAGTAGCGGCAGTAGCGATCCATGGAGTAGCGGAAGATGGGGCGTCTGCGCACGTGCTGACGGCGGACGAACCGCTTCACATTGTCGGCCAGATCGCAGTATGCCTCGTTCTCATAGCGCATTCCGCCGGCGGTCTTCTCCATGAAGTAGAATTTCAGCGTGTCAACGACAGTACAGCCGGTGCGCTCCTGAAACCAGGTTTCGCATTCCTCGAAGAGCTTGTTGGTGGCGGTGTCCTGCATCCGCACACGGTTTTTGACGGCATAAAACTCGCTCTTCACCGTTTTCAGCAGGGCGATATTCTGACCGGGAAAATACTTGAGCAGCATATCGGCGTAGTTCTCGATGAGGTGCTGCTTCATTTCACGGCTCATCTCCTTCAGGGAGATGGGACTGGCGTCCTTGCCGTAGTCCGCCAGCTTTGTGCCGGGGAAACGGGTGAAGAAGCTGCCGTCACAGGTGACCAGCGGCTGGCAGACATAGTGCAGATCCACCACCAGAAAATCCGCCGGGTTCTGCTGCAAAAATGCCTCCAGATCGTTCTCAAGGTCGATGCGTCGGGCCTCGGTGGCGGCGCTGCCCACACGGCGGGGGTTGGTGCAGGCAAGGCTGAAGGGAGAATTGCCCAGCAGCGCACCGGCCACCGTGATGCCGGACAGCAGCTTACGGCTGTGCATGGTGCCGCAGATCAGGTTGCCGCCGATCAGCAGCGTTTTGGTATTGTTCTCGGATCTTTCGTTCATGAATGTTTCACCTATTATTTAGCGGCAGCGGCCTGACGTTTCTCCTCGTCTGCTTTCACATCCACGCTCCAGCGCACAAGACGGTGGGCCACCTGATTGTGCTTGGGGGGAAGCTGCAGATAGTCGCCGTACTGCATTGTGAGGAAGATGTCGGGACGCTTGGGGACCTTGACCGTGTGCCCATCGAACAACACGTCCTGATAGGGCAGCAGGTCATCTACTTTGATGTACGTATAGGACGGCACAAAGCTGGCCACCGTGGTCAGGCCCAGCTCCTCCACCCGTCCGTTGAACTTGGTGGCCTCGTTCAGGTACGCCTGCTGGGTCTTTTTCAAGGAGCGGCGGTGGAAGTACCAGCGCTTCAGCTTGCCGTACCAGTGGTAATAGCGCTCACGCAGGTTGCGGGGCTTGATGGGGTCGATGGGTTCAGGCCGCTGGTTATTGACGATGCGGTTATGGGCCTTGGAGCGGCGGATGACCTCGTCCTTAAAGTCCTCCTGCGCATCGGGGTCATTGGGGATATAATCGAAGGGGAAAATATCCAGACAGATGCCCTTGTGGAAGGCACGGTGCTCGTTATACTCCGTGATATACTCCGTATTGTTCAGGCGCAGCTTGGAGAACAGGTAGGGAATGCTGGGATCCTTCTGTCTGGTCTGGAGGAAGAATCGCTCGTCCAGGAAGGGCTCGGCCTCCCGCATGAAGCGGTCGTAATCGCTGCGCAGCATACCCACGTCAATATCGTCATCCCAGGGGATGAAGCCGCCGTGACGCATATAGCCCAGCATGGAGCCGCCGCACACGAAGTAGCCGATGTTCAGCTTGCGGCAGATCTCGTCCACCTTGTCGATGAGCAGCATATCTGCCTGCTGGATGGAGGTGACCTGAATGTGCAGCGCCTCGTCAATCACCGGCGTCCACACAGAGTAGTCATGGGGGCGGTTGATCCCGATGTCACGGAACGATGACTTCTCCAGGGGGAACAGCGCATCCTCCGTGATGAACTTGGACTTTTCCAGCGCCATACGCCCATAGAGATGGGTGTCCTTGTCATCGTTATAGCTCTGGGCCAGCTTGTCGATCTTCTGATAGAGGGTATTGAGCGCATCGCTGCCGTACTTTTTATACGCCTTTTTCAGTTCCTTCTCGGACAGGTCGCACTGACCCAGCATTTCATGATCGGCCAACTGCTTGAACAGGCGGTTCAGGCGGCGCAGCTTGCGCAGGAAGGCGTACTGCGTGTCGTAGGCTTCGGGCATCTTGTCAAAGGGAACCAGACGGATCTCGCCCTCCGGCCAGGACAGTTCCTGCATGGCCACAGTCTTGGTGGCCTTGGGGCAGCGCATGGCGCCGTCCCGATACTCCAGAAGCTGCAGGCCATACTCACCCGCACGCTCACGCAGAAGGGTGATCAGCCGGTCGTAATCCCGGCGCAGCAGCGCCAGATCCCAGTTGGCGGCGGGCTTATTGGGCACATAGTCGGCATAGGTGACGGTGCCAATGAGCAGATCCGCAATGGCAAACGAAGTGAGCGCATAGGACTCGCACACATGGTTCAGCCGCTTCAGGATCTCCGTTTTGTGGGCGTTGGCGGCGTTGTTGTAGTCCACATTGGTTTTGTCCGCCCAGATATAGGGGTTGCAGGGGGCATTGAGCTCAAAGTTGGCGATCTTGGAGCGCACCACGGGATATACATGGTGGTAGGGCAGCACCTTGCTCTGGCCGCACTGCACACGGCTGATCCGCCGCAGCCCCTCCTCCTGACCGTTATAGCGGGTGGCCTCGGCAATAATCTGCTCATAGAGCCGGGCAGCTTGTGCTTCTTCCTCCTGCTTCACGGCATCGGCATAAGCGGCGTTCAGTTCCTTCATTTTGGCGAGGAAGTGCTTGCGCTCTCCCTCCTCAGCGGGCAGAAAATCGTAGGGCACCACGGAGAGCACTGCGCCGGGGCGGTTGTCGTCCTTGACATAGGCGCTCAGGGTGATGCGGATGGCACCGTCATGTCTGCCGTTCTTATCGGTATCGTAGGCGACGAACTTGCTCTCCCCCGCCAGCTTCTCCCGCAGCGCATCATAGTCACGGCGAAGCATACCCACCTCCATGGCAGAGCTGCCGAAGCCGGGCATCAGGTCTCCATACATGCGGGTGCTGATCTCCAGCTTGGAGATGGCAAAGTAGGGCAGCTCCTGCGCAGCGCAAAACTGATCCAGTTCCCGCAGGATCTCCAGCTTCTGCTCGCCCAGCTTGCGGGAGGCGGTCACCGTCCAGATGGAGCAGTCTGCCGGTACGCAAATGAGGATGTCGTAGAACTTGCGGTTCTTAGTGGGATAGAGCAGGGCACGGTTGAACTGCTGCCCTTCCGCACCGATAAGGGGGGCCACCATCACGGCGCTCTCGTCCTCGGCATAGGTTTGGGCGCAGGCGCACAGATCGGCATAAGCTTTTCCCACACACTGGGGGTTATTTTCCAGCGCCATGGCGTGTTCACGGTTCTTCTTCCGCATCAGTGCAACAAAATTGCGATTGTCCTTCAGTCCAGTGGGCAGCGCATCATAGGGCACCAGAGAGATATGCTCCCCGACGGCACCCTCTACGCTGAGTTCCACACAGCCATTCCTTTTATCGTTTAGCAGGAACGCACCGTCCTGCGCCTCACGGAGGAAGCGCTCGTAGTCACGGCGCACCATGCCCACCTTCCAGACGGCCTGGATCTCAGCTTCACTCATGGCCGCTCCGGTCTCTGCGGCACGGGCGAGGTTCTCCACCGCAAAGTATCTGATCTCACGTTCCTGGCAAAAGGTGTGCAGGGCGTGGAGGATCTTGGTTTTGGCTGCGATCACCTGTTCGCAGGCCGCATCCATCACGGAAACGGCACCTTGTTCCATTGTCTTCATCATGGCTACCTCTTTTTCTTGTTCTGGTCAGGCATCTCCATAGCGTCCGAGTGAGAATTGCACCGCAATATGCTGGCTGCTGCGCAATCCCGGACGAGGCCACTGCATATAGTCCTCTCCGTAGGCAAAACGGAGATATTCATCGTACTGTAACGGAACGGGGAAAAGATGCCCCTCAAACAGCACTTCCGTCTTCTCCTCCAGGAGCTCCGCCGGAAACCGTCCGTGCTGAAGGTGCTCTCCCATGCCGTCGTACAGAAAACCGGTGCGGCGCTTGTTCCAGAAGGTCATGACCCGCCGCTCAAAGCGCTCCAGTCCGGCCATGGAGCTGCGTCTGACCACAAAGGTCATCAGGCGGCACAGGGTCTTCCACCTGCCGTAAAAGTGCATGGGGGTATCCTCCCACTTGTGGAACACCATGGAACGGGCCAGCGTGGTCATAAAAATATGGGGTCTTAACAAAATCTTTCGGCGTGGGGCCCTATCGTGGGCGAAAATGTCAATGAAAATGCCGTTGTGTGTCTCAGGAAAGCGGCTGGAAAAGGCGGTGGCAAACAGGGTATCGTTGAGCCGCAGCTTGGCAAAGGGGCTGTGATACCACGGGTCGGTGGCGGAATTCTGATAGAAGAACTCGCTGCCCACCGCCGTGGGCGCCACCTGAGCCAGGCGGTCAAAATTCTGCCGGGTCATCATCACATCGATGTCATCATCCCACGGAATGAAGCCCTGATGACGCACGGCGCCCAACAGCGTTCCGCCGCCTAAGAAATACTCAATGCCGTGTTCCTTACAGATGCGATCCAGCTCCAGCAGACATTTTAACTGGAGCTGCTGCAGCCTCCGCAGGCCGCCGTAGGCGGTATCGTCGTAAAAGCGCCGCTGGGGAAACTGCCTGAGCAGCCGCAGCGCACGGACACCAGCCCCCTTTTCAACCAACGGCCGGTAGGGAAAATCCCCCTCTGACGGATCATCCCGCACCACATACTCTCCGGGAGCATAGCAGCTCAGTGCGGCGATCATCACCTGAAACAGGTCGGCGATATGGATGGCGGGGACGGCATCATCCTCCGTCAGGGCATCGTTGACCCCGCAGCCCGCAGGAAGCCCCGCACCGTACAGCGCAGGGGTGCGCAGCACCATCTGTCCGGGCAGCGGTTGGGCAGGCACCGCGCCGGTATAGACCGCCAGCACCTTACCGTCCGTCACCGTGGGGTGCATATCCAAAAAGACGTGGTACCGCTCGCCTTGTGCGGCACCGTGGGCGGCAAGGATCTCCTGGGCCGCTTCGGTCACCCCTTCATAGGGGCTGAAAAAGGAAACGGCATGATGGCACAGTTCTCTGCCCGACCCGCACAGCGTGACCCATTCCCTGCGGAAGTCCGCAGTATTTTGCAGTGCCACTTCGCTCATCGCTCCACCTCTGCCGGCTGGAGCAGACCCAACTGCTCCAGCAGCTTGTCGGTGCTGCGTCCGTCGCAATAGTCCATCTGCTCGTTCCACAGGCGATCGAGCTGGGCACGATAGGCATCATCCGCCCAGTCGTCCATGTGCACCACGGCATCACGCAGCTGGTCATAGTCCCGGACAACACGGCCGGGCATCTCAAGATAGTCGGGGTAGATGCCCCGCTCCCGCTGATACTGCTCCAGATCGGGAGCGAACAGGATGATGGGCTTTCTGAAGTAGAGATAATCGAAATAAATGGAGGAATAGTCGGTGATGAGCGCATCGGCAATGGCCACCAGCTGCTCCGCCGTGAACTTCACGGGGGTGTTGATCTCCTCGCTGTTGGCAAACCGATGGGTCTTGATGATGACCGCATGATCCTCTGCCAGCTCATGGCGCAGCCGCAGGACATCCTCCTCCCCCACCAAATAGGCGGAGCGGACGTTGCCACGGAATGTGGGGGCCCACAGCACGATCTTCTTGTCCCGATACTGCGGATACCACTCGTTAAAGGTGCTGCGAAGGCTGTCCACACGCTCCGTGCGGTAGAGCAGATCCATTCTGCTCACACCGGCGGCGGAAAAATTTTCACGGGGAATATCCAGCGTGGCGGACAGCACATCGGACACCACAGCAGCCGAGGTGGTGAACACATCGGTGTTGCGGTACTGCCCCCGCATCATGGCACTGGAGTCCTCCGGGGAATCAGCCCCCACCTTTTTCATCAGGCCGCAGGAGTGCCACAACTGGATGAGGGTGGTGCCCGACCGCTTTTTGCAGCAGGCGGAGGGAACAAAGCTGTCGCAGATAAACAGATACTCCGCACGGGCATACAGGGGCATGAAGTGCAGCATGGTCTTCATCCCCGCAAAGGGGGTAGAGAAGGAATAATCGTGGAAATATTCTTTTACGGTGATGTCAGGCAGCTCCGCCAGCCGCTCCCGCAGGGCCTGCATGGAGTAGGGCATATGATTTTGGTGTCCGTCCGCCAAGACCACCAGCCCCTTCTGCACAGGACGCAGACAGCACAGGTGGTACCACGGTGCCAAAACAAAGAAACTGATGCAGTTTTTGAGCAAACGGCGGAACATGACCTTTGCGCTTTTCAGCTTTTGGCCCATATCCGGCTACTCCCCTTTTCTGAAAAATAAGATGTACTCAGTTTCTGCTTTCGGTCATGCGGGCGTTACAGTTCGCTGTCGATGAGGATCTTGCCCTTCACCGCACCGGGCGTCTCGAACAGCTTGAAGGCTTCGTCGATCCTGCTCAGGGGGATCTTGCGGAAAATGAGCGACTCGTCAAGCTTCAGCTCCCCGGTGCCGAAATAGTGGGCGGTCTGGGTCCACTCATCGCCGGGGAAGGGTGCGGAATAGCTCATCCAGGAGCCGGTGACGTGCATTTCCTTGCGGTTGAGCTGCTCCCATTCGGACACGGAGAACACCACTTCGTTCTTGGGCGTGCCGATCATGCAGATCTGCCCGCAGTTGGCCACCAATTTGTAGGCCATCTTGATGGTGTCGGAGCCGCCTGCCGTTTCAAACACATAGTCATAGCCACGGCCGTCGGTGAGCGCCATGGCCTGCTCCAGATAATCGTCCTCAGAGGTATTCACGCCCGCATCGGCGCCGTAGTCAGCGATACTGCGTGCCAGCTTTTCGGGGCTGCGGTTGAACATGACGATCTTCTCGGCACCGAGGATGCGGCACCATTGCAGGGTCAGCGTGCCGATGGTGCCGGCGCCGATGATGGCAACGGTCTTGCCCGGCTGATAGTTGGCACAGCGCAGACCGTGGATGGCCACGGTAGCGGGCTCAAAGAGGGCGCCCAGCTCGAAGCTGACATCATCACCGATGGGCACCGTGTTGATGGCGGGCAGCGCCACATATTCGGCAAAGCTGCCGTTGCGGCGGGAGCCGATAAAGCTGTAATGCTTGCACAGGGAGTAGTTCCCCGCCTTGCAGTCCACGCACTCCATGCAGGGCACCAGCGGCACACCTGCCACCCGCTGCCCCACCTGACGGTCGGTCACGCCCTCGCCCAGCTCCACGATGGTGCCTGCAAATTCATGGCCGAGGATCACCGGGAAGAAATGGCACGCATTGCCGTTGACACGGGGGATGTCGGAACCGCAGATGCCGGTATACTTTACCTTGACCAGCACTTCTCCTGCCTGAGGCTTGGGGGTATCCACCTGCTCGTAACGAATATCAAAGGACTTATGTACTACACCAGCATACATAAAAGTCTCTCCTCTCAAACGGGTTTTTCGTCCTCAGCGCAGGGTCTTGCATTGGGGAAAAAGTCATGGAGCAGGACGGTGAGCAGCCGCAGATCGTTGGGATAGGTGATCTTGAGGTTCAGCGCCTGGGCCGGAATGGCCTTCATGGGGATATCATGGGCCAGAGCGATGGCACCGGCGGAGGTCATCGCCTCCAGCTCGTCCTCGTCTGCACGGCAATAGATGTCGTAAATGCGCTGGAAGTGGAACGCTTCGGGGGACGCACCGGCGATGACCTGCTGACGGGGCAGCACCTTCTCGATGAAGCCGTCCTCGGTGGTGCGGTAGACCGTATCGTACTGGAGCTGCGCCAGAGTGGCCCCACCGTACTGGTGCACCGCCTCCACGATCTTGCCGATGCCCTCGCCGTCGCAATAGGGGTGGGTGGCATCGTGAATGAGCACCACATCGTCGGGGCTGGCCCAGCCCTCCATGGCCTTCAGACCATTGCGCACCGAGCCGGAGCGATTGGGGCCGCCCTTGGTCACGCAGGCGACTTTATCTGCCCCCAGCCACTCCGTCCAGCTCTTCACATAGTCCAGCCAGCTCTCATGGGACACAATGACGATCTTATCAATAAACTCGCAGGCCTGATGTGCCTCCACGATGTAAGAAAAAATGGGGCGGTTTTCCAGCTCGATGTACTGCTTGGGGACATTGGCGCCAAGGCGGGTCCCGCTTCCGCCCATCATCAACAACAGTATGTTCACGTGAATGCTCCTTACGAATGATACTTAGAACGAGGTGGTGTAGTGGTTGAACGTGTAGTTGCACTTGGTGGCATAGTTATACTCCTCTGCCACGTCGATAATGTGGCTCTTGACCAGCTCAAGGGCTTCGCAGGGCAGCACGCCCTCACGCACCTTGATGTACTCATTGGGCATATACTGGCGGAGCAGACCCTGGGGGATGCGGACACTGTCAATATTGGCAAACAGCTTCTTAATGGCCTCCTTGACCCGCTCATCCTGGAGGTAGTAGCGGCTGCGGTCGGACAGGGAGTAACGTCGCTTGAGGTAGATCTCGTGCTCCGTACCGCGGTAATACTTCTTCCAGTTGCGGTCATCGCCCAGCATAACCTGATCCAGAATGGCGCTGAAGTTGGACAGTTGCTCCACAGGCAGCAGCTCTTCCTCGATCATGCTCAGGGCAAAGAGGGCCTCACGCAGGGCGTAGGTCAGCGCCGGGCCCACCTTCAGGATGGCGATGCCGTCCGTCACCATCTCCCGCAGACGGAACAGGGGCTGGTAGTCGGTGGAGTGACCCTCCATCACCAGTCCGGGGTGCTTCTTCACAGCCTCACACAGCTCGTGGGTCTGGAAGCGATCGTAGCTGATGACATTTTCATCACCGAACTCAACACCGGGCTGCACCACGATGCCCACCACGTTTTCCATGGCATCAGGCATACCGATGGCCTCGAACTCCTTCTGGTAGGCTTCCAGCGTAGCTTCCAGATCCTCCACACGGGTGATGGAGATGATGTCCACCTCGCTCTGCTCGCCGCCGGGGATGGGGACCTCGCTGCCGATAATGTATACAGGGCGAACCGCTCTGGGCTTCGTCTCCAGCAGCTTCTGGTACTCCTCCTCGCAGGCACGGTACAGCCGGGCACCACGGCGGGCAATCTTCTCCAGCGACAGGGGCTCATCTCTGGAGTCGTCGCCCAAGCGCATACTGGTATCCAGATGGATCTTCTTGTAGCCGGCGGCTACATAAAGGCGCACCATGTCCTCTGCCTTCTGCATGGCAGATTCCTCAGGCTCCTTATGCCAGGTCAGGGGGCCAAGATGGTCGCCGCCGAGAATCACGCTGGAACGGGGAAAGCCAACCTTTTCTGCGATCTCATACACCATATCGCGGAAATCGGCGGGCTCCATGCCGGTATAGCCGCCAAACTGGTTGACCTGGTTGGCGGTAGCCTCGATCAGAACGCCGTCACCAAAACGCATACCCTGCTGAAGGCAGGCTTCGATGACAATGGGATTTGCAGTGCAATAGGAAGGAATGCCGCAAGGAATGCCTCTTTTCCGCTTTTCCACAATGCTGCGAATGATATTGACTTTCATCGTTCCATTTCCCCTTCTGTTTCTTTGTGTCCAAAATCCTGTTTTGAATGCGGTGCGCAAGGCAGATAACTGATATGCAAGCTCGGAAATCTGTCGGGTATCATGTAGCTGAGCCGAATACATATCCTGCAGCACACATCGTGCACCCATTCTGGATATGCTTCCAGCTATAACTGTTTTAATATAGCACAATAGCGCCAAAAACACAATGTTTTTTCAACTTTTTTCCTATCTTTTGCAGACATTTTTACTATATTTGCACTCAAATTTCTGTGCAAAATGGCTATGCTCGGTGCTGAAAGCAGTTTTCCCCAACGGACGACACGGTCGCTCAACTGCGGACGCAACCAGAGGGGATGCAGAACTCCCCTTTTTGATATAAAGCACCCCGCCAAACGGAACACGCTCCGTTTGGCGGGGGTTTTGCAATGGTTCGGCAGGTTGCTCAGGCGCCGATCCCCGCTTCCTCCTGGGCGAGGTAGCGCTTCGCCTGGGTGGAAAACAGCTCGCAGTATTTCCCCCGCTGCTCCATCAGCTCGGCGTGGGTGCCCTGCTCGATGACGCAGCCGTTCTCCAGCACCACGATCTGGTCGGCTACGGTGGCGCTGGACAGGCGGTGGGATACGAAGATGGTGGTCTTATCGCTGCGCAGGCGGTCAAACTGCTCGAAGATTTCCTGTTCTGCAATGGGGTCGAGGGATGCCGTGGGCTCGTCCAGAATGAGGATCTCCGAATCGGCGTAGAAGGCCCGTGCAATGGCCAGCTTTTGCCACTGTCCGATGGACAGCTCCACGCCGTTCGTCTCAAAGATACGCATGAGCGGCGTGTCATAGCCGTCAGGCAGCTTCTCGATGTAGCCCTTTGCGGAGCTCTGCTCTGCTGCGTCCCTGACGGCGGCCATGTCAGCCTGCTTATGGATGTCACCAAAGCGGATGTTTTCCTCCACGCTGACGGCATACTTGCCGAAATCCTGAAACACGATCCCGAAGGTGCTGTACAGGCTTTGCAGGTCGTAATCACGGATATCCCGGCCGTCCAGCAGGATGACTCCTTCCGTGGGATCGTACAGGCGCATCAGCAGCTTGATGAGGGTGGTCTTCCCCGCTCCGTTCAGACCCACCAGCGCCATGGTCTCCCCGGGGCGGATGAGCAGATTCAGACCGTGGAGCACATCACGGCTGGTGCCGGGATAGCGGAAGCTGACGTTCACAAACTCGATGGTATGCCCCACACCCTGCGGCACGGCATGGGCAGGGCTCACCTGCGGCACCACCGTCTGGGGCTGATCCATGAAGGAGATCAGGTTGTCGATGAACAGCGTCCCCTCATAAATGGTGCCGGAGGAGGCGATCAGGGTGTTGATGCAGGTGGCAACCGAGGCAATGGCACCGGTATAGAGGGTGTAGTCACCGATCATCATCCCACCGCTGAACACCTGCAAGGCGATGAGAACATAGAACACCAGATTGGTGATGCCGGACACCACACCGATGACGATATGCCATGCGCTCTCCCCAAAGATCAGTCGGCGCAGCCCCTTGTAGTATTCGGAAAACACCTTGGCGTACCGGCTGATAAAGGTGCCGCCCAGGTCGAACATCCGCACCTCTTTGATCATGTCCTTGTCCACCAGCAGGTTGGAGTAGTAGTTCATCTGGCGACGCTCTTTGGAGCGGTGGCGCATATACTGGAAGTTCTTTTTGCGGTAGACGAAGTTGATGATGGCGGACGGGATGGACACGCCAATGATCACCAGCGTTGCCCACGCCAGACCGGGCGCAGTGAACAGGATGACCAGATAGCTTACAAACTCGATGACGGTGCTCACCGCACCGAAGGTTTCGGACAGGATGGTGAGAGGACGGCTGCCGGCCTCCCTGCTGGCATTTTCCATTTTCTCGTAGAAAGCGGCATCGTCAAAGGAGGCCAGATCCAGCCGTGTGGACTTCTCCATCATTTGCAGCTTGACCTGCCTGACCACCTTCTCCCCCGCTATGCGGTTGAGGGCACGGCTGATATTATTGATAACTTGCAGCAAAATGCGGTAGACGAACAGGAAGATCAGCAGATAGAACACGGTGGAGCCCCAGAAAGCGCTCTCCGGCAGGAAGCCAGTCTTGATGACGGCTTGCAGCTCATTGAGGATCCCCTGAGAGATCAGGGCACCGATCACCGGCGTGACGCCCTTGAACAGGGCCACGAAGGTGAGCAAAAACAGGATCCAGTGCCCCGTTCTCCATACCAGTTTCACAATATAAGCAAAGCGGATAAAGAAACCCGCCAGCAGTTCATTCAGATAACGGGGGACATCCTTGATGTCTCGGGGCAAAGGCACCCGATCATGGTTATATGGCACTTGCGGCCCGCCTGCGCTTTTTGGCATTTACCACTCCTCCTTCCGACGGTCAACAGATTCATTCAGCTTTTCCAGCAAGCGAAGCAGCGTTTCCTTCTCCTCGTCGCTGAGGACGGAGAAGAATCGGATGGCATGAGCCTTGCGCTCCTCCGCCAGCTCCGCTCTTCGGGCGATCCCCTGCTCTGTGATGTAGATCAGGGTGCTGCGTTTGTCCCTCGGGCTGGGTTCCTTGCGGATCAATCCGCGCTCTTCCAGCGTGGAAATGGCCTCAGACACCGACTGGGGCCGGATGCTCAGGGCATCGGCAATCTGCTGCTGGCTGACGCCCTCTCCCTCCGCCAGCAGATCCAAAATGTGTCCAAACCCTCTCCCTCTGTGGGGATGGGGGCCGGCTGTTCGCTGCGGATGCCTGCGGGCAGATGCGCAGGCTCTCATCAAATTTCTCATCAGGTTCTGTTCGGGCAGCATTGACATCCTCCTCTCGACATTTATTAAGGTACCTGCATATATTATAGAGTGCTGCTGCCTCGTTGTCAAGAGGTCAGCCATTTTCTCCCGACTTTTTTACAAAGCAACCACAAAGTATCGTAACAAAATAAAAGATCCCGAAAAGTGCCGGGAATCCAGCACTTTTCGGGATGAGGTCAGCTATTAGTGATTATTCCCATTCGATGGTAGATTTTTGGTTTTGTAGATATGTGGTGTTTACTGGTATATTAGCATTCAAGATGTAGTGCTATTATATCAGTTATTTTCTTTTACTGGACTTTTGTTGGTCAAAAGTTGGTCACTATTTCAGTGGAAAATGGAGCAATTTTTGTGTTGCAATATACCGGTGATTCGACCACTTTTAAGTCTCGATATCTACTTGTTTATTTTACCATAAAGCATAAGTATGTCAAGCTTGAAAACAAGTATAATAAGGGATATAATAAGTACAAACAAGAAAGAGAGGATGCTCTATGAAGGCATTGACTATTCAGCAGCCTTGGGCCAGTTTGATTTTTAGCCCCAAAAGCACTAATGAATACTTTAAGATGATTGAAACACGAAGCTGGAAAACAACATACCGTGGAAAGATAGCGATTCATGCCGCTAAAACGCATAATGCAAAATTACTACAATCGCTGAACCCAGAATTACTAACAATCTTTTCTGAAGCCGGAATACATAGTGACGAAGATATTTCCAGCATGCCACACAGCATGGTAATTGGTGAAGTGGATATCGTAGACTGTGTTCCTATTGAATTATTGGATGATTATCGCAACAAATATGAGGTTGCCTTTGGGGACTGGAGTAACGGAAGATATGGTTGGGTTATAAAAAATCCGATTCTCTATAAAGAACCGGTTCCAGCTGTCGGCAAACTTAGCCTATGGGATTGGAACACATAAAAATGGACACAGATGGAGGGTTTCATCTGTGTCCATTTAACATATCAGGAGGCTCGTCTTTAGAATTCTCGGGTATATCTTGACAGATTATTTTCACGGCATCAGCAAGAGATACTTCTCTCGTAAATACCCTTTCGGGAATGGTTTCAAGCATATCTGCCTCATGCCACCAGCGCCGAAGTTCCAACTCGCCGAACTCAGAGGCGACAGCTTTTGTATTATGCCGGGTAATCGTTTCTTCTAGTGGAAGGTCGTAATAATAGCCGTAGATATTCCCATCAAACAAAGCCAATGCCTTTTCAAAAAGAGGAGTGTACCATCTGGAGAACAGGATTCCTTCGAGAATAGTAATGTCATGGTGTCGATGTCCATACTCAAGGAGATGGTATATCAGAGGAATAGTCAATGTGTCAGGCCCGTCAGAGACGGAAAGCATTTCTCTGCGTACAATATCCTGCGAAATGACCATAGCTTTTTCTGTATATCGTTTCTGCAATTCTTTCGCCAGACTTGTTTTTCCACTACCAGAATTACCGCGGATAACTATTAATATTGCCATACTTCTCTTCACCCGCATTTCAGCACAATCTAGTATGCTTTGTTGTTATCTTGAACATCTAACAAAAGAATTCTATCCTCAAAGCCACCTCGATCAACACGCTTCCTTTCTTGTGCAGCAATCAAATCCTCTTTTGAGAAGCCGTTGCATGCAGCCATTGCACACAGCACTTCAAAGATATCTGCTAACTCTTCTATTGATCGGCTTTCTTTATACTCACCATATTCTTCTTGAAGCTTTGCGTCTAGCGCTGTAATGTATTCGCTATCCGTCAAAATTCTGGTTCTACAAAGTTGGCCGTTTTCTTGAATGATCTCAGGAATCCTATCCCTTACAAGCTTATTATATATTTTGACCATGTTTTCTCCATTGCCTTTCTGTAGAATCGTTCTTCTCACTCCCACAAAATATTATCAGAGGGAATGATTGGAACAGCATTATTGTGTTTACCAGGAAACTATGATAACAGTCGCTTCATTTCGTCCGAGAGCGCCCCAGTGACTAAAGGCATTCCCTTACTGTTGATACAAGTCTTGTCTAAACCATACTCTAGCATCAACTTGATCATATTAGAATCATCCAAAGAAACAATGGCTTCTGCAACCGTCATCCACCCTTCGTCAGGCTTAATTGTTGCCAGTTTCTTGATCAGCCGTAATGCGAAAGGGTCTGTGTTGAATGTTTCTTGCCGTCCCATCATTGTGCAACAATCGGCACTAAAGTTCAATGTTCTTGCTTTATACGCACCCTTGAGATATGCTTGTGCATATAAATAATCCCCTGTTTTAGAAGCGTAGTATAAAGGATGTTCGGTATTACTTACTGCATCAATTAAAAATTGATATCCCATGGCGTAAATTGCTTCCACTAGACGGTATTTTTGTGTTTTATAGGCAGCAGCCAAGGTCTGGCCACAGACGAAAAAAGAAAAATCTGCTTCGCTTATTTGGTTGCGCGCAAGAAATGCACATTTCGTTATTTCAAGCAGCTTGTCTTCGCTTGAATCCTTTTCAGTAAGCAAGGATAGCAGTGAGACGGATTGCGTTTCCCGTGGAATACACATAATGGTAATTGGAAGAACCTCCAACATACTATAGACCCGATCGGTTGCATTACCCATAATGATACTCTCTATAACGATTTGCAGAGGAAGCAACTTGTCGATAGACATATCCGAAATGAGCACAATGTCTTTATGCAGTTTAGAAATCATCTGGTCTACAAGCGAAAAATCTCCATATACAGCGACAGGTGCGGCGATTCTAAGAGATTGATGTGGAGACAGGTAGTAATTCCCGGAGCTTTGCTTTTCCACAGATGGTGAAATGTCAGCTGGGCGTGAGGTTTCAACTTTACTGGCATAAAGAAAATGCTTGTACTCGTCCAGACTAGATAGAAAATAGGGTAGCTTTTCCCTGAAGTTTATACCGGTAAGAGTAATTAACTTGCTTTCGGATAACTTCTGAATGAACTGCGCCGCCATTTTCTGTGTTTCCTCTTTGCCGCACAAGGACTCCATATTCTCAATATACTGAACATCTTTAAGAATGTTAATTGCAGCATCCATGCTGTATTTTCGTTGAGCAACTTGCAACAGAACGTCAACTAACTGCTCGGAAGAAATAGTGTTAGCGACAGTAGCTCCAAGCTTTTTAATATAGCGACTTTTTCCAGAGCCGGTGGGAGCATCAATCAGAATGATGTTAGCACTATAGTTTTCCATCCGGATATCACCTCTCCTTTGTGCAGACAGTGCAATTGATCATTTCTCAACCAAATAATAATGCTCTTGACGCATCATATCGTGGTCGGAGGAGCCGTATGTGTCCCAGACGCAGAACAACAAGGGCTCGGACTTGTAATTTGCTGTTAAGGCAGAAAATAAACCGTATCTATCTCCCAAATCTCTGGAGCAGGCAATGACACCCGCAAAGTTTCCGTTCTCTACAAGGATTTGTTTGGGTTCAATTATTTTGTAGAAACCATCCGAAGTGTTATCCTGGGTGTGGCCAAAGGAAGGATCCCAGTCTTCTGTAATCCGACACTTAACTTGCCACTCGCTTGCTTGGTCCATAATTTGCTTCACTGTATCGTCGGAGTAGGTAGTGTACTTAAAAAATACCGGAGAATCATCGTTTGTGGAGAATTCCGCTTCTTGTTTGGTGCAAACAGTGGCAAATGCGTTTTCTTTTTCTGAATGCGCAAGAAAAGCAAGCACCTCACCGCAATATAATTTACAAATCAACATTTTATATTCTCCTCGTAAGTTTTATCTATCGCCCAAAGTAGGCGGGATAAGACGTTCATCCAAAAGTTCTCGCATTTGGTCGCTGACAGCGGCCTCATATAGACTTTTTCCGCTATCTAACCGCATCCGCCGGTCCAATTTGTGCTTAAGGCAGAAATCCATCAGTTCTACATAATCCTCTTTTAAGATAATCTCAATGATTTCAGAATTCTTGATGAAATCTATGCCGCGCGTTTTTATGTATGCATCAATGATTCGCATATTTCGGGTGCGACATGCTTGTTTGATTGCAGAAACGTGATCGATGCTAAAAGGAGACCATCTAAAAATAGCTTCGCAAATTTTGGCTGCAATTATGGGGCGGTTACATTGTACAGCAACCGCTAAGGGCTCTCTAAGGAGCCAATGCCGGCCAAACGGGTTACTATATGCCACACAACCGAATGTTTCGATTCTGTTATAAATCTGGATAATATAATCGTCATTATATACAGAATTGACTATCCAAGGAATGATTGGCACCATATCAGCGTGGGTACAGTTGTTGCAGATGTACTCCACAATAGGTTCCAGTTGCAGTTCTTGCGCCTGCATATACAGAATATCCATGGGGTGCATTTCTTTGCTCATCGTCCGCCCTCCTTTTAACCAAACACAGGATGCACTGCCTTGAAACGTACATTATTGTCGTATAATTCCTCAAAAGTTACCGGCTCAAAGCCATTGATGTCAACACCAGCGTTTAGCACACGATCTCGGACTGCTAACAGAGGCCAGTAATCGCTGGCGGTATTCGCATGAATATGACCGTGTACCATATAGAAACGATTTTGATGAGCCCAGCACAATTGAGGATAATGGCAAAGTGCCAATCCATGCTGACCATCCGTTGCAGTAATATAGTGACTGACTTCCTTGAAGTACTTGTCTACATCTACATGCTTAATCCATGTATCGTGGTTGCCAATGGTAAGATGCTTCTTTCCGTGCAATCGTCTTAAAATGGCTTCTGGGTTCTTACTGCGGAAAAACATATCACCCATAATGTAAACAGTGTCGTTACCCGAAATCTTACGATTCCAGTTCTCGATAATTGTTTCGTTCATTTGCTCAACTGTTTCAAAGGGACGATTACATAGTTGCAGAATATTTTCGTGATCAAAATGTGTGTCAGCGGTAAAAAATACCATCTTACCACCTCCTTAAATTATTGTTTTTTCTTCAATTGCCTGGGTTTCCATCCACGAGGGATAAACAACTCTTTAACAAGTTCTCTGGAGGGAACGGTTTCGCCCCAGTCTGGGCGGGAAATATTAAATAAAGCTTTACGATATGTATCTACAGGATTCAGAGAGAAGATTTTACACAAAAGATATGCGATGTCGATTACCGTATCATCCTCATCAAGTTTGGCGTGACGGTTGTAATAAATGAGGTCTTGAAGTCCCTGTACCGCCAAAATTTTAGTTTCAATTTGGTATGAAAACACCAATCCCTTCTCGTCAAGCAAGCGCAGCATTGAAGCAATTTTGGCAAAACGGGTCTCTCAACACTTTCTTTTTAGTTTCATCAGTGCAAAAATCTTTATCCTTTTCCTTTCTGCATTTCCTCTGCATTTTTAGTGAAGACATCTCCACTTTTGGCAAGGAAATTTCTCGTCCAAACCT
>JAZNQA010000101.1:0-1535 GCA_045589915.1 Candidatus Enterenecus sp.
GAAATCGGTTAAGATATAGTAGTTGGTGCTGATTGCGGTGAGGGTCCACCCGTTCCCATTCCGAACACGGCAGTTAAGCTCACTCGCGCCGAAAATACTTGGCTGGCGACGGCCCGGAAAGATAGGTAGTGCCAACACAAAGAAACAGACAGTCATTTGACTGTCTGTTTTTTGCTTTTTTTCTCCTGCCTGTGCTGTGACAAAAAGTTGCGGGAGTGATGCACCCATCACTCCCGCTTGAGATCACAGAACAAAATCTTCCTCCCGCAAATAAGCAAAGTCGGCGTTGAGAGGCTTGGGAGGCACCCGCTTCAAGGGATCGTACCGAAACCGACGGCAGGAGCCGGCGGCGGAGACGATCCCTTTTTTGATGCACATGATGTGATCCTCATCCAGCGTTGCCCCGTGACTGCAATAGGCGCAGCGGGGATCCATATCCTTTTCAAAGAGCATGGCCATTCCTTCTCTCTGTTTTTTTCTCATTATAAACGATGTCGTGTCTTTTTTCCACACTTTTTTCCCACCAAAATGGCGCAAAGGGCGGTGATGAGCAGCCAGCCGCCAAAGGCTGACACGGTGGAGATGGTGAGGGCGGTGGAGAAGTCCAGCGAGGCGATGGATTCCGTCTGATGGATGAGATAGTCTGACACCGGCTCGGACAGGGGGATAAGGCGGGCAAGCAGCCAGGTGAGCCCTGCGGCGGCCAGGCCGTGGCACAGCTTTCCCGCCAGATAGGTGCGGGCGGACAGCCCGCTGTCCACCAGAAAGGACAACACCTGACAGTGGACGGAGATGCCCGCCCACCCCAGCATGAAGGCCGCCATGGATGCCTGCCCCGCCAGCGTGCCCACACCGCTGAGGGAGGACACCCCGGAGGACAGCTCCAGCAGCCCCGCCACCAGTCGGCGTGCCCACTCCGGCTCCAGACCCAGCGACGACAAGAGCTGCGCCAGAGCAGACAGCGCCCCGCCTGCGGCGAGAAGCTGGAGCACTACGGCGAAGAACACCACGAAGGCGCAGATGCTCAGGGTGCTTTGAAGGGCACGGGTGACGGCCCCGGTGAAGGCGGCGGGGACGGTGACGGTTTCGATGGGCTTGGGGCGGACGGTGGGGGAGCGCTCCTCCTTGTCCCCACCGTAGAAGCGAAAGAGCAGCCCCACCAGCAGGGAGGCCACGGCATGGGTGAGGTAGAGGAGCAGTCCCACACGGCTGTCCCCAAAGATGCCTGCCCCCACCACGCCGAGGATAAAGGCCGGGCCGGAGTTGTTGCAGAAGGCCAGCAGCCGCTCCGCCTCGGTGTGGGTGCATTGCCCCTGCTGATAGAGCTGGAGGGCGGTGCGGGCCCCCACCGGGTAGCCGCCGATGAATCCCAGCGCCACCGCCGCAGCGCAGCTCCCGCTCACCCGAAACAGGGGTCGCATCAGCTTTTCCAGCGCCCGCCCCAGATAGGCGGCCAGCCCCAAGTCCACCACCAGAGAGGAGAGGACGAAAAAGGGGAACAGGGAGGGAACGATGACGTTGAAGCACAGGGTCAG
>JAZNQA010000102.1:0-15708 GCA_045589915.1 Candidatus Enterenecus sp.
CATCGTGGCCACCGGTCAGGAGTACAAGAACTGCCAGGACTCCGAGGTGGTCATTCTGGCCGAGGGCGACGGCGAGGTCACCAAGGTAGACGCCACCGGCGTGTCCGTCCGTTACGACGGCGGCGAGGTGAAGGACTACAAGCTGACCAAGTTCATGCGCTCCAACCACGGCACCTGCATCAACCAGCGTCCCATCGTCAAGGTGGGCGACCGGGTCAAGGCCAAGGACACTCTGGCCGACGGCCCCTCCACCTGCGACGGTGAGGTGGCCCTGGGCAAGAACATCCTCATGGGCTTCATGACCTGGGAAGGCTACAACTACGAGGACGCCATCCTGCTCAACGAGCGGATGGTGAAGGAGGACGTGTTCACCTCCATCCATATTGAGGAATATGAGACCGAGGCCCGTGACACCAAGCTGGGCCCCGAAGAGATCACCCGTGACATCACCAACGTGGGCGAGGACGCTCTGAAGGATCTGGACGAGCGGGGCATCATCCGAGTGGGTGCCGAAGTTCACTCCGGCGACTACCTGGTTGGTAAGGTCACCCCCAAGGGCGAAACTGAGATGACCGCCGAGGAGCGCCTGCTGCGTGCCATCTTCGGTGAGAAGGCTCACGAGACCCGTGACACCTCTCTGAAGGTGCCCCACGGCGAGTCCGGCATCGTGGTGGACGTGAAGGTGTTCACCCGTGAGGACGGTGCCGAGCTGTCCCCCGGCGTCAATCAGGTGGTGCGTGTCTACATCGCTCAGAAGCGCAAGATCAGCGTGGGCGATAAGATGGCAGGTCGCCACGGCAACAAGGGCGTTGTCTCCCGCATCCTGCCTCAGGAGGATATGCCCTTCCTGCCCGACGGCACTCCGCTGGACATCGTGCTCAACCCCCTGGGCGTTCCCTCCCGTATGAACATCGGTCAGGTGCTGGAGGTCCATCTGGGCTACGCCGCTCAGGCTCTGGGCTGGAAGGTGGCCACCCCCATCTTCAACGGCGCCGACGAGAAGGACATTGCCGACACGCTGGAGCTGGCCGGCCTGCGCCGGGACGGCAAGAGCTACCTGTACGACGGCCGCACCGGTGAGCGGTTCGATAACCCCGTCACCGTGGGCTATGTCTACTTCCTCAAGCTGCATCATCTGGTTGACGATAAGATCCATGCCCGCTCCACCGGCCCCTACTCTCTGGTCACCCAGCAGCCCCTGGGCGGCAAGGCCCAGTTCGGCGGCCAGCGCTTCGGTGAGATGGAAGTCTGGGCTCTGGAGGCGTACGGCGCTGCCTACACCCTGCAGGAGATCCTCACCGTCAAGTCCGACGATACCACCGGCCGTGTCCGCACCTACGAGTCCATCGTCAAGGGTTACAACGTGCCCAAGCCCGGCGTGCCCGAATCCTTCAAGGTTCTGGTCAAGGAGCTGCAGGCTCTCTGTCTGGACATTCAGGTTCTGGACGAGCAGGGCAACCAGATCGAGCTGAAGGACGAGGATGAGGACACCTATCAGCCCGGCCGCTTCCGTGATGACGACTATGACCGTTATCAGAACTACGGCAGCGAGAGTGAGTTCGCCGAGGCCGGCTTTACCATGAAGGAGACCAGCGACGACGACGATCTGGAAGTCGCTGGCGTGAGCATCGCCGATGAGGATGACCTCTACGGCGACGAAGACTGAGAAGGGAGGACCAATCAATGAGCTACGCTGAGTTTAACGCCATCCGCATTGGCATTGCCTCCCCGGAGAAGATTCTTGAATGGTCTTACGGCGAGGTCACCAAGCCTGAGACCATCAACTACCGCACCCTCAAGCCCGAAAAGGACGGTCTGTACTGCGAAAAGATCTTTGGCCCCCAGAAGGACTGGGAGTGCCACTGCGGCAAGTACAAGAAGATCCGCTTCAAGGGCAAGGTGTGTGACCGCTGCGGCGTGGAAGTCACCCGTGCCAAGGTGCGCCGTGAGCGCATGGGCCACGTCAGTCTGGCTGCCCCCGTGTCCCACATCTGGTACTTCAAGGGTATCCCCTCCCGCATGGGTCTGCTGCTGGACATCAGCCCCCGTATTCTGGAGAAGGTGCTGTATTTCGCCGCCTATATCGTCACCGATCCCGGCCCCGACTACACCCACCTGACCAAGAACCAGATCCTCACCGATGCCGAGTACAAGAAGCTGCGTGAGTACTACGAGGACGACTTCGATGCCGGCATGGGTGCCGAGGCCGTGAAGAAGCTGCTGGCCGATCTGGATCTGGAGGCCCTCTCCGAGTCCCTGCGTGCCCAGCTCAAGGACGCCACCGGCCAGAAGAAGGCCAAGATCGTTAAGCGTCTGGAAGTAGTGGATGCCTTCCGTCTCTCCGGCAATAAGCCTGAGTGGATGATCATCGACGTGCTGCCCGTCATTCCCCCCGACCTGCGCCCCATGGTGCAGCTGGACGGCGGCCGCTTCGCCACCTCCGACCTGAACGACCTGTACCGCCGTGTCATCAACCGCAACAACCGTCTCAAGCGCCTCATCCAGCTCAATGCGCCCGACATCATCGTGCGTAATGAGAAGCGTATGCTGCAGGAGGCTGTGGACGCCCTCATCGACAACGGCCGCCGTGGCCGTGCCGTCACCGGCGCCAACAACCGTGCCCTCAAGTCCCTGTCCGACCTGCTGAAGGGTAAGCAGGGCCGCTTCCGTCAGAACCTGCTGGGTAAGCGTGTTGACTACTCCGGCCGTTCCGTTATCGTGGTTGGCCCCGAACTGAAGATCTATCAGTGCGGCGTGCCCAAGGAGATGGCCATCGAGCTGTTCCGACCCTTTGTCATGAAGAAGCTGGTGGAGGACGGCCACGCCAACAACATCAAGTCCGCCAAGAAGATGGTGGATAAGGCTGCTCCCGCCGTGTGGGACGCTCTGGAGTTCGTCATCAAGGAGCACCCCGTCATGCTCAACCGTGCTCCCACCCTGCACCGTCTGGGCATTCAGGCCTTCGAGCCCGTGCTGGTGGAAGGCCGTGCCATGAAGCTGCACCCCCTGGTGTGTACCGCCTTCAACGCCGACTTCGACGGCGACCAGATGGCTATCCACGTCCCCCTGTCCGCCGAGGCCCAGGCCGAGGCCCGCATCCTCATGCTGGCCGCCAACAACCTGCTGCGTCCCTCCGACGGCGGCCCCGTCACCGTTCCCACTCAGGACATGGTGCTGGGCTCCTACTACCTGACTTACGAGCGTGATCCCGCCTACGATCCCAACTGCGCCTACGACACCACCGATGCCGCTGCCAAGGCTCTGGCCGACGGCGCTGTGGCCGCCAACGACCGCATCTGGGTGCGTGACGAGGAGAAGAACCGCTGGTATCGCACCACTCCCGCCCTGTGCGCCGAGGCGGTGGACGGCAAGGCCCGTGAGGTCTACTCCACCTTTGACGGCGATAACGAGGCCCGTCTGGCCTATGACGAGGGCGAGCTGGAGCTCCACGAGCCCATCATGGTGCGCCGCTGCGTGGAGGTGGACGGCGAGAAGCGCTACAAGCTGGTGCGTACCACCGTGGGCCGCCTGCTGTTCAACGAGGGTATTCCCCAGGATCTGGGCTTCGTGGATCGCAACGATCCCGACGAGATGTTCGAGCCTGAGATCAACTTCATGTGCGGCAAGAAGCAGCTGGGCAAGATCGTGGACAAGTGCATCGCCAAGCACGGCTTCACCGTGTCTGCCGACGTGCTGGACACCATCAAGGCCCGTGGCTACAAGTTCTCCACCCGTGGCGCCCTCACCGTCGCCATCGCTGATATGACCGTTCCTCCCCAGAAGGCCGAGCTCATCTCCGCCACCGAGAAGGAAGTGGTCAAGATCGAGAACCAGTACAAGCGTGGCTTCCTCACCAACGAGGAGCGCTATCGCCTGGTGGTTTCCGCCTGGGAAAAGACCACTGCCGACGTGTCCGATGCCCTGCAGAAGGGTATGGATCGCTACAACCCCATCTTTATGATGGCTGACTCCGGCGCCCGTGGTTCCGCTGCCCAGATCCGTCAGCTGGCCGGTATGCGTGGTCTGATGGCCGATACCTCCGGCCGTACCATCGAGATCCCCATCAAGGCCAACTTCCGTGAGGGTCTGACCGTTCTGGAGTACTTCATCTCCTCCAGAGGCGCCCGAAAGGGCATGGCCGATACCGCTCTGCGTACCGCCGACTCCGGCTACCTGACCCGCCGTCTGGTTGACGTCTCTCAGGAGGTCATCATCCGTGAGGAGGACTGCCGTACCGACGACGGCATCACCGTGTCCGAGATCAGCGAGAACGGTCAGGTCATCGAGACGCTGGAGGAGCGCCTGAAGGGCCGCTACCTCACCGAGGACTTTGTGGACTACAAGACCGGCGAGGTGCTGGTCAGCCGTGACCAGCTGGTGAACAGCGACGTGGCCAAGTTCATCGAGAAGAAGCTCACCGAGCAGGCCGAGGCCGAGGGCGAGCCCGACCGCAAGCCCGCCATCAAGGTGCGCTCCGTGCTCACCTGTGATGCCCGCAGCGGCGTGTGCGCCAAGTGCTACGGCATGAACCTTGCCTTTGGCGAGCCCGTGGGTCAGGGTGAGGCCGTTGGTATCATCGCCGCCCAGTCCATCGGCGAGCCCGGTACCCAGCTCACCATGCGTACCTTCCACACCGGCGGCGTTGCCGGCGGCGACATCACTCAGGGTCTGCCCCGTGTTGAGGAGCTGTTCGAGGCCCGCAAGCCCAAGAAGATGGCCCAGCTTGCCGAGATCACCGGCACCGTCTCCATGGAGGAGGCCAAGCGTGCCACCCTGTGCAATGTCACCATCACCGCCGACGACGGCGAGGTGGTCACCTACGCCCTGCCGTACAGCGCCGGTATCCGTGTGAAGGACGGCGACAAGGTCACCAAGGGTCAGGAGCTCACCGACGGCGCTCTGTCCCCCCACGAGGTGCTGCGCATCCGTGGCGTGGATGCCGTCCACAACTACCTGATCCAGGAAGTCCAGAAGCCCTACCGTCAGCAGGGTGTTGACATCAACGACAAGCACATCGAGGTCATCGTCCGTCAGATGATGCGCAAGGTGCGTGTGGAGGATGCCGGCGATTCCACGCTGCTCTCCGGCGCCACCGTGGATGTCATCGAGTACAAGGATGCTCTCCAGGCTGTGGAGGCCCGCATCGCCGCCGGCGAGAAGCGGGAGGACGGCGAGGAGCTGCGCCTGCCCACCTGCACCCGTCTGCTGCTGGGTATCACCAAGGCATCTCTGGCCACCGAGTCCTTCCTGTCCGCCGCCTCCTTCCAGGAGACCACCAAGGTGCTCACCGAGGCCGCCATCAAGGGCAAGGTGGATCACCTGATGGGTCTGAAGGAGAACGTCATCATCGGTAAGCTCATCCCCGCCGGCTCCGGTCTGGCTGCCTACCGCAAGTATGACGAGTTCGAGGACGACGTACACGGGGAGAACCGCTTCGCCAACGTCAATGCCACCGCCGCCGTTGTCAAGGCGGAGGGCGAGGATTTCCCCACCGAGGATGAGGACGACGAGCCCGCCGAGGTCGAGGAGACCGAGGACGAAGTGCTGTCCATTGCCCTGGACGAGGAATAATTCGCAATTCAGCAAAAAACCGCTGCGCATACTGCGCAGCGGTTTTTTCTTTGACAGAGTTAATGTTTGCCTCGTTCCAGTCTGGAATAGTAGTATACGCCGCCGAGGATGAGCACGCCGCCCACCACTTGCAGCGGGGAGGGGATCTCCTGAAATAAGGGGATGGCGAGAATGGCCGCCACCACCGGCTCACACAGCTTGGAGGCCGACACGAAGGAGGGGGAGAAGAATTTCAAGCACCAGCTAAAGATGCTGTGCCCCAAAATAGTGGAGAACACCGCCAGCAGCAGCCCCACGATGATGGCGCTCCAGCCGAAGCCAAACAGGTCATGCCCCTGCACCACGCAGATGACCAACAGCGCCACGGCGCACACCACATACACCAGATAGGTGTACACAGCAGTGGACACTTCGGTGCGCATCGCCCGCCCGATGAGCATGTATACCGCCACTGCCACGGCGGACAGCAGCGCCAGAATGTCCCCGTACAGGTGGGAACCGCCGGCAGCCGAGTCGGCAAAGGCGATGAGCCCGCTGCCCACCAGCGTGACAGCGATGGCGGCCACCGCCTTGCCGGACAGCTTCCCCTTCATGAACAGGCAGAAGCCCAGAGAAACCCAGATGACCTCGGTACACACGATGGTGGTGGAGCTGGCCACCGAGGTGTGCCGCAGGGACTCGAACCACACCACAAAATGGATGGCAAGGAACAGACCGCTCAGGGCGCTGAGAAGGACGGTTTTGCGGTCAACGTGGAACAGCTCGTGCCGCACTTCCTGTTTGCCGAACACCACCGGCGTCATGAGCAGCACCGTCCACAGCAGGCGGAAGGCGGCAGTCACCGCAGAGGGGGCATCGGAGTATTTGACGAAGATGGAGGAAAGGGAGATGCCCAACACACCGATGACGATCATGATCATGGGCTGTTTTTCCAAGTATTTCATACAGGAACACCCTTTTCTATCGTAAACTATCCCAATCATACCACAGGTTCAGGGATAAAGAAACTCAAAAAGAGATCACGCCCAGATGCTCCAGCAGGATCTTCAGCCCGATGAGGATGAGCACCGCACCGCCGAACAGCTCCGCCTTGGACTTGAAGCGCACGCCGAATACATTGCCCACCTTCACGCCCACGGCGGAGATGGCGAAGGTACACAGCCCGATCAGCGACACAGCGGCCAAAATATTCACCCGCAGGAATGCGAAGGTGACGCCCACCGCCAGCGCATCAATGGAGGTGGCCACCGCCAGCAGCAGCATGGAACCGAAAGACAGGGATGGGTTGCACTCCTCCTCGTTCTTGCTCAGGGCCTCCCGTATCATATTGCCGCCGATGATACCCAGCAGGGCAAAGGCGATCCAATGATCCACGGCGGCGATAAGGTCGGTAAACGCAGAACCCAGCAGCCAGCCGGTGGTGGGCATCAGCGCCTGAAACACGCCGAACCAAAGCCCCACGATGAGCGCATGGCGCAGCATCAGCCTCCGAATGGACAGCCCTTTGCAGATGGCCACCGCCAGCGCATCCATGGATACGCCCACCGCCAGCATCACCAGTTCCCCAAGTCCCATAAATCCCAGTCCTCTCGTTGTGAATCTATCTTGATTTCTATGTCGGGCAATAAAAAAAGAGACCATCCGCCCGTGGCGGATCAGTCTCATCATTTCAAGTCCGGCCAGGTGCTCTGCACCAGTATGTTGACCGCACTGCGGCATTTCGGCCGCCGACTACTCCCTAATCTGGCCCTATTCTAAGCCGGAAACAGGAGGTTAGTCAAGGCTAACTACTGCCGGTCAGCAGGTAAAAGGCGCTGTTGCCCTCGCAACAGCGCCTTTTTGTGCAAAGATCAGATGAGATTCAGCTCGGTCTCAGGATCGAACAGGTGGACGAGGTCGGGGCGGAAGGTGAAGTCCACCTCGCTGCCATAGGGGACACCGCTGCGGAAGCGGGCATCCAGCTCGGTGGTGGGAACCACCAGCACCACGTCCTTGCCGTTGGCGCTGACGTGGAGGTGGACCTCGCTGCCCATCATCTCGGACACATCCACGGTGCCCTTGATGGTGGTGCTGTCGGCCTGAGAGGCCATGGAGATGTGGACGGGACGCACACCGGCGATGACGGGGCGGCCGGACACGTTCTTGGCCTTGAGGGCGGCCTGAATGTCGTCGCCCAGCTTGATGGTGGCGCCGTAGCAGTTGAGGGCGTACTCGCCGCCATTGCACACCAGCTCGGCATCGAAGAAGTTCATCTGGGGCATACCGATGAAGCCGGCCACAAACAGGTTGGCGGGGTGGTCAAACACTTCCTGAGGGGTGCCGATCTGCTGGATGAAGCCGTCCCGCATGATGACGATGCGGTCGCCCAGCGTCATGGCCTCGGTCTGGTCGTGGGTGACGTAGATGAAGGTGGTGTTGATGCGCTGGCGGAGCTTGATGATCTCGGCACGCATCTGGTTACGCAGCTTGGCGTCCAGGTTGGACAGAGGTTCGTCCATCAGGAACACCTGAGGCTCACGCACGATGGCACGGCCGATGGCCACACGCTGGCGCTGGCCGCCGGACAGAGCCTTGGGCTTACGGTTGAGGTACTGGGTGATGTCGAGGATCTCGGCGGCCTCACGGACACGCTTGTCGATCTCCTCCTTGGGGAACTTACGCAGCTTCAGAGCGAAGGCCATGTTTTCATACACGGTCATGTGGGGGTAGAGAGCGTAGCTTTGGAAGACCATGGCGATGTCACGATCCTTGGGCTCCACGTCGTTGACCAGTCGGTCACCGATGTACAGCTCGCCCTCGGAGATCTCTTCCAGACCGGCGATCATACGCAGGGTGGTGGACTTACCGCAGCCGGAGGGGCCGACCAGAACGATGAATTCCTTGTCAGCGATCTCCAGGTTGAAGTCCTGCACGGCCACAACACCTTGCTCGGTGATCTGAAGATTGACTTTTTTCTCCTCAGCGGGAGCTTCACCCTTTTTGGGCTTCTTGTCCTTCTTCTTCTCGTTGTGGGGGTAGATCTTCTTGACGTTTCTCAGGCTCAAAGTTGCCATAAGTACTGACCGTAGATGGGCTGCATCCGCACGTCCCATCCTCACCAGCGGGGAGCGAAACCCCGAAGGTATTACGACAAGTCTCCACATTGCCGCACCGCCGGTCGGCGGAAGTTTTCCTCCTTTTGTTTGCCCGACGGAGCTATGAGCTGGCGCTCAAAGGAGTAACTGCGCCGGGTTTTGATTTATCTGCAGCCGATTTGGCTTACAGCTTGGACAGGGCCGCCTCGTCAGCCACCAGCGTCACATTGGGGTGGAGCTGGAGGATGGAAGCGGGAACGTTGGGGGTGACGGGGCCGAAGAAGGCGGCCTTCACGATGTCCGCCTTGTCAGCGCCGCTGACCACAACGAGGATATGACGGGCCCGCATGATGGACTGGATGCCCATGGTGAGCGCCTGACGGGGCACCTCATCACGGGAAGCGAAGAAGCGGGCGTTGGCGTCGATGGTGGTGTCGGTGAGATCCACGGAGTGAGTGCCCAGAGGGAAGTGGTCGGTGGGCTCGTTGAAGCCGATGTGACCGTTGTGACCCATGCCCAGTACCTGAATGTCGATGCCGCCCAGATCGGCCATGACCTGATCGTAGCGGGCGCACTCGGCAACGGTGTCCTCAGCCAGACCGTTGGGGACGTTGGTGTTCTCCGGCTTCACGTTCACATGGTCGAACAGATTGGTCTGCATGAAGTAGCGGTAGCTCTGGTCATGGGTGGGGGCCAGACCCACGTACTCGTCCAGATTGACGGTGTGCACCTGAGAAAAATCCAGATCACCGGCCTTGTACATCTCGATGAGCCGCTGATACATGCCCACGGGGGTGGAGCCGGTGGCAAGACCCAGCACGCTGTCGGGCTTGAGCATCACCTGAGAGGACAGGATGTTGGCGGCCTGACGGCTCATGGCCTGGTAATCGGGGGTGGAATAAATTTTCATAGACGAGCTCTCCTTTGAGTGCCTTGGCATCACACCGATGCCCAAGGGAGTAAGATGGTCGGGATCACACGATGCCGACTTTTTCCATCCTTTATCATACCACGCCGCTGAGAGCTGGTCAACAAAAAACGAAGTGCATGGGGGTAAAAAATGAGGGGGAGCTTTGGTCAATCGGTGCGCTCCTGTTCCTCGATGGCACGGAAGCGGGGCATGATGCCGACCTTGTCCGGCGTGTGAACGGGGAGCTGATAGATGTCGTGGCCGGGGAACTGGTTGCCCTCCACCAGACAGGGGCCGTCCGGCGTGAAGCACACGTCCCAGCCCACATAGCCCATCTGGGGGATGACCTGCGCCGCCTCCTCCACCAGAGCTCTGGCCTTGTCCCAGTGGGGGAAGGTAAAGCCTTTGATGGGCGTGCCGGTGGCGGGATGGTTCTCGTACAGGTTCTTCTGCTTGTCCAGCGCCCGGTCGATGACGGTGCCCGTCTCCGGATCCATGGGGGCCACCATGCCGCCGCTGTTGAAGTTATCCACGAATTTGCCGTTGCCGATGCGGAACATGGCGGTGACAAGATAGACCCGTCCGCTCTCGCCCCGAATGGTTACCATGCGCACCGTGTTGATGGAGCCGGGATAGATGGCGGCCACGGCAGGGTGCTGGACGATGAGCTCCTCCAGCTCAAGCTGGGGCGCCTTGGGCAGCAGATAGTCATACATGGCTTCGGGGCTGCCGTAGTCGTTCACATCCAGCCGCTCGATGCCCCAGCCGCAGCTTCCGCAGGAGGGCTTGGCCATGAATACAGGGTGGCGACGCAGGAAATCCAGCACCTCGTCCCGATTTTCGCCGGTGACGGCCACCCAGTCCCGACCGAGGAAGGGAGCGAAGCGGGTGTTGAAGCGGATCTTGTCCCCCAACTCGTCGAAGTAGGCTTTGTCGTTGTATTTGACCACCAGGGCATTGTTGCGCCCACGGGTGAGGTAGGTGTCCCGCTGTTCGTGGGTGAGGTTGTACATCTCAAACAGGTCGTAGTCCATATAGCCTGCGCCGTACTTCACGGCGCAGTCCTGCATATCCCGAAAGATGGACAGGCGGGAGCGTCCCGTCTTCTGGTGGATGGAGCTGATCTTGCCCAGCATGGCCTTGTAATTCATGTTCAGCACACGCTGGATGAGGTATTTTGCTTTGCCCATGGCAGCCTCCCGATGGTAATGGTATACTCACACTCATTATAGTATAGTTTGGACAAAAAAGCAACGAAAAAGCCGCTCCATTTTTGTAATGGAGCGGCTTGGTGTTTTAGTCGGCGTAGTAGTTGATGAGGCAGCCCGCCAGAATGATGTCACGCTCCTCACGGGTGAGGTTGGGCAGGGACAGGGTGACGGCGGTGTTGCCGCTGTCACGGATGACGGTGGCCTCCACGCTGTCCCCATCGCCCTCCAGCAGGGCACGGATGCCGGGGATGTACACACGATCACCGGGCTGGAGGTTGAGTTGCTCCAGATCGGCGGCGATGAAGGGGAGCATACCCCAGTTGACCACGTTGGAGCGGTAGCGCTTGGTGGCGTACTCGGCGGCGATGTTGGCGCAGCCGCCCAGCACACGCTGGCAGGAGGCGGCCTGCTCACGGGCGGAGCCGTCGCCGGGCTTGAGAGCCATCACCAGAGAGCCGAGCCCGGTCTTGGCGGCATCGTAACCGGACAGAGCGGCCTGTACAGCGGGATCGCTGGCGTCCTTGCGGCGGAGCTGCTCCAGCGCCTTGATCTCCTTGGCACGGGGAACGTACTGGGGATCCTTACGGCTCAGGGCGAAGTCGGACAGGCGCACGGGGTTAGAGCGGTAAGAGGAGGTCTCGCCGGAGGGGATGAGCTCGTCGGTGGTGGTGACGGGATCGTAGATGGCGGCGGCCACGGTGAGCATCAGATCCTCAGGCAGGGGGATCTGTTCGGGCCAGTCAGCGATGTTGGGGCCAAACACCAGCTCCTGCTCAGGGTCAGCCTTGCCCACGCCGTAGTACACACGGGACTTGTAGGCGGAGTCGTCATACACCCAGCTCTCATCGGCACGGTCGGCGGGCACGTTGTCCAGCTCGGTGGCGGCGGTGAGCACGCCGCCCATCTTGGCGGTGGCGGCGATGGAACGGGCGTCCATCAGGGCCACATAGGACACCTGACGGTCACCGGGCTTGGAACCCTCACGGTTGGGGAAGTTGCGGGTGGAGTGACGGATGGAGAAGCCGCCGTTGGAGGGCACGTCGCCGGCGCCGAAGCAGGGGCCGCAGAAGCAGGAGCGGACGGAGGCACCGGCGGCCATGAGGGAGGAGATGGCGCCGTTCTTCGTCAGCTCCAGCATGATGGGCATGGAGCCGGGATAGCAGGACAGCCAGAAAGCATCAGAGCCCACGGAGCTGTCGCCAATGATGTCGGCGGCCCGGCAGAGGTTCTGGTAAGTACCGCCGGAGCAGCCGGCGATGACGGCCTGATCCACGTGGAACTGACCGTTGATGATCTTATCGGTGAGGGGGGCGGGGGGCTCGATGCCCAGCTGCTCTCTGGTGTCGGCCTCCACCTTGCGCAGCAGCTCCACCATGTTCTCCTTGAACTCACGGATGGTGTAGGCGTTGGAGGGGTGGAAGGGCAGGGCGATCATGGGCTCCACCTTGTCCAGCTCTACGGTGATGACATCGTCGTAGTAAGCGCCCTCGGCGGGAGCCATCTCACGATAGCTGTCGCCACGGCCCAGCAGGGTGAGGGCGGTCTTGGTCTGGGAATCGGTCTGCCACACGGAGGACAGGCAGGTGGTCTCGGTAGTCATCACGTCGATACCGGCACGGTAGTCCATGGACAGGTTGGCCACGCCGGGGCCGAAGAACTCCATGACGGCGTTCTTCACGGTGCCCGCCTTGAAGGTGGCCTTGACCAGCGCCAGCGCCACGTCCTGGGGGCCGACACCGGGCTTGGGTGCGCCGGTGAGATAGATGGCCACCACCTTGGGGTAGGCGATGTCGTAGGTCTTCTTCAAAAGCTGGCGGGCCAGCTCAGGGCCGCCCTCGCCGATGGCCATGCAGCCGTAAGCACCGTAGCGGGTGTGGGAGTCGGAGCCGAGGATCATGGCGCCGGGGGCGGCGTACCGCTCCCGCATATAGGAGTGAATGACTGCCTGATGGGCGGGCACGAACTCGCCGCCGTACTTCTTGGCGGCGGACAGACCGAACACGTGGTCGTCCTCATTGATGGTGCCGCCCACAGCGCACAAAGAGTTGTGGCAGTTGGTGAGCACATAAGGCAGGGGGAACTCCTTCATGCCGGAGGCACGGGCAGTCTGGATGATACCCACATAGGTGATGTCGTGGGACGCCATGGCATCGAAGCGGAGCTGGAGCCGCTCCATGGAGCCGGATGTATTGTGGGCGGACAGGATGGAGTAGGCCATGGTGGCCTGCACACCGGCCTCATCCTTGGCGGCGGGCACGAGCTGACCGCCCTGCCAGCGCATACCCTGGTTGTGAATGGTAAGCATGAACATTTCCTCCCTTAGTAAAGGCGTATCTTACGCATTAGTGTAGCAAATTGCACGGCATTTTGCAAGGAATAGAGCCAATAAAATCACAAGGAAAATACGGGTATTCCTTGTCAAAAACAACTGCCCCAGGCCAACGATGGGTATCATGCCTCCGGCGGCCTGCCCGCAAGCTTTCCCCTATGGGGGAGGTGGCACCGCCGCAGGCGGTGACGGAGAGGTGTTGGCGGGCGCACACACAGGTGCGCCCCTACACATCCATTGGTCGTCCGAAACGGCAAGGGCAGAGCCCTTGCCCTACGGGTTGCAGGAATGCTGTTGATCAGGCGCAGTATCCTAAGGTGCTGATGCTCTGACGATTGAGCGTGAGCGACGAGCGGCGCAGGGAGCAGAGGCAATCCCGTTACCACAGCGCCGGAATTGAATGGTTCTCGCTCAATGGGCTTGAACCGGCGGGATACATAAGGGTGCAACCCTTATGTGCGTTTTTGGTGACTTATGAGAAGCGCTGAGCCGTCGTGAGCAGTGCGGATGGACAGGAGCGAGGGCGAGAAACCAAGAACTGCAAGGCAGTTCTGTTTCGAGTCCGAGTCGGAGGGAAGTCGCACGTTGCGAACAGGCGATGCGTGACAAATCTTGCGTGAGAGAAAGTCACCCCAGCGGAGCGTCCCGCCGTCCGCAGACGGCGGAATCTCCTTTTCTTGTACCATCCCAAGTGTGCCAGTGTTCCGACCTTTGCCGCACATCAAAAAACAACTGCCGCAAGCATTCGCTTGCGGCAGTTGCAAAAATCATGCTGTTTACAGCAGGTGGAAGGCCACGATGAGGCCGGAGAACACGATGGACACGGTGGAGCACAGCTTGATGAGGATGTTCAGAGCGGGGCCGGAGGTGTCCTTGAAGGGGTCGCCCACGGTGTCGCCCACCACGGCGGCCTTGTGGCAGTCGGAGCCCTTGCCGCCGTGACGGCCGCCCTCGATGTACTTCTTGGCGTTGTCCCAGGCGCCGCCGGCGTTGGACATGAACACGGCCATGGCGAAGCCGGTGACGGACACGCCGCCCAGCAGACCCACCACGCCGGTGGGGCCGAGGATCAGGCCGGTGACGATGGGCACCACGATGGCCAGGATGGCGGGAACCACCATCTCACGCAGAGCGCCCTTAGTACACAGGGTGACGCAGGAGGCGTAGTCGGGATCGGCCTTGCCGTCCATAATGCCCACGATCTCACGGAATTGGCGGCGCACCTCCACCACAATGGACTGGGCGGCATTCTGCACGCCGCTCATGGTCAGGGCGGAGAAGACGAACACCAGCATGGCACCGATGAACAGACCGACCAGAACGGTGGGACTGGTGAGGGTGAAGTTGAGGATGTCGGTGGTCTTGTCCTGAACGATGTTGACGTAGGACACCAACAGAGCCAGAGCGGTCAGGGAGGCGGAGCCGATGGCGAAGCCCTTGCCGGTGGCGGCGGTGGTGTTGCCCAGAGAGTCCAGAGCATCGGTGCGCTGGCGCACTTCCTCAGGCAGGCCGGACATCTCGGCGATGCCGCCGGCGTTGTCGGCCACGGGGCCGTAAGCGTCGGTGGCCAGAGTGATGCCCAGGGTGGACAGCATACCCACACCGGCAATGCCGATGCCGTACAGACCCTTGTTGAATTCTGCGGTGAAGTGACCGGCCCCATCCACGATGGAGGCGGAGCCGCCGGCAGAGAAGTAGCTGATGATAACGGCGGCGGCCACGATGAGGATGGAGGTCAGAGTGGACTTCAGACCCAGGGAGATGCCGCCAATGATGATGGTGGCGGAGCCGGTCTCGGAAGCGGCGGCCAGCTTCTGGGTGGGCTTGTAGGTGTCAGAGGTGTAGTACTCGGTGAAGTAGCCGATGGCACAGCCGCCCACCAGACCGCACAGGATGGCGATGAACACGCCAATCCAGTTATTCTCGGTGCCCAGCACCACATAGCACAGCACGCCGGACACGATGGCGGCCAGAATGGCGGCGGAGTAGGTGCCCACACGCAGGCTTTTCAGCAGGGAGGCCTGGGTGGCGTTCTCCTTGGTCTTGACCAGGAAGGAGCAGATGAGGGAGCACACCATGCCAGCCACAGCAATGAGCAGGGGCAACATGATGCCGTGGAAACCGTAACCGGCGGTGGCGCCCAGCGCAAAGCAGGCCAGGATGGAGCCGACATAGGATTCGTACAGGTCGGCGCCCATGCCGGCCACGTCGCCCACGTTGTCGCCCACGTTGTCGGCGATGGTGGCGGGGTTGCGGGGGTCGTCTTCGGGGATGCCGGCCTCCACCTTGCCCACCAGGTCAGCGCCCACGTCGGCGGCCTTGGTGTAGATGCCGCCG
Organism: Candidatus Enterenecus sp.; assembly: GCA_045589915.1. Taxonomy (GTDB): domain Bacteria; phylum Bacillota; class Clostridia; order Oscillospirales; family Oscillospiraceae; genus Enterenecus. Next base: position 15,433 of record JAZNQA010000102.1, read on the forward strand.
CCCACACGGGCGAACAGAGCCATAAAGGACGCGCCCATGCCGTTCATGACCATGACGTTGCCCAGCATAACGGGGTCAGTCACGCCGAAGGCGTAGTACAGCAGAACGAACCAGATGCAGATGTGCAGCAGGCCCAGACCCACCACGGTGAAGCCCATGACGGAGCCGGAGGAGAAGGCCACACGCAGGCCACGGTTCAGGCTCTCGGAAGCGGCCTGAGCGGTGCGGGCGTTGGAGTTGGTGGCGATCTTCATGCCGATCAAACCGGCCAGCATG
>JAZNQA010000103.1:0-26291 GCA_045589915.1 Candidatus Enterenecus sp.
GCCATCATCACCCGTCTGGCAGCCGACCTGTGCCGTGACGCCAAGGAGGGTGCCTTGGCCTCGGCGGTGGAGGTGGCGGGGTCGGCGTTGGCGCTGCTGGCCATCCTGCCGCTGATGTCGGCGGTGCTGGAATTGATGAGCGGTTTGCTGTAAGGAGGGGGCGGATGAAACGTCTGTGGTTACTGTTGCCGCTCTTGCTGACGGTCTTGACTCTGCCCGCTTCCGCCCTCTCCCCGGAGGAGATCATGACCCAACAGGAGGAGGCGGCAGGGGTGGACGAGCTGGAGCGGTCTGCCCGACAAAATGGAGGTACGGCAGACTATGGGACGAGCCTGGAGGAGGGTCTTGGCGAGATCATCGACACCGGCAGCGGGGAGTTGGGCGGCGTCATTCGGCGGGCGGTGCGCTCCGGGGTGCTGCTGCTGGTCATTCTGCTGCTGTGCAGCGTGGCGCAGACGGTGTATGAGACCATGGGGCGGGGGAAGCTGCCCGCCGTGCCGCTGGCAGGGGTGCTGGCGGTGACAGCGGTGGCGGCTGTGGATGTAAACTCCCTGCTGGGATTGGGGCGGGGCGCCATTGACGCCATGGCATCCTTTGCCAATGTACTGCTTCCCACGGTGGCGGCGGTGACGGCGGCCACCGGCGCCATCGCCGGCGCCGCAGCCCGTCAGATGGCGGCGGTACTCTTTTGCGATCTGCTGGTCAACCTCATCAACGGTCTGCTGATGCCCCTTCTGTACGGCTATATCGCCGCATCGGTGGCCCACGCTGCGCTGGGTAATGATGGGCTGAAGCGCATCGCAGCCCTGCTGAAATGGACGGTGACCACCGTGCTCACCGGCGTGATGATAGCCTTTGTGGGCTATCTCACCGTCAGCGGCGTGGTGGCAGGGTCGGCAGATGCCGCCTCCATCAAAGCCACCAAGTTTGCCATATCGGGTGCCATTCCTGTGGTGGGGGGGATCCTTTCCGATGCGGCAGAGACCGTGCTGGCATCTGCCGGACTTTTGAAAAGCACGGTGGGGGTGTTCGGTACACTCACCATTTTGGGCATTTGTCTGCTGCCGCTGCTGCAGACCGCCGTGCATTATCTGCTCTATAAGGTGGTGGCGGCGCTGGCCTCTACCGTAGGTGAGGGAAGGGTGTGTGATCTGGTGGACAAGCTGAGCGGTGCCTTTGGTCTGGCGCTGGGCATGATGGGAGCCTGCTGCCTTCTGTTGCTCATCGCATTGGTGTCCTCCATTTCGGTGGTGACGGTATGATGGAGCTGATCCGAAGCTGGCTGCTGGGCATCACCTGTGCGGCCATGGTACTGGCGCTGGCGGAGGCCATCACGCCGGAGGGCGGGATCCGGCGCATCGGGAAAATTGCGGGAGGGCTGCTGCTGTTGGTGATGGCCATCCAGCCGGTGCTGAAGCTGGATGAAAATGCGCTCCGGCGTGCGCTGGACGACTATCGGCTGGATGTGGGGGATCACAGCGAGCAGCTCACCGAGCAAAATGATTTACTCTACAAAACAATCATAGCGGAAAACACCGCCGCATATATTCTGGACAAGGCGGAAGGATTGGGCATTTCCTGTGAGGTGGAGGTGAGCGTCGCCTATGACGAGGGGGGCGCACCATACCCCCACGGCGTGCGCATTTTGGGCGACTGGACGCAGACACAGCAGACGCAGCTCAGTACCCTTGTGGAGGAGGAACTGGGTATCCCGCCGGAACGACAGAGCTTTGAGAGGGCACCATCATGAAACTGAACTTCAAGATGCCGGATACGGCCAAGATACGGAATTTTCTGCGGCAGTATAAATATGTACTCATCGTCATTGCGGCGGGTATCCTGCTGCTTTTGTGGCCGTCGGGAGAGAAGAAAAACGAGCCGGAGGAGCAGAGCGGTCTCACCGGCGGAGAGGAGGACTTCTCCGTGGAGGCGCTGGAGGATCGGTTGGAGCAGGTGCTCTCCAAGATTGAGGGCGCAGGCGAGGTGTCCGTGGTGCTGACAGTGCGCAGCGGCATGGAGCGTGTGCTGGCCACCGATACCGAAAGCAGCCAATCGGACAGCTCGGACAGCATGGAGGAGCACACCGTGGTCATCTCCACCGATAACGGGGAGGAGGCGGTGCTGGTGGGGCAGCGTTACCCCACCTTTCAGGGGGCGCTGGTGGTGTGTCCCGGCGGCGGAGACCCGCAGGTGCAGCTCCAGCTCACCCGTGCGGTGGCGGCCCTCACCGGGTTGGGTTCCGACCGGATCACAGTATGTAAAAGTTCCTGAAAATGAGTATATGGAGGGGTAACGAAATGAGTGTGTGGAAACGAAATGCGGTCGTGCTGGCCATCGTCTTGTTCGTGGGGGTGGCGGTGTATCTCAACTGGTCGTACAACAATCAGTCCGCCGCCACGGACGGAAAGCCCGCCGCCAGCAGCGAGCCGGGAAAGACCCTGGGGCAGACCACGCTGGTCAATGGCACCGACGGCGACACCGCCGCCGAAGGAGACGGCACCCAGACCGATGCCACGGCGCAGACCGGCTACTTTGCCGCCGCACGCCTGAACCGCCAGCAGGCCCGTGACAGTGCGCTGGAGCTGCTCCAGAAGGCTGCGGCGGACAAGAGCGCCGCCCAGAGTGCCGTGGATGAGGCCAATGCCGCCATCCAGACCATGGCCGCCTACACCATGTCGGAGGCGCAGATGGAGAATCTGGTCATTGCCAAGGGCTACGGCGAGTGCGTGTGCTTCCTCGATGAGGACCGTGTCAGTGTGGTGGTATCTGCCACGGCGGAGGGACTGGGCGAGGCCGACATCGCCAAGATCCTGGAGATCGTCATGGAGGAGACCGGCCTTACCGCAGAGCAGATCACCATCACGGAGGCCCAGCCCTGATCTGCCAAACCGGGAAAACAACATCCAAAAGGGAAAAATGGGATTGTATTTTGTCTTCCGAAGTGCTATAATACAGTATCAAAATGCATCGGAAGGAGCGTGAGGCCACATGGCCGAAGGCAAGGAATATATCTCCCGCGAGGAGGAACTGGGCAGCGTGAGCATCTCTGAGGAGGTGCTGGCCGCCATCGCCGGCGCCGCCGCCATCGAGGTGGAGGGCGTGGGCGCTCTGGGCTCCGGCCTGGGCAGCGACGTGGCCGCTATGGTCAACCGCAAGGTGCTGTCCAAGGGTGTGCGCCTGTCTGTGGATGAGGATGCTGTGTGCGTGGACGTCGCCATCATGGTGAAGAACGGCTTTGTGGTGCCTGAAGTGGCCCGTGCCGTGCAGGATGCCATCGCCGGTGCGGTGGAGAACACCAGCGGCCTGCAAGTCAAGTGCGTCAACGTCACGGTGGCTGGGGTCATTTTCCAGAAATAAGATACAAAAACAGGGCCGGTCAGCCGGCTCTGTTTTTTTGTCTGGAAAAAGAAAAGGGGTTCCATTTTAGGGCCTGTCCGTGTATAATACAATGTATATTCAGAATAGGGCCGTTGCGCCCTGAAATGAGAAAGAGAAGAACGGCAATTGCTGCCGTGAAAGGAAGTATGTGCCATGACCAGAAGTACCGCCCGTGAGATCGCCATGCACTTTGCCTTCGAGCTGGTGTTTTCCGTTGTGAAGGTGGACGAGCTGCTGGGGCGAGAGCTTACGCCCGAAGCTTTCGAGGCCCGCAGCTGTGATGAGGAGCTGTACGCCGCTTTCCCCGACGAGGAGCAGAAAAAGTTCATCACCACTCTGGTGCGGGGCGTGGCAGAGCACGGCGCCGAGCTGGACGGCTATATTGCCCGCCATGCCAAGGGCTGGAAGTTCTCCCGCATCGACCGGGTGGCGGCCGCCATCATGCGTGTCACCATGTATGAGATCCTCTATATGCCCGAAGTGCCCAACAAGGTGGCCATCAATGAGGCTGTGGAGATCGCCAAGAAGTATGTGGACGAGGATGTGGTGAAGTTCGTCAACGGCATTCTTGGTGCCTTTGTGCGGGCCGAGTTCCCGGAGCAGGAGTGAGGGCATGAGCGGTCTGTGCCTGGGCTTTGACACCAGTAACTACACCACCTCTGCCGCCGTCTTTGACGGGGAGAGCGGAGTCAATCGGGGTAAGCTGCTGACGGTGGCAGAGGGTTCCCTCGGTCTGCGCCAGAGCGAGGCCCTCTTTCAGCACGTCAAGCGGCTGCACCTGATGGTGGAGCAGCTCCGTGCCGACGGCGCTATGGGCGACATCCGTGCGGTGGGTGCTTCCACCCGCCCCCGTGAGGTGGAGGGTTCCTATATGCCCTGCTTCCTTGTGGGAGAGGGGCAGGGGCGCAGCATGGCAGCGGCGCTGGGCGTGCCCTTTTATCCCTGTTCCCATCAGCAGGGACATATCGCTGCGGCGGCATGGTCTGCCGGCCGTGAGGACCTCATGGATGTGCCCCATCTGGCGTGGCACCTGTCCGGCGGCACCACGGAGCTGCTCCTGGTCCGCCCCTGTGGGCACACGGTGCAGGCGCAGCTTGTGGGCGGCACCAGCGACATCTCCGCCGGTCAGCTCGTGGACCGCATCGGTGTGGCGCTGGGACTGGATTTTCCGGCAGGCAAAGCCGTAGATGCCCTTAGTTCAGAATCTGTAAAGGAAAATTCCTTTGCAGTAAAAACGAAGGACGGCGTCTTTTCTCTCTCCGGCATGGAGAATAAGATCCGTGGTATGATCGCCGCAGGAGAGGCTCCTGCGGACGTGGCCCGCTTCACGCTGGAGACGCTGGCCTCCGTGCTTGCCCGCACCACTGCGTGGGCGAAGAAGGAATACGGTGACCTGCCGGTGCTGTGTTCCGGCGGCGTGGCCTCCAACCGCCTCATCCGCAGCCGAATGGAGCCGATGGGTGCCATTTTTGCGCCGCCCCAATATTCCACCGACAATGCGTTGGGGGTGGCGATCCTGGCGCACCGTGCGTTGGAGCGGGGTGTGACAGAATGAATCTGGCGCAGTTTCCCGTTTATTCCGTGTCCCAGATCAACGGCTATGTGAAGGAGCTGATGGAGGGGGATCCCCTCCTGAGCAGCCTGCTGATCCGTGGCGAAATTTCTAACTACAAGTGCTATCCCTCCGGGCACCACTACTTTTCTCTGAAAGATGCGCAGAGTACGCTGCGGTGCGTCATGTTTCGGGGCGATGCGGTGCGCCTGCGTTTCCGCCCCGCCAACGGCATGAGCGTGGTGGCCTTTGGGCGGGTGTCCGCCTATCCCAGGGACGGTGTGTACCAGCTCTACTGCACCGAGCTGATCGACGATGGGCGTGGTGCGCTGGATCTGGCCTTTGACCGGCTGCGGCAGAAGCTGGAGCAGGAGGGCCTGTTTGACCCTGCCGCCAAGGTTCCGCTGCCCAAGTACCCCCACAAGATCGCACTGGTCACCTCTCCGGCGGGGGCGGCAGTGCGTGATATGCTCCGCATCTTAGGCGTGCGGTGGCCCATGGCAGAGGTGCTGGTGGTGCCGGTGCGGGTGCAGGGCGAGGGCGCAGCGCAGGAGATCGCCGCTGCTATCCATCAGGTGAACAATCGGGCAGACATCGACCTCATCATCACCGGCCGTGGCGGCGGCTCACGGGAAGATCTGTGGGCATTCAACGAGGAAGTGGTGGCCCGTGCCATCTATGTATCCAATATCCCCGTGATCTCCGCCGTGGGGCACGAGCCCGATGTGACCATCGCTGACTATGTGGCGGATGTGCGGGCGGCCACGCCGTCCAACGGTGCGGAGCTTGCCGTACCCGATCAGGAGGAGGAACGGCGGCGGTTGGTGCAGCTCAGTATACGGCTGGCCGGAGCGGTGCAGGGAAGGTTGAGCGCAGGCCGAAAAGAGCTCACACGGCTGCAAAGCAGCCGTGTCCTGCGCAGTCTGAAGGCTCCCATTGAGGACCGCAGACTGCTGCTGGACACCGTACAGCATCGGATGTCCTCCGCCCTCATAGGGCGTGTAAAGGACGGGCGCACAGCGCTGGCAGGTTTTGCCGCCGGGCTGGAGGCCATGAGTCCGCTGAAGGTGCTGGGGCGGGGCTATGCCATCGCCCGTCAGGACGGCGGCGTGGTCACATCCATTGAGCAGATCAACGAGAGCGACGCCCTGGAGGTCATGGTGTCCGACGGTGTGATCCATTGTGAGATCAAAGGAAAGGAGGCGAGGACATGGCAGTGAAAGAGCAATCCTTTGAGCAGGCCATGAGCCGCCTTGAAGAGATCGTAAAACAGTTGGAGCGTGGCGAGTGCGGCCTGGACGAGTCCCTCAAGCTGTTTGAGGAGGGGGCCAAGCTGGCCGCTCAGTGCAACGGGATGCTGGACAAGGCCGAGCAAAAGGTTAATCTGCTGGTCAACGGTGAGACCGGCGAGGAACGTCCGTTTGCAGGGGAGAATTGACATGAGTTTTGAACGAGAGTATCACGCAGCCCGTGAACTGATTGAGGCGGAGCTGGCGAATTGCTTTACACACGACGTGCCCCAGCGTGAGCTGCTGGATGCCATGCGGTACAGCCTGCTGGCCGGCGGCAAGCGCATCCGTCCGGTGCTGACGCTGAAATTCTGTCAGGCGCTGTGCGGCTCCATGGAGCCGGCGCTGGACTACGCCTGCGGCATAGAGATGCTGCACACCTATTCCCTCATCCATGATGACCTGCCCTGCATGGACGATGACGACCTGCGGCGGGGCAGACCCACCTGTCACAAGGTGTACGGCGAATGTACCGCCGTGCTGGCGGGGGATGCGCTGCAGGCGGCGGCTTTCCATCAGTTGGCCACCTCCAAGCGGGCGGTGCGCCCCGAAGCCAACGGTCAGGCCTGTGCAGTATTGGGTGAGGCGGCAGGGGCCGTGTCCGGCATCTGCGCCGGACAATATCTGGATATGTCCGGCGAGGGCCATGCCCTCCATGTGGACGAGCTGACCCAGATCCATATGTGGAAGACCTCTGCGCTGCTGAAGGCGGCCTGTCTGCTGGGCCTGGCGGCTGCCCCCAACCAGCCCACCGACCAACAGTGGGAGAGCGCCATCCACTACGCCGAGGAGCTGGGGCTGGCTTTCCAGATCCGGGACGATATGCTGGATCTGGAGTCCACCACCGAGGAGCTGGGCAAGCCCGTGGGCTCCGATGCAGTCAATGATAAATCCACCTTTGTCACGCTGTACGGTCTGGAACAGTGCCGTGAGCTGGTAGAGAAGCATACCAGACTGGCCAAAGAGGCGGTGCAGGGCGTGTTTGACGACCCGACCTTCCTGTGCGCTTTGGCGGACGAGCTGGCGCTTCGTAAGAACTGACCTCTGCCGAAAAGGGGCGAAAAATATGATACCTGAGCGTCTTGATCAAATCACAGATCAGCAGACGAAGGAACTATGCCAACAACTGCGGGAGCAGATCATAGACAGCGTTTCGGTCACCGGCGGTCATCTGGCCTCCAGCTTGGGCGTGGTGGAGCTCACCGTGGCCATCCACCGTGTGTTTGATCTGAACGAGGATCGGCTGGTATTCGATGTGGGACATCAGTGCTATGCCCATAAGATCCTCACGGGCCGTGGCGGGCAGATGACGACTCTGCGCCAGTTCGGAGGATTGTCCGGCTTTCCCAAGCCCAACGAGCACCCTTCGGACTCCTTTATTGCCGGTCATGCCTCCAACTCTGTGTCGGTGGCGCTGGGCATGGCCCGTGCCAGAACGCTGAATCAGGAGGACTATCAGGTGCTTGCCGTCATAGGAGACGGCGCCATGACCGGCGGCCTGTCCTTTGAGGGCCTGTGCAATGCCGGACAGAGCGGCGAGCCTATGATCGTCGTGCTCAATGACAACGGAATGTCCATCACCAAAAATGTGGGCGGTGTGGCAAGTCACCTGTCTCGTCAGCGGTTGAAGCCCCAGTACCTCCGCTTCAAGAAAGCCTACCGCAAGTTGACAGATCGGGGCGCCGTGGGGAAGACGGTCTATCGTGTCACCCACCGAATGAAGCAGTTGGTGAAGGATGCGGTGCTGTCCTACACTATGTTTGAGGATATGGGCTTCACCTATCTGGGGCCTGTGGACGGTCATGATGTCACCCAGCTCACCCGCCTTCTCAGCTATGCCAGGGATCTGGCCTGTCCCGTGCTGCTCCATATCAAGACCACCAAGGGCAAGGGCTACCTGCCGGCGGAGCAGGAACCCGACCGATTCCACGGTGTCAGCCCCTTCCATAAGGAAGATGGCACCCCCGTGTCCTCCAAAGGCGGCGGCTCCTATTCCGGCGTGTTTGGCCGCACCATGTGCGAGCTGGCGGAGGAACATCCGGAGCTGTGTGCCATCACCGCTGCCATGGAGTCAGGTACCGGGCTGGACAAGTTTGCCGCCCAATTCCCCCAGCGGTTCTTCGATGTGGGTATTGCGGAGGAACACGCAGTGGCCATGGCCGCAGGCATGGCCAAGCAGCAGGTGATCCCGGTATTCGCCGTCTACTCGTCCTTCCTCCAGCGCAGCTACGATATGCTGCTCCACGATGTGGCCATTCAGGGGCTTCATGTGGTGCTGGGCGTGGATCGTGCCGGACTGGTGGGCGAGGATGGCGAGACTCACCACGGCGTATTCGATGTGGCCTATCTCACCTCCGTCCCCGGCATGAAAGTGCTGTGCCCCGCCAGCTTTGCCGAGCTGGAAGCCATGCTGCGCCATGCCGTGCTGGAGGTGCGCGGCCCGGTGGCTGTGCGTTACCCCAGAGGGGGCGAGGGACATTTCAAGGAACTGTGCGCTGTGGATGGGGCAAGTGTCCTGCGTGATGGCAGCGACATCACCCTCATCGCTTATGGCAATATGATCGGTGAGGTACTGGACTGCGCCGACCGCCTGCAGGAGCGGGGCGTGTCCGCTCAGGTGCTGAAGCTGAACAGCATCGTGCCGCTGGATATGGATATGGTAGCAGCCTGTGTGCGCAAGACTGGCCGGGTTCTGGTGGCGGAAGAATGCGTGGATGCGGGCTGTGTGGGCCGCCGCATCGGTGCGGAGCTGATGCTGCGGGGTGAGGGCGGCGTGAAGCTGGCGCTGGTCAACTTAGGCGACCGATTTATCCCCCATGGCACGGTAGCCCAGCTGCGTGCCCTGTGCGGCATCGACGGCAGTTCTCTGTGCAAAAAAGCGTTGGAGGTGATGGCTTGTGGCTAAAAAGCGCCTGGATGTGCTCATGGTGGAGCAGGGTCTGGCGGACAGCCGCCAGAAGGCGCAGGCCATCATTATGGCCGGGCAGGTGTTCGTGGGTGACCACCGCATGGACAAGGCCGGTCTGTCGCTGGACGAGACCACGGTGCTGGAGGTGCGGGGTCAGACCCTGCGCTATGTCAGCCGGGGCGGTCTGAAGCTGGAAAAGGCCATGTCCTGCTTCCCCATCACGCTGAAGGGCAAGGTGGCGGCGGATATCGGTGCCTCCACCGGCGGCTTCACCGATTGTATGCTGCAAAACGGTGCAGCCAAAGTATATGCGGTGGATGTGGGCTACGGGCAGTTGGCGTGGTCGCTGCGCAGCGACCCCCGTGTGGTCTGTCTGGAGCGCACCAACGCCCGCTACCTGTCCACCGAGCAGATCCCAGAACCGCTGGAGTTTGCCTCCATTGATGTGTCCTTTATCTCCCTCAAGCTCATTCTGCCTGCCCTGCGTCCCCTCATGACGGAGGACGGACAGGTGGCTGCCCTGATCAAGCCCCAGTTTGAGGCGGGCAGGGAAAAGGTGGGCAAGAAGGGTGTGGTGCGTGATCCCGCCGTCCATCTGGAGGTGCTGGAGCAGTTCCTTGTCCATGCCGCAGAGAGTGGCTTCACGGTGAAAGGCATCGACTTTTCTCCCATCCGTGGGCCGGAGGGAAATATTGAATATCTCGGCTTTTTGTCCGCCCGACCCGGAGAGGTGCAGCATGGCGACCTCAGGGAGCTGGTGCAGCGCTCCCACGGTGAACTGGAGGGGGATGTACAATGAAAGTGATATTAAGTCCCAATCCCTACCGTGACCGGGGATTGAAGGCGGCCCTGTCCGCCAAAAAGATTTTGGAGAGCGGCGGGGCAGAGGTAGTGGTCTGTCTGCCCTTCGATGTGGAGGACAACGGACGCACTGACCTGCCGCCCCATGTACAGCTCAGGAAGCTGAATGAGGAACTGCCCACCGCCGATGTGCTGGTGTGCTTCGGCGGTGACGGCACCATCCTCCACGCCGCCAGAGATGCCAACCCCTATCAGCTCCCCGTGCTGGGGGTCAATCTGGGCAGCGTAGGCTTCATGGCGGAGCTGGAGCAGGGCGAGCTGTCCCTGCTGTCCCGACTGGTCAGCGGCAAGTTTGACATTGAGCGGCGCATGATGCTGGATGTGACGGTGCGCAGGGAGGGGCGGAGGATCTTCTCTGAAACGGCCCTCAACGATGCGGTCATCACCAAAAATGCCGTGGGTCGTGTGCTGGATCTGGAGGTGACCGGGGATCGTGTTACCATTTCCTCCTTCTCCGGCGACGGCGTGGTCATTGCCACCCCCACCGGCTCCACCGCTTACTCTCTGGCCGCCGGCGGACCCATTGTGGAGCCCACGGCGGAGAACACCATCATGGCCCCCCTGTGCGCCCACTCTCTCCACGCCAAGCCCTTTGTGCTGGACAGCTCCCGTGTGGTGGGAGTGCGTGTCCGTCCGGGCAGCAGTAAGACCGCTTTTCTGGCGGTGGATGGCGGACGAGCCTTCAAGATCCAGCCCGGGGACTGGGTGGAGTGCCGCAAATCGGAGCAGGTGACTCGTCTGGTGAAGCTCACCGGACGCACCTTCTATGAGCGCATCAATCAAAAACTGGGAAAGGCGTGAGAGGATGAAAGCAAAACGACAGGCAGAGATCCTGCGCCTGATCGGCGAGCGGGAGATCGAGACTCAGGAGCAGATGTTGGAAGGTCTGCGCAACTGCGGCATCCGTGCCACACAGGCCACCATTTCCCGTGACATCAAGGAGCTGAATCTGGTCAAGCAGCCTGCGGCCAGCGGCGTGTACCGCTATGTGGTGGCGGCGGCCCGCCACCCCCACCATAACTTTGCAGGCCGCCTGCGCAACATCTTTCGGGAGGGCGTGACCTCCTTTGATGTGGCGCAGAACATCGTGGTGGTCAAGACCATGCCCGGTCTGGCTCCGGCGGCGGGTGCTGCTCTGGACGGCATGGAGATCGAGGGGCTGGTAGGCTCCCTTGCGGGAGATGACACCGTCATCCTCATCATGCGCACCAATCAGATGGCGGATGCCTTCTGCAAGGAAATGGAGTCTATGCTGGAGTGAGGGTGATGTTCCATGCTGTCCCTGCTGCATATTGAGAATATTGCGGTCATTTCCTCGGCGGACATCGTGTTTGATCGGGGGTTCAACGTCCTCACCGGCGAGACCGGCGCAGGCAAATCCATCGTGATTGACGCCATTGGTGCCATTATGGGTGAGCGCACCAGCCGTGACCTCATCCGCACCGGGGCCAAGTCGGCCCGGGTGTCGGCGGTGTTTCGTGATTTGCCTGAGCTGGGCTGGTTTGCGGAGTATGACATCTTTCCCGATGAGAACGGGGAACTGCTGCTGGAGCGTTCCATTCAGGCGGACGGCAAAAACCTGTGCCGTGTGAATGGCAGACCGCTGCTGGTCAGCCAGCTTCGGGAACTGGGCTGCCAGTTATTGAACATCCACGGTCAGCACGACGGCCAGCAGCTTCTGGACGAGGAGTGCCACCTGGACTATCTGGACAGCTTTGGCGGCACCGAGCCGCTGAAGGCGGAGTTTGCCGAGGCGTATGAGCGGGTGCGAGCCATCCGCCGTGAGCTGAATTCCACCCGCATGGATGAGGCAGAAAAGGCCCGCCGGGTGGATACCCTGACCTATCAGATCGACGAGCTGGAGCGGGCGGAGCTGCGTTCCGGCGAGGAGGAGGAACTCACAGAGCGCCGCACGATTCTGCGCAATGCAGAGCGGCTCACCTCTGCCATTGACGGTGCGTGGCAGGCCCTTACCGGCGGCGACGACGACGGGGAGGGTGCAGTCTCCCTTCTCATGACGGCGGAGGACAGCCTCTCCCAAGGGGGACGGTACAGCGAGGAGCTGGCCGCCCTTGCCAGGAAGGCGGAGCAGCTCCGCTATGACGTGGACGATTTGGCCGAGCTGGTGCGGGATGCACGGGGCGCGCTGGATTTCTACCCCGGGGAGCTGGATGAGCTGGAAACCCGGCTGGATCGGCTGCACCGGCTGAAGAAAAAATACGGCAGTTCCGTGGAGGAGATGCTGGACTATCTGGAGCGCTGCCGCAAGGAGCTGGACGACATCCGGTTCTCCGATGACCGGGCGATTCAACTGGAAGCGGAATTGGCCAAGGCGTTGAAACAAGCAGCCAGTAAAGGTGAAATCCTTTCCAGTGCGCGACGAGAAGAAGCCCTTCGGCTGGCCCAGCGCATCCAGACGGAATTGACTGAGTTGGATATGCCCCGGGTGCGGTTTGAGGTGGAGTTTGCCCCCAAGGACTGCGAGGACGGCATGGATGCCACCGGCATGGATGTGGTGCGCTTCCTCATGTCCGCCAATGTGGGTGAGGACTTGAAGCCCATCAACAAAATCGCATCGGGGGGCGAGCTGGCCCGCATCATGCTGGCGCTGAAAAACGTGCTGGCGGAAAATGATCGGGTGACCACCATGGTATTCGACGAGGTGGATACCGGCGTGTCCGGCCGGGCGGCGGGCAAGGTAGCCCAAAAGCTGTTTCAGGTGGCCCGGAGCAAGCAGGTGTTATGCGTGACCCATCTGCCCCAGATCGCTGCCATGGGCGATGTCCACTTCTCCGTGGAAAAGGGGGAGCGGGACGGCCGCACCTTCACCGAGGTGGAGCGGCTGGAACGATCCCGCCGCAGGGAGGAGCTGGCTCGGCTCAGCGGCGGCGGCACCGTCACCCAGACCATGCTGGACGGTGCGGAGGAGTTGATGGCGGAGGCGGAGCAGTTCAAGTCCGCCCACGCTGCGAAAAAGGTTTGACAACAAAAAGTTCCTATGTTATGATGCTTGCAATGTGTTGAAGAGGAATAGTAGCCGAAACGTTTCCTGCGCAGAGAACCCCCGGTCGGTGCAAGGGGGAGAGGACGCTCGGTGAATACCCCTTGGAGCAGCCGCCTGAACGGGAAACCCAGTAGGGCAGGACGGGATGCGCCCGGTACAGCGCAGGAGTCTTTAGACTCTCTGAGGCCGCACCTGTGAAGATGCGGTGAACAGAGGTGGTACCGCGTTTCATCGCCCTCTGTCCTGCGGGACGGAGGGCGTTTTTTCTTAATAATCAATATGTGGAGGTTGGAACATGAAAATCAGATGCTTGCAGCCTGGAGATTACGAAAAGGCCAAGGAACTGCTGGCGCAGATCCAGATCACCCATTCCACGGGACGTCCCGACATCTTCAGAGGGCCTGATATGGTAATGCCTGAGGCAATTTTCCTCGGCGCCCAGAATGCGCCGGAGAAGCTGTCCGCCGTTGCGGAGTTGGAGGATGGCACCCTGGCGGGGATCTGTCTGGTGTCCCTGCAGGAGAACCTGCCCGGCAATTTTGTGATGGTGCCCCGCCGCTTTGCCATGGTGGACACCATGGGCGTGGCCCCCACCTGCCGCCGTCAGGGCATTGCGGAGCAGTTGCTCACCTATGTGAAAGAGCGTGCCGCAGAGCTGGGTCTGGACAGCGTGGAGCTGAAGGTGGCTGTGTTCAACACGCCCGCACAGGGACTGTATGCGAAATTGGGCTTCACCCCGCAGTCCCATCAGTTGGAATGGAAAATCAGGAAGTAAGGAGAATATTCAGATGAAAGTATATGATGAACTGGTGGCCCGTGGCCTCATCGCTCAGGTCACCAATGAGGACGAGATCCGGGACATGATCGACAACGGCAAGGCCACCTTCTACATTGGCTTTGACCCCACCGCCGACTCCCTCCATGTGGGCCACTTCATGGCGCTGTGCCTGATGAAGCGGCTCCAGATGGCGGGCAACAAGCCCATCGCCCTCATTGGCGGCGGCACCGCCATGATCGGTGACCCCTCCGGCCGCACTGATATGCGCTCCATGATGACCAAGGAGACCATCCAGCACAACTGCGACTGCTTCAAGAAGCAGATGGAGCGCTTCATCGAGTTCGGTGAGGGCAAGGCTCAGATGGTGAACAACGCCGACTGGCTGCTGGATCTGAACTATGTGGATGTGCTGCGTGAGGTGGGTGCCTGCTTCTCTGTGAACAATATGCTCCGTGCCGAGTGCTACAAGCAGCGCATGGAGAAGGGTTTGTCCTTCCTGGAGTTCAACTACATGATCATGCAGTCCTATGACTTCTACCATCTGTTCCAGAATTACGGCTGTAATATGCAGTTCGGCGGCAACGATCAGTGGAGCAATATGCTGGGCGGCACCGAACTCATCCGCCGCAAGCTGGGCAAGGATGCCCACGCCATGACCATCACCCTGCTGCTCAACAGCGAGGGCAAGAAGATGGGCAAGACCGCTTCCGGCGCCGTGTGGCTGGATCCCAACAAGACCACCCCCTACGACTTCTACCAGTACTGGCGCAACATTGACGATGCTGATGTGCTCAAGTGCATCCGTATGCTCACCTTCCTGCCTCTGGAGCAGATCAACGAAATGGATGGCTGGGAGGGTGCCCAGCTCAATCAGGCCAAGGAGATCCTGGCTTGGGAGCTCACCGCTCTGGTGCACGGCGAGGAGGAGGCCAACAAGGCGCAGGCTGCCGCCAAGGCTCTGTTCTCCAACGGCGGCGACCTGTCCACCATGCCCACCACCGAGCTGACCGAGGCCGACTTTACCGATGGCAAGCTGGGTGTGCTGGCGCTGCTGGTCAAGTGCGGTCTGGCTGCCTCCAACGGCGAAGCCCGCCGTCTGGTGCAGCAGGGCGGTGTGACCATGGCGGATGCCAAGCTCACCGACCCCGCTGCCCAGCTCACTGCCGACACCTTTGCCGGTGACGGCGTGATTATCAAAAAGGGCAAAAAAATGTTCCATCGTGTGAAGATGAGCTGATAGACGAGAAAACTCCCCACCGGCTGTGCCGGTGGGGAGTTATTCTGCTTAAATGAGAGCGGACATATTGTACAGACCGGGCTTGTTCACCGTGGCGAGGAACTTGGCTGCCTTCACTGCGCCGGAGGCGAAAATCTCACGGCTGGCAGCATGGTGGCTGATCTCAATAACCTCGTCACGTCCGGCGAAGATCACCGTGTGATCGCCCACGATGGTGCCGCCACGGACGGCGGAGATGCCGATCTCACGGCTGTCACGGGGCTTGCGCACCGAGTGGCGGTCATAGGTGTACTCCGGCTCATAGGGCAGACCCTCGGCGGCGGCATCGGCCAGCATGAGGGCGGTACCGCTGGGGGCATCCACCTTGCGGTGATGGTGGCGCTCCACGATCTCCACATCGTAGTCGCCGCCCAATACAGAAGCGGCCTTCTTTACCAGATCCAGCAGCACGTTGATGCCAAGGGACATATTGGCGGAGCGGAAGATGGGGATGGACTGAGCTGCCTTGTCGATCTGGGCAAGCTGCTCCTCGGAGTAGCCGGTGGTGGCCAGCACCAGAGGCACGTTGTGCTCCATGCCATAGGCCAGCAAGCCGTCCAGCGCGGCGGGATGGGAGAAGTCGATGACCACATCGGCGGAAATGGTGCAGGCAGCGGGGGAGGGGAATACGGGGAAACCGTCGGCGGGCTGACCCAGAATGTCAAACCCGGCAACCGCCTCCACCTGCGGATCTGCGGCGCAGATGTCCGCCACCACCCGACCCATGTGCCCGTTGCAGCCGGAGATGATTATCTTTTGCATGGCGGTCACCTTACAGAAGACCCATACGGGTCATGGACTGCTTCAGGGTGGCCAGATTCTTCTCGGTCATGTCGCACAGAGGCAGGCGCAGCGCACCCATGTTCATGCCCAGCAGGTTCATAGCGGTCTTGATGGGGATGGGGTTGACCTCGATGAACAGGGAGTCGATGAGATCCATGTACTCGATCTGCAGCTTGGAGGCGGCCTCAAAGTCGTTGTCCAGGCACAGGCGGGTCATCTTGACCATCACCTCAGGCACGATGTTGGAGGCCACGGAGATAACGCCCTTGGCACCCAGCGCCATCATGGGGACAACCTGATCGTCGTTGCCGGACCAGATGTAGAAGTCGTCGCCGCACAGGAAGCGGGTGTGAGCCAGCAGGGAGAAGTTGCCGGAGGCTTCCTTCACGCCGTTGATCTGGGGGTTCTGAGCCAGGTGGCGGTAGGTTTCAGCGGTGAAGGACACGCCGGTACGGCCGGGCACATTGTACAGAATGATGGGCAGGTCCACCCGGTCAGCGATGTACTCATAGTGCTTGATGAGGCCGGTCTGGCTGGCCTTGTTATAGTAGGGGGTGACGTGGAGCAGGGCATCGGCGCCGGAGTCCTGAGCGTGCTGGGACAGATAGGCAGCGGTGGAGGTATCGTTGCTGCCGGCACCGGCGATGACCTTGACCCGGTGATCCACACGTTTGACACAGAACTCTACCGCAGCGATATGCTCACGGATGGACATGGTGGCGGACTCGCCGGTGGTGCCGCAGACGCACACGGCATCCACGCCGGCGGCGATCTGATCGTCGATCAGCTTGCCGAAAGCGTCATAATTGATGGCGCCATTCTCGTCAAAAGGTGTGACGAGGGCGGGGCAGGCGCCGGTAAACACTGGCGTTCTCATGGAAATCACCCTTTCATCAAAATTGAAGTTACGGTATCGGATTACTTCCGGTCGATGTAGCCCTCAGCGCACAGCAGCTCGGCCAGCAGCACAGCGCCGCCGGCAGCGCCACGGAGGGTATTGTGGGACAGGGAAACAAACTTGTAGTCATACTGGGTGTCGGGACGCAGACGACCGATGGAAACAGCCATACCGCCCTCCATATCACGATCCAGCTTGGCCTGGGGACGATTGTCCTCCTCGAAGTAGTTAAGGAACTGCTTGGGAGCGGTGGGCAGGTTGAGCTCCTGAGCACGGCCCTTGAAGTTCTTCCAGGCATCCTTCATCTGCTCCATGGTGGGCTTGTTCTTGAAGGTGACGAAGGCGGCGGCGGTGTGACCGTTGGAAACGGGGACACGCAGGCACTGGGCGGTGATGGCGGGAGCCTCAGCATTGACGATGACGCCGTTCTCCACCTTGCCCCACACCTTCAGGGGCTCCTGCTCGCTCTTCTCTTCCTCGCCGCCGATGTAGGGGATCAGGTTATCCACCATCTCAGGCCAGGTCTCGAAGGTCTTGCCGGCGCCGGAGATGGCCTGATAGGTGCACACCAGGATCTTCTCGATGCCGAACTCACGCAGGGGGGAGAGGGCGGGGACATAGCTCTGGATGGAGCAATTGGACTTGACGGCGATGAAGCCACGCTTGGTGCCCAGACGCTTGCGCTGATCCTTGATGACCTCGATGTGGTCGGCGTTGATCTCAGGAATGACCATGGGCACGTCGGGGGTCCAGCGGTGAGCGGAGTTGTTAGACACCACGGGGCACTCGAACTTGGCGTAAGCCTCCTCCAGAGCCTTGATCTCGTCCTTCTTCATGTCCACGGCGGAGAACACGAAGTCCACCATAGAGGCGATCTTCTCAATGTCATCCTGTGCGCTGAGCAGCACGATGTCCTTGGCCTCTTCGGGGATGGGGGTGGACATGGCCCAGCGGCCTGCCACGGCATCCTCGTAGCGCTTACCGGCGGAACGGGGGCTGGCGGCGATGGCGGTGAGCTGGAACCAGGGGTGGTTCTCCATCAGGGTGACGAAGCGCTGACCCACCATGCCGGTGCCGCCGATAATACCAACTTTGTACTTTTCCATGTAAGTGACCTCCTCGTGCCCTGCGTCTCATAATTTGAAACTCATAGTTGAAACATGGGCGGTTTATGTACTATAATAGAGAAAATAGTCGTATATGCTGTGCGGTATACGGTTATTAACATCTATAATAACATCAACACGCTAAAGTGTCAATTTTCCGCTGCCGAAAGATATGGAGAAATGGAGAACATTATGAGGAAAAAATTCGTGCAATTTGCAGCGATGGTTCTTGCATTGGGTTGCCTGCTGCCAATTGGTGCAGTGTTTTCCGGTGGGTCTGCTGCGGCCGCAGCGCCCGTGCCCGTCAATACCGAGATGGCGAATACCGTGGTGCGGGTGGGCATTTACTACGGCAGCTCTGCGCTGGATGGCGCCAATCTGGCCAACTCTGTGGGCAGCGGCTTCCGATTCGGCCGCTATGATGGGGACGGTCAGCTCATGGAGCTGGCCTCCACCGACAAGACCTCCATCTCCGTTGTCAAGACGGCCAATGTATATTACGGCACCTACGGTGGCTATACCAGTTACCACGATGTCCTGACCGGCTCCGGCGTGGCGGTGGGGTGCTATCATCTGCAATTGGAGGGCAGCTACACCACCTTTGAGGCAGCCAAGCAGGTGGCCGACCAGTACAGCGGCGGGTTCGTGGCCTATATCGGCGGCAGCTACTATGCCAGAGTGGGCAACTATACCAGCCGTTCTGCGGCACAGGCTGCCCTGGACAGTATGGATGTCTCTGCCACCATCAAGGGCACCTCTGCCTACGGCATCAGCGTGGTGGCCACCGGCACCAACACCATCCTGTTCCAGTATGACGACAACGGAAGCGGTACCGGCCTGGGCGTAGAGCCCATTCCCGCCGGCGATGCAAAGAGCACCACATGGTTCAAAAACTACGAATGGTACGGCGGCTTCCGCTATGAGCGTGTGGGCGGCGGCGATCTCACCGTGGTGAACATGGTGGGGCTGGACGACTATGTGAAGGGCGTGATCCCCCGTGAGATGTCCTCCAGCTGGCCTATGGAAGCGCTGAAGGCGCAGACGGTCTGTGCCCGAAACTATGCGCTGCATAACCGTAACCGCCACTCAAACGCCCATTTTGACATTTGCAATACGATCCATTGTCAGGTGTACATGGGGCGTGACCGTGCCACCGACTATACGGACTCTCTTGTGGATTCCACGGCGGGCGTGCTGGCCTACTATAACGGCAAGCCCATCAACTGCGTATACTACTCCTCCAACGGCGGCGCATCGGAGGACTCCTCTGTGGTGTGGGGCAGCAACCAGTCGGCCTACCCCTATATGATGGGCGTTACCGATCCCTACGAAGCCACTGTGGCTGACCGCATTTCCGGCTATTACTGGACTCGCCTGATCACGCCGTCCCAGCTCACCGCCAAGGTGAAAGCCGAGGGCTACAACAATTGCAGTACCATCGTGTCGGCCAAGGTGAGCGCCTATACCGACACCGGCAACCCGAAGACCGTCGTTCTGACCGACAGCAACGGACGCAACTACACCTTCAACAGCCGCACCATGGTATCCATGCTGGGTCTGCGCTCCTATCGCTATACCTTCGGCACAGGCACGTTGGGCGGCAGTATCGGCCAGATCTATATCAACGGCACTGCTGTCGATGGGAATACCGCCGGACTCACCGCCATCGACGGGAACGGGAACCTCATCACCCTTCCCGGCGGAGCTTATGTCATCACCGGCAGCGGCATTTCGCAGGTGACTCCGTCCGGCACCTCCGGCGGCACCACTTCCTCCGGCAACGGCACCGACAGCAATGGCAATTTCGTCATTTCAGGTGCCGGCTCCGGCCATAATGTGGGTATGAGCCAGTGGGGTGCCTACGCCATGGCCAAGCAGGGCTTTACCTACGATGAGATTTTGAAGTTCTACTATACTGGAATTACGGTGGGATAACCATTGAAAACATCGGATTTTTACTTTGATCTCCCGGAGGAACTGATCGCACAGACCCCGCTGGAGCGGCGGGACGGCTCCCGGCTGCTCACGCTGGACAAAGCCACGGGGGAGACAAAGCATTTGCACTTTTTTGACCTGCCCAGCCTGCTCCGTCCGGGGGATTGTCTGGTACTCAACGATAGCCGTGTGCTTCCTGCACGGCTGTTTGGCCGCCGAAGCGGCGGCGGTGCCTGCGAGGTGCTGCTGCTCATCGACCGGGGCGAGAAGGTTTGGGAGTGTCTGGTTCGTCCGGGCAAAAAGCTGCGCACCGGGGCGAAGATCACCTTTGGCGACGGCGCCTTGACCGCCGAAGTGGTGGGTGAAGTGGAAGGCGGCAACCGTCTGGTTCGCTTTGATTATGAAGGCATTTTCCTTGAAATCCTGGAGAAGCTGGGCAAAATGCCTCTGCCACCCTACATCAAGGAGGAACTGCAGGACGGTGAGCGCTATCAGACCGTCTACTCCAGAGTGGTGGGCTCCGCCGCTGCACCCACAGCAGGCCTGCACTTCACAAAAGAGCTGCTGGCACAAGTGGAATCAATGGGTGTAAAGGTTTGCTACGTTACGCTTCATGTAGGGCTTGGCACCTTCCGCCCTGTGAAGGCGGAGCATCTGGACGAGCACGAGATGCACTCGGAATACTGCGTGATTTCCCAGGAAACGGCGGATGTGATCAATCAGACCAAGGCTGAGGGCGGTCGTGTCATCTGTGTGGGCACCACATCCTGCCGTACCATCGAGAGCTGGGCCAATGAGGACGGCACCATGGAGCCCAAGGCAGGCTGGACCAATATTTTTATCTATCCGGGCTACCGCTTCAAGGTGCTGGACGGCTTGGTGACCAACTTCCATCTGCCCGAATCCACCCTCATCATGCTGGTGTCCGCTCTGGCAGGGCGTGAGCCGGTGCTGTCCGCCTACGAGGAGGCGGTGAGAGAACGCTACCGCTTTTTCTCCTTTGGCGATGCCATGTTCATTAGCTGAGGGATCCTGCGAGCATCAAAAGAGAGGTAATCTATGTTTGAACTGCTGAAAACCGAGGGCAGAGCCCGTCGGGGCCAGTTTACCTGCGCCCACGGCACGGTGCAGACCCCGGTGTTTATGAATGTTGGCACGCAAGGTGCCATCAAGGGCGGTCTGTCCGCCTTTGACCTGAAGGAGATTGGCTGTCAGGTGGAGCTGTCCAACACCTATCACCTCCATCTGCGCCCCGGCGACGATGTGGTGAAGGCCATGGGCGGTCTGCACCAGTTTATGCGCTGGGATGGCCCCATGCTCACCGACTCCGGCGGATTTCAGGTTTTTTCCCTGTCCGGCCTGCGGAAGATCACCGAGGAGGGCGTGACCTTTGCCTCCCATATCGACGGCCACCGCATTTTTATGGGCCCTGAGGAATCCATGCGAATCCAGTCCAATCTGGGCAGCGACATCGCCATGGCCTTTGACGAGTGCGTGGAAAACCCCGCCACCTATGAATATGCCAAGGCCTCCTGTGAGCGCACCCTGCGCTGGCTGGAGCGCTGCAAGGCAGAGCATGACAAGCTAAACTCCTTGCCGGACTGCGTGAACCCCGGTCAGATGCTCTTCGGCATCAATCAGGGCGCCACATTTGCCGATCTGCGGGTATGGCACATGAAGGAGACTGCCAAGATCGACTGCGACGGCTACGCCATCGGCGGCCTTGCCGTGGGCGAGCCCACCGAGGTGATGTACGAGATCATTGATGCGGTGGAGCCCCATATGCCGGTGGACAAGCCCCGCTACCTCATGGGTGTGGGCACGCCGTCCAACATCATTGAGGCGGTGGCACGGGGGGTGGACTTCTTCGACTGCGTCATGCCTGCCCGCAATGCCCGCCATGGCAAGCTGTTTACCTGGAGAGGTGCGCTGAACATCAAAAATGAGCGCTATAAGCTGGATGAACGCCCCATTGACCCCCAGTGCGACTGCCCGGTGTGCCGCAATTTCTCCCGTGCCTACCTGCGCCACCTGTTTGTGGCAGGGGAGATGCTGGCCATGCGTCTGGCGGTGATGCACAACCTGTATTTCTACAACGAGCTCACCCGCCGCATCCGGGAAGCGCTGGACAACGGCTGCTTCGCCCAGTTCCGTGCAGAATATTCGGAGCGGCTGGCAGGGCGTGTCACCGAGTAAATCGAAAAAAGTGCTTGTCTTTATGCGGCAATGCCGTTATAATACAGATATGCGTTTGCAGCCACACTTTTACTATGGAGGAATCAATTATGTTGTTTTTGTCTGCCGCTGCTGCGGGAAACGAGACCCCCAAGGGTTCCATCTGGCCGACCATTATTATGATCGTCCTGATGGTGGCCATCTTCTATTTCCTGCTCATCCGTCCTGAAAGCAAGAAGAAGAAGAAAGCCAGCGAGATGCGCAGCAACCTGGCGGTGGGTGATGAGATCACCACCATCGGCGGCATCGTAGGCACCATCTGCGCCGTCAAGAAGGAGACCATCGTGGTGGAGACCGGCGCTGACCGTGTCCGCATGGAGTTCACCAAGTGGGCCATTTCCAGCAAGGGCACCCAGGGCAGCCAGGACGCTCCCGCCACTGCCGATTCCGATAAGAAGGATCAGGACAGCAAGTGATCCGCTGTCCGGCACAGGCATAGCATGACAAGCACCCCTTTGGCATATGGTGTAACAACCGTATGAAAGGGGTGCTTTTTTATGCAGAGATCGGAATCGCAGGGGGCAGGTGCGGTGCAGCTCACGGCGGCGGTGCTCATGGGCGGTCTGCTGGCGCTGGGGATCGTGCTGCTCCTGCTGCTGTTGGGGGCTGTGGCGGTGTCCCGTGGTATCTTGAAGGAGGAAACAGGCACCCAGCTCACAGCGCTGGCCTGCGTGCTGGGCTGCTTTGTGGGCGGGAAACTGACCTCAGGGCGCTGGCCGTCCCGCCGTCTGCTGGCGGGGCTGGGGGCCGGAGCGGTGTGCTTTCTGCTCATTTTAGCTGTGGGTCTGATCACCAGCGACGGCTTTGACTTCGGCCTTCAGGGGTTGCTCGAACTGGCCGCCTGCCTGTGTGGCGGCGCCGTGGCGGGGCTGCTCAGCCGGGGGAAGAAGCGGGGCAAACGAGTAGCCGGCCGATCCCGGTGACAGATGACGGGAATGTGGAGGTCATCCCCTTGACAAATGGGTATAAAGTCACTATAATTCCATAGAAACATTATAAAATAGTGGCTTTGCGGCCGTTGATACGGCCTCTATTTCGTAGCAGAAAGGGAGTTTTTACAATGGCGAAGGAATTTAAGCTGAGTGCGGAGCGCCTGGAAGAACTGAAAAGCGAGCTGAACTATCTCAAAACCGTGCGTGAAAAGGAAGTTGCCGACCAGATCAAGGAGGCCCGTTCCTTTGGCGACCTGTCCGAGAACAGCGAGTATGATGAGGCCAAGAACGAGCAGGGCAAGCTCTATTCCCGCATTGCAGAGATTGAGAATATCCTGTCCAACTATGTCATCATCGAGGAGCACGTCGACGATTCCAACATCGTCCGTCTGGGCAGTAAGATCGTGGTGGAGGACGTGGCTCTGGGCGAGCAGGAGTCCTTCCATGTGGTGGGCTCTCAGGAGGCCGACCCCATGAACGGCCGCATCTCCGAGGAATCCCCCTTCGGCAAAGCTCTGCTGGGCAAGGCCATCGGCGAAGTCGTCATCGTGGAAGCTCCCGCCGGCAATATTGAATACAAAGTGGTCGACATCCAGCGCTGACCAAAGAAAAAGGAGAGACATTTATGTCTGATCAGAATAATCAGAATCAGCCGGTGCAGGAGGAGGTTTCCCTGTCCGACCTGCTTCAGATCCGCCGTGATAAGCTCACCGAGCTGCAAAACGCCGGTAATGACCCCTTTGCCATCACCAAATATGACGTGACCCACCACAGCAACGCCGTCAAGGACAACTTTGACGCTCTGGAGGGTCAAACTGTCCGCCTGGCCGGCCGTATCATGAGCAAGCGGGGCATGGGCAAGGTGGTCTTTGCCGACCTGCAGGACGCTGGTGGACGCATTCAGCTCTTCGTCAAGATCGACGAGGTGGGTGAGGAGGCTCTGGCCGCCTTCAAGAAGTACGACATTGGCGACATCGTGGGCGTGGAGGGTGATGTGTTCCGCACCCGTATGGGTGAGATCTCCATCCGTGCCAAGTCCATCGTGCTGCTGTCCAAGTCCCTGCTCCCTCTGCCTGAGAAGTTCCACGGGCTCACCGATGTGGAGACCCGCTGCCGTCAGCGCTATGTGGATCTCATCATGAACCCCGATGTGCGCCGCAATTTCGAGATCCGCAGTGCCTTTGTGAAGTATCTGCGCAACTTCCTGGACAGCCGTGGCTACATGGAAGTGGAGACTCCCGTGCTGAATACTCTGGCCGGCGGTGCCGCCGCCCGTCCCTTCGTCACCCATCACAACACGCTGGACATTGATATGTACATGCGCATTGCCACCGAGCTGCACCTGAAGCGGCTCATCGTGGGCGGGCTGGAGCGTGTGTACGAGGTGGGCCGCATCTTCCGCAACGAGGGTATGGACACCAAGCACAACCCCGAATTTACCACCGTGGAGCTCTATCAGGCCTATGCCGACTTCCACGATATGATGGATCTCTTTGAGGATCTGCTCTCCGGCGCCGCCATGGAGATCCTGGGCACCTACGACATCGAGTGGCAGGGCGAGAAGATCTCTCTGGCTCCCGGTTTCCGCCGTATGACCATGGCCGAGGCCGTCAAGGAGCATCTGGGCGTGGACTTCATGGCCATCGACAACGATGCCGACGCTGTGGCCGCCGCCAAGAGCGTAGGCGTGGACATGGACGGCGTGGAGCCCACCTGGGGCCACGCTCTGTACGAGTGCTACGACCAGAAGGTGGAGGAGAAGATCATTCAGCCCACCTTCATTACCATGCACCCTGTGGACGTTTCCCCGCTGGCCAAGCGCTCTCCCGCCGACCCCCGGCTCACCGAGCGCTTCGAGCTGTTCATTTGCCGCAGCGAGATGGGCAACGCCTTCTCCGAGCTGAACGACCCCATCGACCAGAAGCAGCGCTTCCAGAAGCAGGTGGAGCTGCGTGCCAAGGGCAACGACGAGACCGAGATGATGGACGAGGACTTCATCACCGCTCTGGAGTACGGTATGCCTCCCACGGGCGGTCTGGGCATCGGTATCGACCGCTGCGTCATGATGCTCACCAACAACGACTCCATCCGGGAAGTTCTGCTGTTCCCCACCATGAAGCCGCTGGACTAAATTTTCCTCATAAGCCTGCATATCTCCCGATATGCAGGCTTATTTCCTGTCTGAAAATAAGCTGACAAGGTTCGTTTTGACGAGAGGCTTTTCCGCCCATGTACATATTTTCCCCTTTGCAGATTGACAGTCAGACATCTTATATATATAATGAAGTGGAAATGTGTCTTGTTATGCCGTCTTTTATATCTGAAGTTTTGAGCTTGGAGGTCAATGTTTCCGTGGCGTCCTTGGGTGATTTTGACACCGAATCAGTATATTTTGAAGGCCAATGCGCCAGTTTATAATATGTTATGAACGGATCGGCTTTTGAGGCCCCGATCCTGAAACCGACCATTCAAAAGCATACCGGCAGACCCTGCCGGTATGCTTTTGCGCATCAACACTGCGGGAGGTGACCGAGTGCAAGCCAAACGAAAAAAACACGCCAGTCGGTCTACCCGTGTGATCGCCCTGTCCTTCGGCGCCGTCATTTTTGTGGGCACGCTGCTGCTGATGCTTCCCTTTGCTTCGTCCTCCGGGGAGAGCTGCGGCCCCCTCACGGCGCTGTTCACCGCCACCTCGGCCACCTGTGTCACCGGGCTGACGCTGGTAGATACCCTCACTGCATGGTCTATATTCGGACAAGCCGTCATCCTGCTCATGATCCAGTTGGGCGGTCTGGGCTTTATGACCATCATTTTCCTGCTCACCATGAAAATGCGCCATCGGCTCTCTCTGTCCCAGCGGCTGCTCATGGTGTCGTCCTTCAATCTGGACAAGGTGGGCGATGCCACACAGGTGGTCAAATTGGCGCTCAAGGTCACCCTGGTGCTGGAGGGGGCGGGGGCGGTCATTCTGTCCGCCTGCTTTGCCCCTCAATACGGGTGGGGCGGCATCTGGAAGGGGATCTTCCTCTCTGTCTCCGCTTTCTGTAATGCGGGCTTCGACCTGCTGGGAACGGCGGCAGGGGTCAGCCTGTCCGCTTACAGCGGAAACCCTGTGGTGCTGATCACCGTCATGATTTTGGTGATATGCGGCGGTTTGGGTTTCTTTGTGTGGGCGGAGCTTCTGCGCAAGCGCAGCTTCCGTTCTCTCTCGCTGTACAGTAAGATGGTCATCTGGATCACAGGGGCATTACTGTTGGTGGGTGCGGTATTTTTCTTCTGTGCGGAGTTTGACAACCCCGCCACTTTTGGCACCATGCCGGTGTGGCAGCGAGCGATCAACGCCCTGTTCCAGTCCG
>JAZNQA010000104.1:0-2111 GCA_045589915.1 Candidatus Enterenecus sp.
CAGGTGCAGGCACTGCTGAAGAAGGCGGCAGGCTTGGACATTCAGATCATCGCACCGCTTCACGGCCCCGTGCTGACGGAAAATCTGGGATACTATCTGAACCTTTATGACATCTGGTCCAGCTACCGGGTGGAGAGTGAAGGCATTATGATCGCCTATACCTCCGTCTACGGCAATACCAGGGCCGCCGTGGAGCTGCTGGCGCAGAAGCTGAAGGAAAAGGGCTGCCCCAAGGTCGTGGTCAACGATCTGGCCCGCTGCGATATGGCCGAGGCGGTGGAGGATGCGTTCCGCTATGGCAAGCTGGTGCTGGCAACCACCACATACAATGCTGATATCTTCCCCTTCATGAGGGAGTTCATTCATCACCTGACCGAGCGGAACTACCAGAACCGCACCGTCGCACTGGTTGAAAACGGCTCCTGGGCTCCTCTGGCTGCCAAAGTCATGCGCAGTATGTTCGAAAAGTCCAGGAACATCACCTTCACCGACACTACGGTGAAAATCCTGTCTGCGCTCAACGATGACAGTAAAGCGCAGATTGAGGCGATGGCATCCGAATTGTGCAGGGAGTATCTGGCCCGCCAGGATGCGACTGCAAATAAGAATGACCTGACTGCCCTGTTCAACATCGGCTACGGCCTGTATGTAGTGACGTCCAACGACGGCATCAAGGACAACGGCCTCATCGTCAACACCGTTTCTCAGGTGACCAACACTCCCAACCGCATTGCGGTGTGCATCAACAAGCAGAACTATTCCCACCATGTCATTAAGCAGACCGGCATCATGAATGTGAACTGTCTGGATGTATCTGCCCCCTTCTCGGTCTTCCAGAACTTTGGCTTCCAGAGCGGACGGACGGCCGAAAAGTTCGCCGGCATTGAGGAACTGCGCAGCGACAACGGCCTGCGGTTCCTGCCCCGGTATGCCAATTCCTTTATGAGCCTGAAGGTGGAGCAATACGTGGATCTGGATACCCACGGTATGTTCATCTGCTCCGTCACGGAGGCCAGAGTCATGGGCGACAAGGAGACCATGACCTACACCTACTACCAGAACAATGTCAAGCCCAAGCCCCAGACTGAGGGCAAGAAGGGCTACGTCTGCAAGGTCTGCGGCTGGGTCTACGAGGGCGATCCCCTGCCCGAAGACATCGTTTGTCCCCTGTGCAAGCATGGTGCGGCTGACTTTGAACCCATTGTGTAAGACATTTCATGATGTTGCCGCCGGATGGTATCCACGGATACCATCCGGCGGTATTCTTTTTGTAAACACGAAAACCACGGGATGTGCCCATGATGAGCGACCATCACCACCGCCACTCTAATTGACGGCAGGGGACAAATGCAGAGGGGATTTGTCGTGCTCCTGACTTTTGATGGGATGGGTTAAAAATGGCCCATCGAGTTTGTGCGCATACAGAAAGGGCGAAACATAGGGACACGCACCGAGGGCATACATTCGGGGTGGAGGTGGTGTCCATGTGGACGGCATGGCTGTTATTGATGCTCAACGGATTATTTTTTACTCTGCGGCTGGCCAACAGTACCGGCTCCTTTCCCCGTGCTCTCACACGGGAGGAGGAGCAGGACTGCCTGAAGCGGATGGCGGAAGGAGATGAGGAGGCACGCAGTACCCTCATCGAGCACAACCTGCGCCTGGTGGCGCACATTATCAAAAAGTATTACACCCAGAACGGTGATCAGGACGATCTGATCTCCATCGGTACCATCGGGCTGATCAAGGGTGTGTCCACCTTCAAGCCGGACAAAAATGTACGGCTGGCAACCTATGCCAGCCGCTGCATTGAAAATGAGATCCTGATGTACTTCCGTTCCCAGCGCAAGCTGCAGGGAGAGCTGTCTCTGTCCGACAGTCTGGATGCAGATGGGGACGGGAACTCCCTGTCCCTCATCGACGTGGTGAAGGTGGACGATAATATGCTGGAGGAGCTGGATCTGCGGGATGCCTGCGCCAAGGTGCGGCGGTGCCTGTCCTGCCTGACGCCACGGGAGGCCCACATCATCCGTCTGCGCTACGGGCTGGACGACCGCCAGCCCCTCACCCAGCGGGAGATCGCCGTCCTGTGCGGCATCAGCCGCTCCTAT
>JAZNQA010000105.1:0-5892 GCA_045589915.1 Candidatus Enterenecus sp.
AGCATCAGACAGGTCATGAGCTCTTCTCTGGCAGACGAGGGCCTTCTGGTTCAGATCAGTTCGCCCACAAGGGCGCTGCCCTCCACGGCGGTGATGCGCACCGGGCGCAGGCAGTTGTGCAGGTCGGCTCCCGCCGCCCGCACCGCCACATAGTTGGGGGCGTGCCCCTGCCACAGGCCGCCCTTTTCCTCCTCGAACAGCACGGGGAGGATGTCCCCCACCAGAGCGGTGAGGTAGCTCTGCTCCATCTCCCCGGCCACGGCGGCGGCACGGTGGGCCCGCTCCTCCTGCACGGCCTTGGGGATCTGCCCCTCCATGGCGGCCGCCGGGGTTCCGGGGCGGCGGGAGTAGGGGAAGATGTGCATGGAGGAAAAGGCGCACCTGCGGATGAAATCCAGGGTCTGCCCGAACTCCTCCTCCGTCTCCTGCGGGAAGCCCACAATGAGATCGGTGGTGATGGCGGGGGCATGGAAGTATACCCGAAGTAATTCTACGGACTCAAAATACCGAGCGGAATCATATTTGCGGTTCATGCGGGCCAGCGTGGCATCGCAGCCCGACTGGAGGGACAGATGGAAGTGGGGGCACAGGTTGGGCAGTTCGGCGGCACGGCGGCAGAAGTCCTCGGTGATGGTGCGTGGCTCCAGCGAGCCCAGCCGCACCCGAAGCTGAGGCACAGCGGCGCACACCCCTTCCATCAGGTCGATGAGGGACTGCCCGCAGCGCAGGTCGTGACCCCATGAGGAGATCTCAATGCCGGTGAGGACGATCTCCCGATAGCCCTCCTCCGCCAGCCGTCGGGCCTGCGCCACCGCCTCGTCCAGGGGGAGAGAGCGGATGGGGCCGCGGGCGTAGGGGATGATGCAGTAGGAGCAGAAATTGACACAGCCGTCCTCCACCTTGAGCATGGCACGGGTGCGCCCGGCCTGTCCTCCGGCGGGGAGCCGCTCGAAGGTGCGGCGGCGCAGCGCCTCGTCCACCTCCACGATGGGAGGGGAGCGGTGGGCGAGCTGTTCCTCTATGCGGTCGAGGAAGGCCATCCGCCCTGCCGAGCCGGACACCACGTCCACCCCAAGGGCGGCCACCGCCTGCGGGTCGGTCTGGGCGTAGCAGCCGCATACCGCTACCACCGCATGGGGTGCCTGCTTGCGGGCACGGCGGATGATGTTGCGGCACTTTTTGTCGCTGACGGCGGTGACGGTGCAGGTGTTGATGATGTAGGCGTCCGCAGGGCCGTCAAAGGCGGTGAGCCGGTGCCCACGGCGGCACAGCTCCTGCTCCATGGCCTGAGTCTCGTACTGATTCACTTTGCAGCCAAGGGTACAAATGGCGATATTCATGGCGTATTCCCCCATAATTGATAGAGGCATTATATCAAATGGCGGCGCTTTTGTACAGCGGGAGGGGCAGGGGGATGTCCCGCCCGCCGCACTTGCATCTCCGCCGGTTTTTTGCTATGATACGCAGGCAATCTTCAAACCCGGAGTTGATCGTATGAGCGAGGATCTGCTGAGAAAATTGGCCAAGCCGCTGATCGTGGTGGCCACCCTCATTTGGGGCTCCACCTTTTTTATTCTGAAAGACACGCTGGACAGCGTGGAGCTGCAATTTTTGCTTGCCTTTCGCTTCACCTTTGCCGCCGTCCTGCTGGCGGTGGTGTTCTGGAAGCGCTGGAAGGGCATTGACCGCTCCTATTGGTGGCGGGGCGGACTGATGGGCGTGTTCCTCTATGCCGCCTATACGGTGCAGAATTACGGTCTGATGGGCACCACTCCCGGCAAAAACGCCTTTTTTACCGCAGTTTACTGCGTCATCGTGCCCTTCCTGTACTGGGCGGTGGATCGCCGGAGGCCCGACCGATTCAACACGCTGGCGGCACTCCTGTGTGTGGCAGGGATCGGGTTCGTGTCGTGGGACGGCGGGTTTTCCCTCGCCTGGGGGGATATTCTCACCCTGGGCAGCGGCTTCCTCTACGCCTGCCATATCGTGGCGGTGTCCAAGTTCGCCAAGGGGCGGGACATCTTCCCCCTTACCGTCATCCAGTTCGGTGCCGCCGCCCTGTGCTGCTGGGTGGGCACCATCTTCACCGGCGGCTTCCCCGTGGGTGGGCTGCCCACCAAGGCGTGGCTGGTGCTGCTCTATCTGGGCTTTGCGGCCACCTCGCTGGCGCTGCTGTTCCAGAATGTGGGGCAGAAGTACAGCGATCCGTCCTCCGCCGCTGTTCTGCTCAGTCTGGAGGCCCCCTTCGGCGTGATCTTCTCTGTGGCCTTCACCGAGGAAAGCCCGTCACCCCTTATGTACTTCGGGTTCTTCCTCATCTTCGTGGCGGTTATCTGCTCGGAAACGAAATTTTCCTTCCTGTGCAAGTCCAAAAAGGTGAAGAAATAGAAAGGACGGGTGTGCCTGCTGCACACCCGTCCTTTTACTTTGTGAGTTCCGGCATCAGCGGCCCGATGACGCACAGCACGCACACCACCAGCACCACCACCGCAAGGATCCGGCAGATCCTGCGGAAGGCGGGGGTAGGTTCCCCCACCTCGTCCTCGCTCTGCTCCGGCGCACGCCACCGCTGGGTGGAGCGCCACGGGATCTCCGGCTTGAAAAACAGCAGGCAGACCACCAGCAGGCACAGAACGGCGATGATGGCCAGCACGATCCAATCGTTGGCGGTCATGCTCCACGCTCCTTTCGGCGGCTGTTATATGGTCATGGTCATGCCCTCATCGTCGGACAGACCGTCTTTCTTCAGCATATTCTCCAGCACCTGCACATCGGAGGCGATGTCCATGGCGTCGTCCTGGAACAGTTTATCCAACTGCTTCTCAAAGCCGGACACCACCTGATCCATCATGCCCTCAATGCGGGCCTTGGCTGCCGAGATGTTCTCGCCCTCCACGCCCTGTGCGTCCAACTGGGCATAGGCCCGCAGGATCTTCAGAGTGGTGGGCAGATAGTAGTTCAGGAAGGAACGAAGCTGCCCCGCCTTGTCGGGGTGGCGCTTCTGGTAGGTGAGGATCTTGCCGGTGATCTCCTCGATGCGGTCGATCTTGGCACTCATAACCTCGTCGGGGATCTCGTCGTTCACCTGACGGATCTCCTGCAGGATGGTGTCCTCCTTGATCTCGTCCTTTTTGGGCTCATCGGCGGGCTTGGCCTTGGGTTCGGGGGCACGGTAGCCCGTGTCGGTCAAAAACAGCTTGCCTGCGGCCAGATCCAGATAGCCGGTGGGCAGGATGCCCTTGGCCAGCATCCGCCGCAGATCCTTGCACAGCTTTTTCACCGACACATCGCAGGAGGCCGCCATCTGCGCCAGATTGACCTCCCGGTTGGCGCCGATGTAGGCCAGATAATTGAGGTAGCGATCCCGGCGGCGCTTGCCGAACACGCCCTTGAGCAGCAGGAATATGCCGCCTGCCATGCACAGGGCCAGCATCAGCACATTCATCAGGTCTTCCCCGAAGAAATAGCCGCGGAACAGGGAATCAAGAAAGTCGGTGAATTCGCCCAGGGTGGCCACGCCGAAGATGGCCGTGAGAGCGGCGCCGATGATGATGAGCGGGGTGCTTCCCTCGCCCTTGACCTTCGCTTTGTTTTTCTCGTTGTATACGGTGGAGGATGCGGCGGCTTTGCTGTACACGGTGGATTTGGCGGAGCCGGCGGTCTTGGCGGAGCCGGCGGTCTTGTTGGCCTGTGCGTTGCGGAAGGCATTTTCCACATCGTTGCGCACCTGTCGTGCAGCGGTCTTGGCCTGGTCATAGTAGCGTGTTTTCTGCTGGTCGCTCAATTTGATGACATTCCGAATGAGAGTTACCACGCCCAGCGGCCACAGACCGAAGATCCAGAACAGAACCATGACGAGCCAGCCCACCCAGTCGTTGTCGTCCTTCTTGGGGCTGCTGGAGCCGCTGTTATTGGAGCTGTATCGATAACCGGAGCCGTAGTTTCTCCCGCCGCCTGAGTTGTAAGAGGCTGCCATCGCAATCACCTTCTTTGTGTCAGTCTTTTCATTATATACGGTTTCTGCGTCGCTGTAAATAAAGAGTTTTTTGAAAATCACCAGATTTTTGAAACCGAACTGTAAATATTTTTTACTGGAATGTTCTTGCTACACAGGCAACACAATGATAGAATATGATGCGGATCAGTGGATACGATGCGGCGTATAGCCGCTAATACCATATCTTTTGTGTTCGGAGGTACCCCATGGATTACGATATTCCCAAGAGAAAGCTTCCCACCGGCGCACTGGTGGGCATCATCGTGGCTGCGGTGCTGGTGGTGCTGATCGCTGCCTACTGCGGTCTGTGCCGCTGGGTGCAGATCAATAACCGCCTGCTGCCCGGTGCTGTGGCCGGTACGGGCGAGGAAGCGCTGGACCTGGGCAAGCTGCCTCAGGGCGAGGCCCTGGTCAAGCTGGAGAGCTATACCAACGATTACCTGACCCAGCGTGAGCTCACCCTGTCCTACGGTGATGGCAAGACGGCCACCATTTCCGGCGCCCTGCTGGATGCTGACCCTCAGGGCGCTGTGGAATACGCTATGTACATCAAGAACTCCCAGCCCTTCCTGAAGCTGGGCTTTGCGTGGCTGGGGCTGGCAAAGACCCCGGTGGATCTGTCCCTCTCCGGCGCCAGCTTTACCCAGGAAGGCGAGAAGGAGGCACGGCGCATCATCGAGGATGTGGCGGAGGAGCTGTATGTGGCTCCCGTGGACTTCGCCTTTGAGGTGGACGGCGACCACCTGACCGTCACCTTCGGTACCGACGGTCAGGCTGTGGACGCCGACGCTCTGTTCCTTGCCGTGCAGGAGGCGCTGGCCACCGGCCAGGCCGAGATCGAGGTGATCCCTGAGGTCGTCCCCACCGCCGAGCTGAACGGCCAGACCCTCAGCGATGCGGCCTCTGTGCAGGCGCAGCCCCCCACGCTGGATGAGAACGGCAACCTCAACCCCATCGTGGTGGGCATGAGCATTGATCCTCACGAGGCGCAGGCCATTCTGGATGCCGCCCAGCCCGGCGAGCCCATCGTCATCCCGGTCACCTATCACTACCCCGATCTGGCCGAGGTGGAGCCTTATCTCTATACCGATCTTCTGGCAGGTGTCACCACCAATCTGGACGGCGTAGCCACCCGCTCCCACAATGTGGCGCTGGCTGCCAAGTCCTGCAACGGCACGATCATCATGCCCGGTCAGGTCTTCTCCTACTTAGGCACCATCGGCAGCCCCAGCGAAGCCAGAGGCTACAAGGTATCCACCGGCTACTCCGGCGGTGAGACGGTGGAGATGGTGGGCGGCGGCATCTGTCAGGTGTCCTCCTCCCTCTACTACTGCGCCGTGTACTCCAATCTGGAGATCGTCAACCGTGCCGCCCACGCCTTCATCGTGGGCTATGTGCCCAATGGTCTGGACGCCACGGTGTACTACCCCTCGCTGGACTTTAAGTTCCGCAACAACACCCCGTACCCCATCAAGGTAGTTTCCTATGTGTCCGGCAACAAGCTCACCGTCCAGCTCTACGGCATCAAGGTGGACAACAGCTATGTCACCACCGACCGCTACACCCTGTCCTCCACCAAGTGGGAGACGGTGTATAAGCCCGATCCCACCATCCCCCGCGGCACCACCAAGGTGGATGTGACCCCCTACACCGGCTACACCGTGGAGGTCTATCGTTGCGTGCGCAATGGTGACGGCAGCCTGCGCTCCCGCACCTTCGAGAATTTCAGCAAGTACGCCAAGCGTGACAAGGTCATCCTGTTCCACCCCGATGATGCGGCCAGTCTGGGACTGAATCCCGATGGAACTCCGCTGGACGGTCCGGCGCCCACTCCGACACCTACGCCCACGCCGCCCCCCCCCCCCCCCCCCCCCCCCCCCCCCCCCCCCCCCCCC
>JAZNQA010000106.1:0-6015 GCA_045589915.1 Candidatus Enterenecus sp.
GCTCCCAACTCCTTGGCTCACAGAACGACATGGCTACGATCCGACTTCCTCCTTGTATCATTTTAATATTCGCCCAGCCAGCGCCCTGCGGTGATGCACACCGGCTCGTTGGCGGCAAGGCTTTTGGGCACGTCGATGAGACGCTGGTTGCGGCTGCCACGGAAACTCAGCTCCAGACTTTTCTCCCCTTGAAGAAAGGGCCCGTCGATGAGCACATCAATGGTATTCAGCAGCTCCCGCTGGGCGGCGCTGCCACGGAGCAGCTCCTCAAAGGTGTAGCCGGAATAGGAGGCCACCTCATAGCCGTCCTCCTTCAGCAACCTCGCCAGCTTGGCGAAGTCCTTCGCCTGGGCAAAGGGCTCGCCGCCGGAAAAGGTGACGCCCCGACACAGGGGGTTGGAGCGGACGATGCGCAGCACATCCTCCACTTCCACCTGCGTGCCGCAGCCAAATTCCCACGTCTCCGGGTTGTGGCAGCCCTCGCAGCGGTGGGGACAGCCCTGCGCAAAGATCGCCGTCCGGATACCGGGGCCGTCCACGATGGAATCGCTGACGATCCCCGCCAGATCAAGCATTCTGGCTCAGGCCGTGCTTCACACGGTCACGCTCCTCGGCACGCTTGGCGTCATTCCACTTGTCCATGGTGCCCACCAGATAGCCGGTGATGCGGCGGATGCGCTCAAAACCCACGCCCTGGCCCAGCTTTTCCTTTTCGCTCTTTACTGTCATTTGAATTTCCTCCTTAAACGATGCCGTGGAAGGCAGGCATTTCGGGGTACATTTTCTTCAGCTCGTCAATGCGGGCGGGGTCGATGATCTCCCCCTCCCGGCGGCCGCAGCGGGGACAGACATCGCCGATGATGCCCACATAGCCGCACACGGGGTCACGATCCACAGGATGGTTGATGCTGCCGTAGCCCACGCCGTGGTCGTGCATGCAGCGCACCACCGCCTCGAAAGCCTCTACATTGCGGGCGGTGTCGCCGTCCAGCTCCACATAGCTGATGTGGCCGGCGTTGCACAGGGCATGGTAGGGGGCCTCCAGCCGGATCTTGTCATACACGGAAATCTCGTGCCACACGGGGATGTGGAAGGAGTTGGTGTAGTATTCCCGGTCGGTGACGCCCTCCAGCTTGCCGTAACGCTTCTGATCCATGCGGATGAAGCGGCCGGACAGACCCTCGGCGGGGGTGGCCAGCAGGGTGAAGTTCATCTTCATCTCCTGAGACTTCTGATCGCAGTAGTCACGCATGAAGCCCACGATCTCCAGACCCTTCTTCTGGATCTCCTCGCCCATGCCGTGATGCTTGCCGTACAGGGCGGTCAGCGTCTCAGCCAGACCGATGAAGCCGATGGACATGGTGCCGTGCTTGAGCACCTCGGTGAGGTCGTCCTGCATGGTCAGGTTTTCGGAATCCAGCCACACGCCCTGACCCATCAGGAAGGGGTAGTTGTGGATGCGCTTGTTGGCCTGGATCTCAAGGCGATCCAGCAATTGCTGGGCCACCAGCTCCAGCATATTGCCCAGCTTTTCGTAGAACAGCTTCTCATCGCCTTGGGCCTCGATAGCAAGGCGGGGCAGATTGATGGAGGTGAAGGACAGGTTGCCGCGGGAATAGGCGATCTGGCGGGTGGGGTCGTACACGTTACCCATCACACGGGTGCGGCAGCCCATGGTGGCCACCTCGGTCTCAGGACGGCCGGGGACATAGTACTGCAGGTTGAAGGGAGAATCCAGGAAGGTGTAGTTGGGGAACAGGCGCTTGGCGCTCACCCGCATACTCAGGCGGAACAGGTCGTAGTTGGGGTCGCTCTCGTTGTAGTTGCCCCCCTCCTTCACCTTGAAGATGTGGATGGGGAAGATGCAGGTCTCGCCGTGGCCCAGACCGGCATCCAGCGCCAGCAGAATGTTGCGGATGACCATACGGCCTTCGGGTGTGATGTCGGTGCCGTAGTTGATGGAGGAGAAGGGGGTCTGGGCACCGGCACGGGAGTGCATGGTGTTCAGATTGTGGACAAAGCCCTCCATGGACTGGTAGGTGTCCCGCTCGGTCTTGCGGTTGGCACGGCGGCGGGCCTTGGCAATGACCTTCATGGCATCCTCAGCAGTCATGTCATACCGCTCCGCCAGCAGCTTGGCCACCGTCTCGTCAAAGCCCTCGCTGTTTTCCATACGGGCAGTCTCACCGAAGGCGGTCTCCGCCTGAGCCACCAGCGCCTTGACCTCGTCATACACATCGCCCAGATCCCTGGAATCCTCCAGCGTCTCGGCCAGCTTGCGGGTGTAGGCCTTGCGGAAGGTCTTGGCAACGCCCTCTGCCATGGCGTAGTCAAAGTTGGGGATGGACTGGCCGCCGTGCTGGTCGTTCTGGTTGGACTGGATGGCGATGGCCGCCAGAGCAGCGTAGCTCTGGATGCTGTTGGGCTCTCTCAGGTAGCCGTGGCCGGTGGAGAAGCCGCCGTGGAACAGCTTGAGGATGTCGATCTGGCAGCAGGTGGTGGTGAGGGAGTAGAAATCGAAGTCGTGAATGTGGATGTCGCCCTCACGGTAGGCCTTGGCGTGCTCCGGACGGAGCAGATACAGCTCGTTGTACGCCTTGGCGCCTGCGGAGCCGATCTGCAGCATGGAGCCCATGGCGGTGTTGCCGTCGATATTGGCGTTGTCACGCTTCATATCGCTCTTGCGGGCGTCGGTGTGGGTGATCTCCTCGATGGTGCGGATGAGGCTGGTGTTGGCCTCACGGGCACGGGTACGGGTGGCCCGGTACAGGATGTAGGCCTTGGCGGTGGCGCTGAAGCCGTGGTTCATGAGCTGGCGCTCCACGGTGTCCTGAATCAGCTCGATGCTGGGGGCAGTGTCGGAAAAGCGGTTTTCCAGCTCACGCTGGACATCGCTGGCCACTCTGGCGGCATCGGCTGCGTCACCCTCATGGGTGGCCTCCAGTGCCCGCAGGATGGCAGTGGCGATCTTGTTCTGATCGTATAAGACCAAGCGCCCGTCTCTCTTTTTAATACATTGTATCATGGTTTGCGCCCTTCCCTTCTGTGTATCAACGGCATCACTATATGTAGTGGCCTTTTGTATCCTCTATCACAAAATATTGCCACACATCCAGGGTTTTGTCAAGGGAAAAAGAGCAGTTGTTCCTACCAAATATAAAGGGGTGTTTCTGTGCAGAAACACCCCTTTTCACACCATATGTTATCCCCTGCGGGCAGGGATGAGCAGCAGCCTGCGCACACGCTGCTCCAGAAGCCGCTCCAGCATCCAGAGCTGTCCCTCCGGCAGGTTCATGCGGGGATGGCGCTTGAAGCGGAAGCCCATCATGCGGCGAAGCTGCTCCTTCTGCCGTGCCCCCATCACCTCGGCACACAGCTCCTCAAAGGGGATGCCGTAGGGATTGGTGCGTGCGGCGGCATACTCCTGCAGCGCATCAAAGTTCCGCCAGTCTTGCTCTCCGGCGTGGCACAGCAGGGACGAGCCGTGGTCGAACACAGGGGCGGGAGCCATGATCTTGCCGGTGCGGCTATCCCGCAGCAGACCGAAGTTGCCAAAGTGGCGGCCCTCATTGTAGATCAGGGCGTCAAAAAGCAGCATACTGCGCAGCTGCTCACCGAACTCCCGTCCCAGACTGTCGCAGTATGCCAGACAGGCCCGGATGCCGCCCTCCCTCACCAGCCCCTCCATGGGGACGAAGGAGGTGTTGGGGTCGGTGAACAGGGCGCATTTGGAGGCCGTCTTGTCCTTCCACACCTCCAGCTCGTAGTGGACGGCGTTGAGCTGCATCACCTGTGCGATCTGGGAGGCATAATACTCGCAATAGGGCTCTCTGCCGGTGTCGCCCTCGCCGCAGGAGCCGGCCTTGTACAGATAAATTCCGTCCCCCTCGGCCAGATGCCACGCCTTGGGCTGGGTGCCGTGGGCGGTGAGTTCCGGGGAGATGGTGAATTCCTGCCGCCGCTGTCCTGTCCCTGTATAGGCCGCCTGCTCCAACATCTCGGAAAACCGGTTGCGGAACAGGCTGTACTGGGCGAACCTGCCCTTGAAGCCATCGGGCACGATCCAATAGCTGTCCCGAAGGGACAGCCCCTTGCTCACATCCAGAATGGCCTTGGTGTCACCGTGATTGAGGTGCAGGGTCTTGAGAATGGCGTCCGCATAGGCTCTGTCCTTGGGAAGCAACCGGCGCTCCAGCCAGCAGCGCACTCCTTCATCGGTGCGCTCCATGTCCAGCGGCAGCAGGTGCTCGTGCCCCTCCTCGATGGACAGGATCTCCACGCCAATCCCCTCTTTGCCCCGTCTCTCCATGACAAAGCGCATGAGGGTCGTGTTCTGGATGCGGAGGGTGTACACCTTGCTCATGTCCTCCCCGCTGTCCTCCAGCGACAGGGACACCGTCTTGCCCAGCGCCGCTGCAATCTTCAGCACCATGTCCAGAGACGGATTCTGCGTGCCGCTCTCCAACCGGCAGACATTGGAACGCTGCGTCCCGATCAGGCGGGCAAGCTCCGCCTGAGACATCCCCTTTTTCAGTCTTGCTTCCACCAGTAGTGCAATGATCTCTTCCCTACCCATACGAAGGCCCCCTTTACTCCCAAAGATGTTATCACAAGAGATAACACCTTGCAAGCCTTTTTGTCGAAAAAAGTGCCTTTTTGTCGGAGAGCGACGGGTAAGCGCTCTGCTTTTTGCCGGATTTTGTCGCCTGCGCCGCTCTCCTAAGTTGTTTTCCTTGTGTTGCATCGTCGATTATGATACTATCTGGTTGGAGCAATAGGAGCCCTATCCAATCGCTTTCGACCTCCGAAAGGATTGATTGCCACAGTCAGCAGGGCTTCCTGCTCTCAAAATGGAGGGCGATACTGATGAGAGAAGAAGTCAGAGATGGTTTTGCTTTCGTACCCATGCTCTATCCATTTAACAGCAAGGACGCTATCAGGATCACAGCCGAGACCCGTCCGATCAAAGATTATCAGGAGTATATCAGGCAGCATGGCATCGAAAAAGCAGAGATCGTTATGCCGGATCTGGATTTCCTGCCGTTCTGCCCTACACTAAAGCACCTGAGGATCTGTCCATCCTACCAAGCCGCTGAGAACTTTGATTTCACACCGCTGTTATGAAGTGCCTGAAATCAAATCACTGCACTGTCAGAATCAATACGGAGAAAGAGGACAGTACACAAGCGAAATTGATTACTCACGGGTACATGGGCTAGTCAATTTGTCTTTCCATGTCAATCAAGGTGCCTTGAATTACAATAAAGTGGAAACGCTGAAATCGTTGATCGCCGGCGGTTTTAAGGGCAAAAATCGTGATTTGTCTGACTTATTTTGCAGCAGAGAATTGGACACGCTCCGTCTGATCCAGTGCGGGGTACATTCTCTCACAGGAATCGAAACTTCCCGGAAATTGCAATGCCTATATCTTCATGACAACCGTTCCTTGCAGGACATCAGCACATTGCGCAAAGTGCGGGGAACGCTCAAGATGTTACGCATTGAAAACTGTGCGAAGATCAACGATTTTTCCGTGCTGGGAGAATTGGAAAATTTGGAGCTGCTGCAACTCTCAGGGAGCAACACTTTGCCGAATCTGGACTTCTTGAAGACGATGAGAAGCCTCAAAACTTTTATCTTTAATATGAATGTGCTGGATGGTGATTTGTCCCCGTGTTTGACCTTGTCCTACGTCCATTCAGGAAAAGACCGCAAGCACTATAACCTAAAAGACGCAGTTCTTCCAAAAGACCAGTATGTACGCGGAAACGAAACCATTGAACCATGGCGGCGGTTAGAGTGACTCTGTCCTGCGCCGATGTTCACCCACGCATCCGTCATCCATCATCACTTACATTAACGCCGGCGGGATACATAGGAGCGGCTGATGCCGCACAGGACGGCGATCTCCCGCTGGGTGAGGGGCTGGCGGTCGTCCAGCCCGTAGCGCAGACGGATGATGTGGGCCTCCCGTGGCGTCAGGCAGGACAGGCACCGCCGCACCTTGGCGCAGGC
>JAZNQA010000107.1:0-18183 GCA_045589915.1 Candidatus Enterenecus sp.
TCATGAAGGGGGAGGGGGCCAGAACGCAGGTCATCTCCCGCTCGGTGGCGCAGGATGAGTCGGTGCAGGTGTTCTACCCGCAGGTGCAGGGGGACGCCCCCTGCTTCGGCCACGTGCAGTGCGACTCCATCATCATGGGTAAGGCCAAGGTGAGCTCCATCCCCGCCATCGTGGCCAACCACATGGACGCCCAGCTCGTCCACGAGGCCGCCATAGGCAAGATCGCCGGCGACCAGCTCCTCAAGCTCATGACCCTGGGCTTGACCGAGGAGGAGGCCGAGCAGAAGATTCTGGACGGCTTCCTGCAGTAATACGCAAAAAGGGCGGGCTGCCTCACCGGGCAGCCCGCTTTGCAGAAGAAAGGACGAGAGCCTATGAAACGCCCTGTGCGCATGATCGTGATGGTGGTGGCGGCGCTGGTGTTCGTCACATCGGGCATCATGCTGGGCCGCCAGTTCATGGAGTACCACGCAGGCGGCAAGGACTATGACGAGGCGGAGAATATCGCCAATCTGCCTGCGGATCTTCCCACCCCTCCGCCGGTGAGGGATGACCCACTCCCCTCAGGCCAGCCCTATGTGGATCCTGTGGTCGAGGCGCTGGCTGAGGTGGATCTGGATGCCCTGCGGGAGACCAATGACGATGTGATCGGCTGGATCACCATCCCCGGCTCCGAGATCTCCTACCCCGTGGTGCAGGGCTTGGACAACGATTATTATCTGGAGCACACGTGGAAGGGGAGCCGCAACAGCGTGGGCGCCATCTTTCTGGACTACCGCTGTGACGACGGGATGAAGGATTTCCACTCCATCATCTATGGGCACCGCATGAATAACCGATCCATGTTCCATTCTCTCCATGACTTCAGGGATCAGTCTTATGTGGATACCCACCCCTCCATCTATCTGGTCACCGATGACGGCGTGTACCGCTATGACATTTTTGCCGTGTACGAGGCGGAGGTGGACGGGCACACCTATCGGCGTGAGCTTCCCGACGAGGGGCTTCAGCAGGAGTTCCTTGACTACTGCATGGAGCGCTCGGTGGTGGAGACCGGCGTGACCCCCCAGCCGGGGGAGCATATTCTGACCCTGTCCACCTGCGTCAACGGAAGCAACAACCACGAGACCCGCTGGGTGGTGCAGGCGGTGCGCCCCGCACAGCCGGAGATCGAGCCCGAATGATACAAAAAATCCTCCCTGCGGCTGCGGCCACAGGGAGGATTTTTCTGTTATGCGCTGGTGCGGTGCATAAAGAAGTGCGTTCTTTTACCAGTTCGACAAGCTGAAAGTTGTCTCTTATTCTTGAATTATTTAATTAAAATTATTATGTGAATAATAGTCTATAATAGGAACCTTTTTATCAATCAAATACTGACCTATGCCAGTTTCTATCTCTCTTCTTTTTTTATGCTTAAGAAGATTCTCAGTGAGTGGGAAAATACATACAAATGATGTATCCCATTCTTGACCCACTTCTTTTAGTAATTTCCCTGCGCTCAAATCATAGCTATAATTTATATCATTGCCAAGAGCTACTACTCCCAGATAATTTTCGGGAGAATTGGGAACTTTTGAAAATTTAAGCCATACTATATCCCAAACATTATTTAATCGAAATTTTTCTTTTATAACATCATATTTTTTATCATATGGTCCATTCCATATGGTTTCTTGCCAATTGCATCCCTTAACAATTATGCAATTCCCAGTTACTTTATGCTTACATTCATCTAATTCAATTTCTGAAAAACTAATTTCCTTTTCCACATCATCTTTCAATCCATCTAAAAATTCATTTACATGAGATATAATTTGCTCCACAGAAACAGCCGGCAATTGACTTTGGACATGCGCCATTTGGGCTCGTTTTGTCTTTTTTCCTCTATAACTTATGGCTGCAACCAAGAGACGTTCTCCATTTGAATTAACATATGATGCTTCTTCGTTAGGAATAAAATACTTTTCCAATTCTTCTCTCATATTACAATCTCCCATACAAAGTCGGGTTTATCAGTCTCTTTTCCTACATACTACTATAAGCTGCACGAAGATGCAAGAACAGGCACAGCAGGTGGATCTGCTGTGCCTGTGAGTTGTTCCTGCACAGCGCTTTTTTAGAGCTGCTGATACATGGCATCGGCGTCCGCCTTGCCCACGATGTCGGCGGTGGAGAGCACCTCCACACGGATGAGTTTCTCACCGAACTTCAGCTCCAGCACGTCGCCCACCTTCACGTCGTAGGAGGCCTTCACCGGCCGTCCATTGGCGGTGACACGCCCATTGTCGCAGGCTTCGTTGGCCACGGTGCGCCGCTTGATGAGGCGGGAGACCTTCAGCCATTTGTCCAATCTCATAGTGATCCTCCTATAAAAGACGAGGCAGGGCGGCCGCCCTGCCTCGTGAAGATTACTTGGAAACGGTGTCCTTCAGAGCCTTGCCGGCCTTGAAAACGGGGATCTTGGAAGCGGGGATCTCAATGGTCTCCTTGGTGCGGGGGTTGCGGCCGATGCGGGCGGCACGAGCCTTCACCTCGAAGGAGCCAAAGCCCACGAGCTGCACCTTGTCATTGTTGGACAGAGCCTCGGCGATGACATCCAGAGCGGCACTGACAGCAGCCTCAGTATCCTTCTTGGACAGACCGGCCTTCTCGGCGGCGGCGTTGATGAGTTCAGCCTTGTTCATAATGATATTCCTCCTCAATAATGTACCGCAGCATCCTGCGGATCATATATACTTAAAGCGAACTTGCGCTGTTAAGCCTGATGCTTGATGGCGTCCCAGATGTGGTCCAGCTCGGCCAGCGTCATGTCCTCCATGCGGCGGCCCTGGGCGAGGACGGCCTGCTCCACCCGACGGAAGCGGGCGGCAAACTTGTCGCTGGCGGCATGGAGAGCGTATTCCGGGTCCACCTTCAGGAAGCGGGCCACGTTGACGGCGGCAAAGAGCAGGTCACCCAGCTCCTCGGCGGGGTCGCCGTCGCCGCCCATGGCGGCCTTCACCTCGTCCAGCTCCTCGGACAGCTTGTCCACGGCGCCGGATACATCGTCCCAGTCAAAGCCCACCTTGGCGGCCTTCTTCTGCACCTTTTCCGCACGCCACAGGGCGGGGAGGGCACGGGCCACGGAGTCAAGGGCATCAGCCTGAGTGGCTTGTCCCTTTTCCTTTTTCTTCAGCTCGTCCCAGTTGGAGAGGATCTCGCTGGTGGAGTTCACCGTCACGTCCCCGAACACGTGGGGGTGGCGGTAGATGAGCTTTTTGCACACGCCGTCCGCCACCTGATTCAGATCGAAGTGGCCGGCATCCTCCTCAATGGAGGTGTGGAACACCACCTGGAGCAGCACGTCGCCCAGCTCCTCCTTCAGGTTCTCGGTGGAGTGCTGGTCGATGGCCTCGATGACCTCGTAGGTCTCCTCCAGAAAATCACGGCGGATGGACTGGTGGGTCTGCTCCCGATCCCACTGGCAGCCGCCGGGGGCACGGAGAATCTGAACGATGCGAACCAGATCGTTCACATCATAGGAATTTTTGCTTAATAAATCTACCATACTTTCACCTGCTCTGCAAGGTCTTTTTTGCAAAATTGCCCACAATCACGGGAAATATGCCCAAAAGAAAGGGACGGGGACAGAATCAGCGGATGCGCAGCAGTTTGGCGATCTTGTCGCCTTTGGGCATGAGGGCCACATCGTCCTTGGAAATGGCACGGGTGAAGATGATGAGCGCCACATACACGATGGCGGCCACGCCGATGGCACCCATGGTGGCCAGGGCGTTGCCGGTGCCGGAGAGCATCATGCTCTGCCCGTCGGCAGCGAGGGTCTGGAA
Source organism: Candidatus Enterenecus sp. (assembly GCA_045589915.1). Taxonomy (GTDB): domain Bacteria; phylum Bacillota; class Clostridia; order Oscillospirales; family Oscillospiraceae; genus Enterenecus. Next base: position 3,828 of record JAZNQA010000107.1, read on the forward strand.
CGGGGAGAGGGACACCAGCACACGACTGAGCAGCCCGTGGACGCCCCATGCGGCAAGACCCATCACCGCAGCGGCGAACACCGGCTTGACGAACACCCGAATATAGCTCAGGCTGCGGGGCAGGGCAAACTTGATGATGATCAGATCGAGGATGGCGATGGAGCCGAAGCACACCAGCGTGCCGATGGCACCGCCCTTGATGTTGATGTCGGGGTTGCCTACCAGCCAGTAGTTCACCACGATCTTCATGATGCAGCCGATGATGGTGGTGACCATGGGGATGGTCACCAGCCGGTGAGCCTGCATCACGGAGTTGCACACCAGCATGAAGCACACGAAGATGGAGGCGATGCCCAGCACGGACAGGATCCACCCGGCCAGCTCCACATTGGTGGCGGGGTAGAGCAGGCGGATGATGGGCTCACCCAGCGCACACAGACCCACACCGGCGGGCAGGGCGATAAGACCGGTGGTGCGCAGGGCGGTCTCGCTGATCTGAGCGCCCTGACGGTAGTTTTTCACCGCACGGGCGGCGGACACCGCAGGGATGATGCTGGCGGTGAGGGGGATCATGAAGGAGGAGGGCAGGTTGTACAGGGTGATGGCCTTGTCGTACACGCCCTTGAGCACACGGGCGGCCTCCTCCTCCAGCCCCACGGCGTCTTGCAGGCGGCCGAAGACGATGCTGGTATCCAGAATGTTGGTGATGGCCATGACCGAGGAGCCCAGCGTGATGGGGATGGCCAGCTTGGCCAGGGTGGACAGGATGCTCCTGGAGTCCTCGGTGCGGTCGGTGTAGGTGGGCACGGTGCGGCGGTGGCTGCGGTAGCAGAAGTAGACATACACCATGGCCAGCGCACAGCCCACGGACACGCCGAAGATGGCGCCGGCGGCGGTCATGGACTCGTCAGCGTTTTGGGACACCAGAATGGCGGCCAGCGCCAGACCCACCACCAGCTTGCACAGAGCCTCGATGATCTGGGACACGGCGGTGGGGCCCATGAGGGAGTGGCCCTGGAAGTAGCCCCGCAGAGCGGACAGGGGGCAGATGAAGAACAGGGCGGGGGCCAGCGCCAGCATACTGGGGTAGCTGTGGGAGTTGTTCATCAGTGAGGCAAGCTGTCTGGGGAAGATGAGCATGACGGCGCAGCAGATGGTGCCCAGCACGCAGAAGGCGATGAGGGACAGCCGGAAGGTCTTTTTCACCTGATTGCCCCGCCCCAGGGCGTGGGCCTCCGACACCATCTTGGACAGCGCCACAGGCAGACCGCCGGTGGAGATGATGATGAGCAGGGAATAGATATAGTATGCGGTGTTGAAGTCGGCAAAGGCTGCATCGGAGATGATGCGGCCCAGCGGGATCTTAAACAGCGCACCGATGAGCTTGACGATGACGATACCGACGGTGAGGATGGCTGCACCGCCGAAGAAGGAATTCTTTTTTGGAGTGGAATTAGACATAATCTCAACCTTTCCTATCAGCCGAAGATCAGGGGGAGGGCATACCGACGGACTTCCTCCCGGATGCGCTCCAGATCCAGGGTGCGGAACTCCCCATTGCGGTATATGATGCTGCCGCGGGCCATATTCATGACCACATTGGAGCCGTGGGCGGAGAAGACCATGTTCTCCGCCACATCGTGGCAGGGGAACAGGTTGGGCGCCTCAAAGTCCACCAGAATGAGGTCGGCCATGAAGCCCTCTGCAATGCGGCCGGTGCGGCGCCCCAGCGCCCGTGCGCCGTTGACGGTGGCCATCTCCAGCACGCTGCGGGCGTTCATGGCCATGGGGTCGCACCCCACGCCGCAGGGGAGGATGGCGGCCAGCTTCATGTCGGCAAACAGATCGGCGCTGTTGTGGGAGCTCATGCCGTCGGTGCCCAGAGCGATGTTGACCCCCGCCTCCATCATGGCAGGCACGGGGGCAATGCCCGAGCCCAGCTTCAGATTAGAGCAGGGATTGTGGACGGCAGCCACGCCTTTGTCCGCCATAATGGCCCAATCCTCCGGCGTGGTGTACACGCAGTGGGCGGCGATGCCGCCGTTGTCCCACACGCCGTACTTGTCCAGCAGCTGAATGGGGGTAAGGCCGTGGCGGGCGAGGGAGGCCTCGTGCTCCGAGCGGGTCTCGGAGATGTGGGCGTGCATCCGCAGGCCGTGAGTGTGGGCGTAGTCGGACATCCATTCCCACAGAGGGGCGCAGGAGGTGTACTCCCCGTGGATGGAGGCGTCCACCAGGATCTGCCCCTCGTTGGCGTTGTGCCACTCCTCGGTGAGGGACTGCTGGTTTTGGCAGTCATTACAGGTGGCGGGGCTGAACTGCTCAGGCTCACCGAAGTACACGCCGCCGCAGCTCAGGTTGGCGCTGATGCCCGCCTCCAGCACCTGTCGGGCGATGACCTCGGTGCGCATATACATATCTGCGATGCAGGTGACGCCGGAGGCGATCATCTCCGCCAGCCCCAGCGCCGTGCCCGCCGCCACAGCCCGATCATCCAGCCTGGCCTCGGCGGGGAAAATGAAGTTGTGCAGCCAGTCCTGCAGGTTGTGCCCGCCGCCGTAGCCCCGCATGAGGGTCATGGGCACATGGGTGTGGGCGTTGACGAAGCCGGGCATTATCACCTTGCCGGTGCAGTCGATGACCTCGTCAAAGCTGCCGGGGGGACGCTTGGTGCCCACATAGGCGATGCGGCTGCCCTCCACGGACACGTAGCCGTACCGCAGGGTGGTGAAGTCCTCGTCCATGAGCAGGGCGGTGACATTGGTGAACAGGGTAGACATCCTATGACCTCCCAAAGAAGTTACAGCTTTTCCAGACAGCCCAGCACCAGACGGGAGAATCGCTCCCGCCCCTCAGCAGCGGCGGCCAGCACTTCCTCCTCGGAGAGGGGCTGGTCGAGGATGCCGGCGGCCATGTTGGTGAGCAGGCTGAAGCCCAGCACCTCCATGCCGCAATGGGCGGCCACCGTCACCTCCGGCGCAGTGGACATACCCACCGCATCACCGCCCAGCAGACGGATGAGGCGCACCTCCGCCGGAGTCTCGTACTGGGGGCCGTAGCAATAGAAGTATACACCCTCCCGCAGCACTTCAGCCTGCTCCGCCGCCACCTGTCGGGCCACCTCCTGCAGGCGGGGGGTGTACAGGTGGGAGGAATCGGGGAAGCGCACCCCAAATTCGGGCAGATTCTCGCCCCGCAGGGGGGACTCGGAAAAGAGCTTGATCTGGTCGGTGATGAGCATCAGATCCCCGGCCTCCCAGTCGGTGCGCACACAGCCTGCGGCGTTGGTCACGATGAGGGTATCGCACCCCAGCAGACGCAGCACCCGCAGAGCGTAGGAGGTCTCCTCATAGGAGTAGCCCTCGTAATGGTGCATCCGCCCCTGCATCACCGCCACCCGCTGGCCCGCCAGCGTGCCGAACACCAGCCGACCCTTGTGCCCCGGTGCGGTGGAGGAGCGGAAATGGGGGATCTCGTCGTAGGGGATGGCCACCGGCCGCTCCACCATGTCCCCCAGATAGCCCAGTCCGGAGCCCAGCACCATGGCCACCTTGGGGACGAAGGAACCGAGCCGGTCGCAGATGTACCCGGCGCTCTGCTGATACTGTGCAAAGGTGTAGGTCATGGTGCAGCCCTCCCGACAGAATGATTCAGATATTTCAGTTTACACCATTTCCCTCTGAAAAGCAAGGAACGCAGGGCGTATTCCTTGCAATTCAAGGAATTTTGGAGTATCATAGTGGGCACGACTGTGACCTGTATGAAAGCGACCGCCCGGCGGAGCGGTGAAAGGAGCTGGATCCATGCTGAAAAAATGCCTGCAGCTATTCCTCGCCTTTGCCAAGGTGGGTGTGTGTACCTTCGGCGGAGGGTACGCCATGCTGCCCATCCTCCAGCGGGAACTGGTGGACAACAGGGGCTGGGCCACCGAGGAGCAGCTTGCCGATTATTATGCCGTGGGGCAGTGTACCCCCGGCGTGATCGCCGTCAACACCGCCACCTTCGTGGGCAGCGGTCAGGCCGGTGTTTTGGGCGGCGTGGCGGCCACGCTGGGCATGGTGTTCCCCTCCATCGTCATCATCCTTGTGATTGCCGCCTTTCTCAGCAACTTCATGCACATTGCGTGGGTGGGGCACGCCTTTAACGGCATCCGTGCCGGTGTGGTGGCCCTCATCCTCACCAGCGTGCTCAAGCTGTTCAAAAATGCGTTGGTGGATTGGCCCACCCGCATCATTTACCTCGTGGTGCTGCTGCTGTCGGCGGCGGGGGCGTTCCTGCCCATGCCTGCCGGAGTGTTGGGTGCGGCGCTGGGCTATGTGTGCTCCCCCGTGGTGCTGGTCATCGTGGCGGGCATCGCCGGCGTGTGCATCCGCTGGGCGAAGGGAGGGCTGAAGAAATGATCTTCCTGCGCCTGTTTTTTGAGTTTTGCAAGGTGGGTCTGTTCTCCGTGGGCGGAGGATTGGCCACCATCCCCTTCCTCACCGATCTGGGGGAGCGCACCGGCTGGTTCACCTCCGGCCAGCTGGCCGACATGATCGCCATTTCCGAGTCCACCCCTGGCCCCATGGGAGTGAATATGGCCACCTATGTGGGCTTTACCTCCGCCGGGCCGCTGGGCGGCGTGGTGGCCACGCTGGGGCTGGTGTTTCCCTGCGTTATCATCATCCTCGTCATCGCCAAGTTTTTGGAGAAGTTCCGCCAGTCCAGAGTGGTGGATGCGGTGTTCTACGGGCTGCGGGCAGCTTCGGTGGCCCTCATCACCGCAGCGCTTTTGCAGGTGGCCCGCATCGCCCTGATGTTCCATGAAACGCCGGTGCCTGAGCTGGGCGTGGTCAAAACCGAGCTGTTCTATTGGCCCGCTATCCTGCTGGCGGCAGTCATTTTCGTGCTGGTGAAGTTTACTCCGGCGAAAAAGCTCCACCCCATCTGCTTCATTGGCCTTGCCGCCGTGGCGGGCATCCTGTTCAAACTGTGAGAAAAAGGGGGCTGCAAGCATCTTGCAGCGCCCTTGATATTTGTTTGCATATATCCTGGGGTTTTATATTACTCCTTTTGATATTCCAAAATATCTCCGGCTTCACAATCGAGCACCTCGCAGATTGCCGCAAGGGTAGCAAAGCGAATGGCCGTTACCTTGTTATTTTTAATCTTTGACAGATTCACATTGGAAATCCCCACACGCTCGGCAAGCTCGTTGAGGGACATTTTCCGCTCAACCATCATTCTGTCGAGCCGCAAAACAATTTTTCCCATAGCCGTCTCCTTACACAAGTCCGTCTACATCTTGTTCGAGATTGGCCCCGTGAATAAAAAACTGAGTCAGGCACAAAACGATAATGCCCATAAAGATGCCGCCCAAATCAAGGCTGATCTCAGCCGTTTCCACGCCGGTCACCAAACGGATGATAATGCTCATGATGAAACCGACGACCGGTACGGCAATAGAGAAGATGCCAATCTCTTTCATCTTACGGATCTGATCCTTTTGGAAAGGAGAGCCGTGTTCAGACTTCTTAAAGATCAGATGCAGATTGCGGAACACCATTGCCATAACTGCCAGAATGATGATTGCACCGATCCCAAACAGCATAAAGGATGTCATATCTGTGTTCCCGTTCACGACAGGGGCATTGACCTCAAATCCATATACCTCCAGATTGGCGCCGCAGCAATCCTTGGCATCAAAGCCGACAAAGTATTTCACCCATTTTGGGGCAGCCACCGAGCAGACGGTTGCCGCCGTCATAAGCGCCGCACCAACCCAATGGAACACCTCCAGGATTTTTGTAATCACGCTTGCGAGTTTGTTGATCCCTTTCATATCACTTGCCTCCTAATGTTTTGATAGTGGAAGCATATCACGAGTTTTAATGTTTGTCAAGTGGTTTTTAATGTTTGTCGTTAAAAATAATATGTTTAACATTAACGCCGTTGCCGCTCACAACGTTTCTGGAGTTCCAGATAGATTTTGCAGCAAAGTCAAAAAAGGGCGGCAGAGAGAAATTGATCTCCCTGCCGCCGTCAAGTACATAATCAAGCTGTTTTGACTCGTTTCGTCATTCATGAGGATGTTTGCTCTCCACCGTCACGCCGGTATAGTAGTGGGTCACGATGTCCTGCCAGCCGTGGCCTTCTTTGGCCATGGCGTTGGCACCGTATTGGCTCATGCCCACGCCGTGGCCGTAGCCGGTGACGGAAAAGGTGAATACCCCCTCCGCTTCCGTCACCGTAAAGCAGGCGGAGCGCAGCCCGAACAGGGTGCGTGCCGCACCGCCGGACAGCGCCACGCCCCCCAGCTTCAGCTCTGCCACCCGCCCGGAGGCGGTGTAGCTCATGTCGGTGAGCCATTGGGCGGGCTCCCCCGTCAGGTCGGCGTCCAGCCCCGCTTCGGCGGCGAGGGACTCCACCTCCTCCGCCGTCAGGGTGACGGTGGAGCGGTAGTTGGGCACTTCCTCCCCCTCCGGGCTGTCCACCGACACCAGATAGGGCAGGGCGCTCCCCCAGACCGCCGCCGCATCCTCGGTAACGGCGGTGGAGGAGGAGAAAAACACCGCCTGAATGGGCTTGCCGCCGTAGGACAGGTACTGCCCGTCGGTGGCGGATACTGCGGCGGCGATCCTGACGGTGTGGGCGGCGGCCTGCTCCCCCCAGCGTTCCTCCGCCTCCGATGGGTCGATGTACGCCTGACAGCAGCCGGAATCGGCGCACAGGTCGGCCCCGTCCTCCTGATGGGTGCCCCCCGCCAGCTTCCACAGGCTGTAAGTGCGGGCGCACACCGCCTGCGCCTCCAGCGCCGCAGGCTCGAAGGAGGCGGGCATCTCGGCGGCCACCACCCGCCACAGGTAGTCGGCCATGGTCAGCTCGCTCACCGTGCCGTCCTCCAGCAGCACCCGCAGGGTATGCCCGCTGTCCCATGTCTCCACGACGGGGGCGGTGGATAATGCCGGACTTTCCTGCCCCGGCGGCAGCAGCGGAGCAGGCTCCCTGCCCCCAGAAAGGGTGAACAGGGGCAGCAGGAACACCAGCAGCCCCAACGCCAGACCTGCGATAAACGGCCGGCGCAGCGAACCGAATGCTTCGTTTTTTTGCAAGCAAACACTCCTCTCCTTGCATTTTTACTCAATTATCGTGGAATAATATGCGAATTTCTGAATAAAACTACATTGACGAATTCAAAGCGGTGGGGTATACTTGATAAATAAGAATTTTGTGGTATGAAAGGCAGGGTGTTGTATGAATCCCTTTATTTTGCCGGACATTGCGGACAGCAAGTCCAAGGAGTTCCTTCAAGATATATGCGAGCAGTATGCCGCTCAGCACCAGATCGACCCCGACCTGTACGAAAAGTACAGCGTCAAGCGTGGTCTGCGCAATTCGGACGGCACCGGCGTCATGGCGGGTGTGACCCGCATCGGCAGCGTGCAGGGCTACTACCTGCGGGACGGTGAGAAGGTGCCCGCCGAGGGTCAGCTCATCTACCGGGGCATCAATGTGGAGACCCTCATTGACGGCTTCATGAAGGAGGGGCGCTTCGGCTTTGAGGAGACCGCCTTCCTCCTGTTGTTCGGCTCCCTGCCCGATCAGAAGCAGCTCGACGCCTTTACCCGTATGCTGGCTTACTACCGCAACCTGCCCGCCGGCTTCACCGAGGATATGATCCTCAAGGCGCCCAGCAGCGATGTGATGAACAAGCTGGCCCGCTCCACGCTGGCCCTCTATTCCTATGATCCCGATGCCGACAACAACGATCTGCCCTACGAGCTGTTCCAGGCCATTCAGCTCATCGCCCGCTACCCGGTCATCGTGGCCCACGCCTTTGCCTGCAAGCGGCATTACTATGACAACGACTCCCTCTACCTGCACCGCCCGCAGGACGGGTTGAGCGTGGCGGAGAACTTCCTGTACTCCGTGCGGCACGACAATCAGTTCACCGAGGACGAGGCACGGCTGCTGGATCTGTGTCTGGTGCTACATATGGAGCACGGCGGCGGCAACAACTCCGCCTTTGCCTGCCGTGTGCTGTCCTCTTCCGGCACGGACATCTACTCCTCCATCGCCGCAGCCGTGGGCTCCCTGAAGGGCCCCCGCCACGGCGGCGCCAACAAGAAGGTCATGGAGATGTTCGACCACATCGAGCGGGACGTGTCCGACTGGAAGGACGATGCCGAGCTGTCCGCCTATCTGGAGAAGCTGCTGCGCAAGGAGGCGGGCGACCGCTCCGGCCTGATCTACGGCATGGGTCACGCCATCTACACCCTGTCCGACCCCCGTGCCGTGCTGCTCAAGCAGTTCGCCCGCAAGGTGGCCGCCTCCAAGGGTATGCTGGAGGAGTTCGAGCTGTTCGAGTCGGTGGAGCGCCTGTCCCCTGAGGTGTTCCGCAGGGTCACCGGTCAGGACAAGGTCATCTGCGCCAACGTGGATATGTACTCCGGCCTGGTGTACAAGATGATGGGTATCCCCCCCGAGCTGTATACCCCCCTGTTTGCCATCGCCCGTGTGGTGGGCTGGTGCGCCCACCGGGTGGAGGAGATCTACTGCTCCTCCGGCCGCATCATCCGCCCCGCCTATAAGGCCATTGCCCCCAAGCAGACCTATACATCTCTGGCGGATCGGTAAAAGCAAAAAACAACAGCCGGTTGCATCGCACGATGCAACCGGCTGTTTTCATGCTTTCGTAATATCTTGCACCCGCAGGAGGCTGCCCTCCACGGTGAAGCGCACCTCCAGTCCGGCAAAGCCGAAGCCGTATACCCGCTTCGGATCACGCTGATAGGAGGGGCGGGGATCCTGTGCCAGTACCCCCCGCAGGGCGGCCCGGCGCTCCTCCGGCACACGCTCCAGCAGCTCCGCCGGGATGTCCACCTCCAGCAGATAGTCCTGCCCCGGAGCGGTGAAGCCCTCGGCGGCGTCGGGGTGGCAGTCGGCGTAGGGGACATAGGGCTTGATGTCCAGAATGGGGGTGCCGTCCATCAGGTCGGCTCCCGCCACATGGAGCACCGTCCCCCGATCCGAAGTGACCTCCACTCCCTCCAGCCGCACACAGGACAGGCCGATGGGATTGGGGCGGAAGGGGGAGCGGGTGGCGAACACCCCCATGCGGGTATTGCCCCCCAGCCGGGGCGGCCGCACCGTGGGCGACCAGCTCTCCCGTTTTGCCTCGGAAAACTCCCAGATGAGCCACAGGTGGGAGAAGCCCTCGATGCCCCGCAAAGCTTCCGGGTCACGAAACTCCGGCTCGAACACCACCGTGGCGGACAGGGAATCCACCAGCCCCGACTGACGGGGGATGCCGAACTTGGTGGGAAAGTCGGAACAAATGCGGGCGACAGGCTTCATGGTGGTACCTCCCATTGGTAGTGAGCCTATTATACCAACGGCGGGGACATTTGGAAAGGGCTATTTGCGGCTGGGGTCATTCTGCCTGTGCCGCCGATCAGAACAGCACCGGCGCCATGTCCAGCCGGACAAAATACCCCTGTCCGTGGCGGCACACAAGGCACTCCCGTGGAGCCATGGAAGCGTGGATGATTTGTCCGCAGTTCAGGCAGAGCCACGCCGTCTCCTCGCCGTTGTCAAACAGTCGGTCCTGCTCCATGAGCTCGGCAAAGCGGGCAAAGCGGTCGCCGTGGGATTTTTCAATGTTGGCGATCATGTCGAACTGCTGGCCGATGAGCTCGAAGCCCTCCTCGGCGGCAATGCGGGAAAAGGCGGCGTAGTCCTGCTCCCACTCCTGATACTCGTTGTGGCGGGCGGCGCTGAGGTGCCCCAGCAGGTCAGAGTAGATGTCCACGGGGTAGCTGCCGTCGATGTTGATGGTCTGCCCGGAGCAGGTTTTGAGCAGGTCATAGAACACCTTGGCGTGGGCCCGTTCCTGCTCGGCGGTGAAGTCGAACACTCTGGCGATGACGGGCAGGGCATGGGCACGGGCCAGAGAGGAAGCAAAGGTGTAGCGGTTGCGGGCCTGACTTTCCCCGGCGAAGGCCCGCATCAGGTTTTCCCGGGTCTCGCTCTTCATAAAGTCCACATTGCCCACGGTGTAGTTGTGATAGCGCTCGGACATAGGTGATCCCTCCGTATTTATGGATGGTGGTAGTATGTCCAAGTTTTGTTCAAACAAACAACACCGCCCACCGGCTATGCCGGTGGGCGGTGTCTTTGCATTTAATCCAGGAAACCTTCCCGTGCCTTCACGCCGAAGCGCTTCTCCAGCAGGTGGAGCTGCTCGTCGGTGATGGTCTGCTTCAGGGGCAGGTGGGCGATCTTCAGGTAGATCTCGGCAGCTTCCTCGGCGGTCTCGATGAGGCCGAAGGTCTCGTCCAGATCGTTGCCTGCGCCGAAAATGCCGTGGTGGGTCCACATGACCAGACGGGACTCCCGCATCTTCTCGGCGGTGGCACGGCCGATCTCGTCGGTGCCGCACAGCATCCAGGGCAGCACGCTCACGCCGTCGGGGAAAACCACGATGCACTCGGTGCACATCTGCCACAGGGTGCGGGTGAAGGCCCGCTCGTCCAGATCGTGAACATAGGTCATGGCCAGCAGGTTGGCGGGGTGGCAGTGCATCACCACACGGTTGCGGGGATCCACCTTCAGGCGCTCCACATGGCTCATCAGGTGGGCGGGCAGCTCGCTGGTGAAGCGGCCGCCGTCGGTGTAGCCCCACAGCAGCTCGGCGGTGGCGCCGTCCTCAGCGATGCGGAACAGGCCGAGGTTGGCGGCGGGGTCAAACTCCACGTTCTTGAAGTACTTGCCCGTGCCGGTGACCAGGAAGTACTTGCCCACCAGACTGGGGGCGTGGAAGCCGGTGGGAATCTTGCGCAGGATGGTGTTCACATCCAGATAGGGGGTCACTTCGCTTTCATTGAGCATCAGGCTGATGTTGCCGCCGTTGCGCTCATCCCAGCCCAGCCGGTACATATTGGTGGTCGTGTGCACCATTTCCATGAGGAAGGGTGCGTTCATGATACCTTTCATATGCCTCAACCTCTCTTGCTCAGAACCTCGGCCTCATACTCCTTCACCACGGAGAACCACTGGCCGTCCAGCGGGGCGCCGCACTGACGGCAGTACTCCTCCCAGATCTCGCCGAAGGGCATGGTCTTCATCTCCTCCTGCATGACCATCAGCTCGGTGTGGTTGCCGCTGTCCTGCAGGGCCTTGAAGGTGTCGTGGGGGATGACCAGAGCCTCCAGCAGAGCCTTCTGGAAGTTGCGGAAGCCCACAGTCCAGGCGGCGATGCGGTTGATGGAGGCATCAAAGTAGTCCAGAGCCAGCTTCACGCTGCCGCCCAGACCGCCGCAGCGGACGATCTCCTTGGCGATCTCACGGGTCTCGTCGTCCAGCAGCACCACATGGTCGGAGTCCCAGCGGATGGGGCGGGTGACGTGGAGGGCGATCTCGGGGAAGAAGGTGAGCAGGGCGGGGATCTTGTCGGACACCACCTCGGTGGGGTGATAGTGGCCGTTGTCCATCAGGGGGATGCACTTATCCATGTTGGCGGCGGCGTAGCTCAGGGAGAACTCGGCACTGCCCACGGTGTAGGCCTCCACGCCGATGCCGAACACCTTGGACTCCACGCAGGGCTTGACCATGTTGAAGTCGTAGGACTCGGACAGGATCTGGTCGATGGAGTCCTTGTAGCGCATACGGGGGCCCATGCGGTCGGCGGGGATGTCCTTAAAGCCGTCGCCGGTCCAGATGTTCATGACGCAGGGCTGACCCAGCTCCTCGGCCAGATACTGGGAGATGCGGATACAGGCCTTGCCGTGCTCGATCCAGAACTTGCGGGTCTCCTCATTGGCGGAGGACAGGGTGAGGGGATCGCACTTGGGGTGGGAGAAGAAGGTGGGGTTGAAGTCGCAGCCCAGACCACGCTCCTTGCAGAAGTCCACCCACTTCTTGAAGTGCTTGGGCTCCAGCTTGTCACGGTCCACCCAGCCGCCGTTCTCCTCGTCGAAGATGGCATAGCTGGCGTGAAGGTTCATCTTTTTGGTACCGGGGCACAGGGCCAGCACCTTGTCAATGTCGGCCATCAGCTCCTCGGGGGTGGTGGCCTTGCCGGGGTAGTTGCCGGTGGTCTGGATGCCGCCGGTGAGGGCTTTTTCCTTCTGGTCGAAGCCGCCCACGTCGTCACCCTGCCAGCAGTGCAGGGACACGGGGACGGTCTTCAGGGCGGCGATGGCGGCATCGGTGTCGATGCCAAGGGCAGCGTACTTTGCTTTGGCTTCCAAATAGCTCATGGTTGTACCTCCTTGATATTGAAACTGCGGCGGACGGTCTCACGGGCCGCCTCTACCGACTGGAATGTGTGGTCGGCCAGCATCTGGGCCATCAGGTTGCCGAGGGCGGTGCCCTCGGTGGGGCCGGCGTATACCGGCAGGCCGGAGGCCGTGGCGGTGAGGCGGTTCAGGTAATCGGCGTTGGCGCCGCCACCCACGATGTTGATGCTGGTATAGGTCTTGCCGGTGAGCCCCTCCAGCTCCTTGATGGCGTTGGCGTAGCACACGGCAAGGCTCTGATAGACGCAGGAGAGGGTCTCGGCGGAAGTTTGGGGCACGGGCTGACCCTCCAGAGCGCAGCGGGCGTTCACCGCCGCCACCATGCTCTCAGGAGCGAGGAACTCAGGGGCGTTCACGTCGATGATGCCCTGGTAGCCGGAGGCCTCGGCGCTGTCGATGAGCTCCTGGAAGGAGAGCTCCCCGCCCAGCTCACGGCGGATGGACTGGATCATCCACAGACCCATGATGTTCTTGAGGTAGCGGTAGCGGTACTCATAGCCGCCCTCGTTGGTGAAGTTGGCGGCCATGCTGGCGGGGGTGGTGATGGGCTCCCGGTTCTCCACGCCCAGCAGCGACCAGGTGCCGCTGGAGAGGTAAACGGCGTTGTCGTCCTTGGCGGGGACGGCGAGGAAGGCGGAGCCGGTGTCGTGGGTGGCGGGGAGCACCACGGTGGAGGTGAAGCCCACCTCGGCTGCCACGGCGGGGGACAGCTCGCCCACCACGGTGCCCGGCATGGACAGCTCCGGGAACAGCTTGCGGGGATAGCCCAGCCGATCCAGCAGCTCGCCGTCCCACGTCTTGGCGGCGGCGTCCAGCAGGCCGGTGGAGCTGGCGTTGGTGTAGTCAAACTTCTGCACTCCGGTGAGCAGCCAGTGGAGATAGTCGGGGATCATCATCATCCGGTCGGCCTGCTCCAGCGTGTCCTTCCCCACCGCCATGAGCTGGTAGATGGTGTTGAAGGGCTGCTTCTGGATGCCGGTGCGCTCATACAGGTCGGCAAAGGAGATGACCTCCTCCACCTTCCGGTCCATGCCCTCGGTGCGCCCGTCACGGTAGGCCACGGTGTCCCCGATGATGTGGTTTTCCCTGTCCAGCAGGACGAAGTCCACCGCCCAGGTGTCGATACCCAGGCTGACGGGGATCTTTCCCAGTGCCTTGCACTCCTTCAGGCCGGCCAGCACATGGCCGTACAGGGCGTCCATGTCCCAGCACAGGTGACCGCCCCGCTCCACCAGATTGTTGGGGAAGCGATAGATCTCCTCCAGAACGAGGTTATCCTCCTCCATGTGGCCGAGGATGTGGCGGCCGGAGGATGCGCCGATGTCGATTGCAAGATAGTATTTGCTCATAGACTCACCTTCCAATATCATATCACGCTAAACATATCAGAAAATCAGTCCCGTCCACAATGCCGCCAATAGCAAAAAGACTGTCGTGAGTTGCAGATTTTCATTGACGGGGGAGAGGCGGTCTGATAGCATGAAAGGTGAGGTGATGGTATGCGGCAGGAGCTTCTGGAAAAGCTGTCGGCGCTGACGGAGGAGGAACTTCTCTTGCAGGACAACGGCGGCGAGATCGACTGGACGGTATACAGTGCCGCAGGGCGCCCACGGGTGGACAGCACCCGCCTGCTGGGGCAGGGGCGGCTCATCCGTCTGCGCCCCCATGTGCGGGTGGGGCATTTCCCCCGGCATACCCACAACTATCTGGAAATGGTGTATATGTGCCGGGGTGCCACCCGCCATGTGCTGGGGGACGGCAGGGAGGTCTTTCTCAACGAGGGGGGGCTGATGTTCCTCAATCAGGGCATGACCCACGAGGTCTATCTGGCTGATCCCGATGCACTGGCGGTGAATCTGCTCATTCTGCCGGAATTTTTTGATGTGGCCTTCGACTTTGCCGACGGGCAGAGCCAGCTTGCCCGCTTCCTGTTCTCGGTGCTGCGGGCCTCCCGCCAGCCTGCGTGGCTGATGTACGATGTGGCGGACAGCCTGCCCATCCAGAATTTGATGGAGACGCTCATCTGGTCCCTGCTGGAGGAGCGGCCGGAGCGGCTGGAGCTGGAGCGGGCCACCATG